>NZ_JBIDDG010000031.1:41421-71389 GCF_043205005.1 Micromonospora sp. NPDC047620 | reverse complement strand
CGGTGGTAGGTGTAGTACTCGGTGAGGTGTTGGGTCGTGGTGGGGGGGTGGGTTGCGGTGCGTGGTGGTGGGGGTGTGGCCCGCCGGGGCCGGGGCCGGGGGGTGGGGGGTGGTGGCGGGGGCGGGGGCGGGGGGGCCCCCCGCCCCCCCGCCCCCCCCCCACGTCCGGGGGGGGTCAGTCGCGTTCGACCTGGTGGCCGACGACGGTCGGGCCGAGCATGACGGCGAAGCCGGAGCCGTCGCGGCGCGGGTCCGCCGCCGGCAGCTCCACCGGCTCGCCGGTGGCGGTCGCGCCCACCGGACGCGACCCGACCCAGGCGACCACCACGTCGGTCTCACCCTTGAGGAAGCGGTGGGCGCGCACCCCGCCGGTCGCCCGCCCCTTCGCCGGGTACGCCTGGAACGGCGTCACCTTCACCGTGGCTCCCGTGGAGGTGACCACCATCGGCTCGCCGTGACCCGGGTCGTCGGTGCGGACCGCGCCGAAGAAGACCACCCGCGCGCCGGCCGGCAGGTTGATGCCCGCCATGCCGCCGCCCTTGAGGCCCTGCGGACGGACCAGCCCGGCGGAGAAGCGCAGCAGCGACGCCTCCGAGGTGACGAAGGTGAGCGTCTCCGCGCCGTCGGTGAGCCAGGTCGCCCCGACCACCTCGTCGCCCTCGCGCAGGCCGATCACCTCGAACTCGTCGGAGCGGACGGGCCACTCCGGCGCGCAGACCTTGACCACGCCCTGCCGGGTGCCCAGCGCCAGCCCCGGGGAGCCCTCGGCCGTCGCCCCCAGCGGCGCCAGCCCGACCACCGTCTCCCCCGGCTCCAGCGGCACCAGCTCGGCGGCCGCCATCCCGCCGCGCAGCGACACCGTCCCGGCCTGCTCGGGCAGCACCGGCAGCGGCAGCACGTCGACCTTGAACGCGCGGCCGGCGCTGGTCACCAGCAGCACCCGGCCCCGGGCGGTGGAGTGGACGACGGCGCGTACGGCGTCGTGCTTGACGCGGCCGTGCCGCCGGCGCCCCTCGGACGCCTCCTCCGACTCCGCCGCAGTCCGGGCGACCAGCCCGGTCGCGGACAGGATCACCTGGCACGGGTCGTCGGCGACCTCCAGCGGGCCGGCCGGCGCGGAGGCCGCCAGCACCTCCTTGAGGTCGCCGTCGACCAGCGTGGTGCGGCGCGGGGCACCGAACTGTTTCACCACCGCCGCCAGCTCGTCGGAGACGACCTTCTTCAGCACCTTCGGGTCGTCGAGGATCGTGGAGAGCTGGGCGATCTCCGTGCGGAGCTTCTCCTGCTCGGCCTCCAGCTCGATCCGGTCGTACTTGGTCAGCCGGCGCAGCGGAGTGTCCAGGATGTAGGTGGCCTGGATCTCGGAGAGCTTGAACTTCTGCATCAGGCCGTCCTTGGCGGCCTGGGCGTCCTCGCTGGCCCGGATCAGCTTGACCACCTTGTCGATGTCGAGCAGGGCGATCAGCAGACCGTCGACCAGGTGCAGCCGCTCCTCGCGCTTGCGGCGGCGGTAGGAGCTGCGCCGGGTCACCACCTCGTAGCGGTGGGCCAGGAAGACCTCCAGCAGCGCCTTCAGCCCGAGGGTCTGCGGCTGCCCGTCGACCAGCACCAGGTTGTTGACGCCGAACGACTGCTCCAGCGGGGTGAGCCGGTAGAGGTCGGCGAGCAGGGCCTGCGGGTTGACCCCGACCTTGCACTCGATGACCAGGCGGGTGCCGCTCTCCCGGTCGGTGAGGTCCTTGACGTCGGCGATGCCGGTGAGCCGCTTGGTCTTGTTGACCTCGTTGGTGATCGCGGCGATGACCTTCTCCGCGCCGACGCCGTACGGCAGCTCGACGACCGTGATCGCCTGCCGGCCCCGGCTGCCCTCCAGCGGGCCGATCTCCACCCGGCCCCGCATGCGGACCACGCCGCGCCCGGTCTCGTACGCACGGCGCACCTCGTCGAGCCCGAGCAGCAGGCCACCGGTGGGCAGATCGGGCCCGGGGACGAACTCCATGAGCTTGTCCAGCGTGGCGTCCGGGTGGTTGATCAGCCAGCGGGCGGCGGAGACCACCTCGCCGAGGTTGTGCGGGATCATGTTCGTCGCCATGCCGACCGCGATCCCCGACGCGCCGTTGACCAGCAGATTGGGGAAGGCGGCGGGCAGCACGGTGGGCTGGGTCAGCGAGCCGTCGTAGTTGGGCTCCACGTCGACCGTGTCCTCGCCCAACTCGCCGACGAGCAGCATGGCCTCCCGCGACATCCGGGCCTCGGTGTAGCGCGCCGCCGCCGGCCCGTCGTCCGGGCTGCCGAAGTTGCCGTGCCCGTCGATGAGCGGAGCGTTGAGCGAGAAGTCCTGGGCGAGCCGGACCATCGCGTCGTAGATCGCGGTGTCGCCGTGCGGATGGTACTTACCCATGACGTCGCCGACGATGCGGGCGGACTTCACGTGCCCCCGGTCGGGGCGGTGCCCCTGCTCGTACATCGACCAGAGGATGCGCCGGTGCACCGGCTTGAGGCCGTCGCGGGCGTCGGGCAGCGCCCGCGAGTGGATCACCGAGAAGGCGTACTCCAGGTAGGAGTCGGAGACCTCGGTGACCAGCGGGTTGTCGAAGACCCGCGCGCCGGCCTGGTCGAAGGCGGACAGGTCCACCTTGGCGCGGTCGTCCTTGCGGCGTGCCATCGGTCAGCTCTCTTCCGGACGGGTGGTGGCGGGCCTGGTCATGCGTCGATCGCCTCGCGGTCGACCCGGTCGGCGGAGTCGATCAGCCAGTTGCGGCGCGGCTCGACCTTCTCTCCCATCAGCAGCTCGAGGATCCGCTCGGCGGCGTCGACGTCGTCGAGGGTGATCCGGCGGACCGCCCGGGTGGCCGGGTTCATCGTGGTCTCCCACAGCTCGTCGGCGTCCATCTCGCCGAGACCCTTGAAGCGCGGGATCGGGGTGACGATCTGCTTGCCGGCCTTTTCCAGCTTGCGGACGGTCGCCTCCATCTCCGCCTGGGTGTAGGTGTAGATCGTCTGCGGGTTGCGCCCCTTCGTGGTGATCTTGTGCAGGGGCGGCATGGCCGCGTAGAGCCGGCCGGCCTCGATCAGCGGCCGCATGTAGCGGGCGAAGAGCGTGATCAGCAGGGTGCGGATGTGAGCGCCGTCCACGTCGGCGTCCGCCATGATCAGCACCCGGCCGTACCGCATGGCCGAGAGGTCGAAGGTGCGGCCGGAGCCGGCGCCGAGCACCTGCACGATGGCGGCGCACTCGGCGTTGTCGAGCACCTGCTGGAGGTTGGCCTTCTGCACGTTGAGGATCTTGCCCCGGATAGGAAGAAGCGCCTGGTATTCGGCAGACCGGGCAAGTCGACCTGTCCCGAGGGCGCTGTCGCCCTCGACGATGAACAGCTCGCTGCGCTCGATGCCCGCCGCGCGGCAGTCGACCAGCTTGGCCGGCATCGACGCGCCCTCCAGGGCGGTCTTGCGCCGGGCGGCGTCCTTCTGCTGCTTCTGGGTCAGCCGCACCCGGGCCGCGTCGACGATCTTCTGCAGGACCGTGCGCGCCTCGGCCTTGGTCCGCCGGTCCTCCAGCCAGGACTTCAGGTGCTGCTCGACCAGCGACTGCATCACCTTGGTGATGCCGGCCGTGGAGAGCTCGTCCTTGGTCTGCGAGGTGAACTGCGGCTCCGGGATCCGGACGTGGACGACCGCCGTCATGCCCTCCAGGACATCGTCCAGGGTGGGCGGGTCCTCCTTGGCCTTCAGCAGGCCACGCGTGTTGCGGACCGCGTCGGCGAGGGTACGCGCCAGGGCCCGCTCGAAGCCCTTGCGGTGGGTGCCGCCGTGGGCGTTGCGGATGGTGTTGGTGAAGCACTCGACGGTGCGCTCGTAGCCGGTGCCCCAGCGGAAGGCCACCTCGACCTCGGCCCGCCGCTGCACGTTGGACTGCATGACCCCGTTGGCGTCGGCGGCGTTCTCCCGGTAGGTGCCCTCGCCGGTGACCAGCAGCGTGCCGGAGACCGGCCGGTCGCCGGCCGGGGCGAGGAACTCCACCATGTCCGTCAGGCCGTTGGGGTAGTGGAAGCGCTCCTCGGTCGGCTCCTCGCCGGTGTGGTCGCGCAGCGTGTAGCTCACGCCGGGGACCAGGAAGGCCGTGTTGCGCAGCTTCATCCGGACGGCGTCCGCGTCCAGCGCGGCGCCGGTCTCGAAGTAGCGCGCGTCGTGCCACCAGCGGATCGAGGTGCCGGTGCGCTGGCCGCGCTTCATCGCGCCGACGATCTGGAGCCCGGGGCCCGGGGTGAAGGCCGCCTCGGGGCCGTCGCCGTCGAAGATTCCCGGCACGCCGTGCCGGAACGACATCGCGTGGATCTTGCCGCCCCGGCGGACCGTGACGTCGAACCGGCGGGACAGGGCGTTGACCGCCGAGGCGCCCACGCCGTGCAGGCCGCCGGAGGTCTTGTAGCCGGAGCCGCCGAACTTGCCGCCGGCGTGCAGCCGGGTCAGCACCAGCTCGACGCCGGAGATGCCGGACTTGGCGTGCACGTCGGTGGGGATGCCCCGCCCGTCGTCGTCGACCTGGACAGAGCCGTCGGCGTGCAGCGTCACCTCGACCTTCGAGGCGTGGCCGGCGACGCCCTCGTCGGTGGAGTTGTCGAGGATCTCGTTGACGAGGTGACCCACGCCACGGCTGTCGGTGGAGCCGATGTACATGCCGGGCCGCTTGCGGACGGCGTCCAGCCCCTCGAGGTGCGTGAGGTCGTCGGCCCCGTACAGGGTCTCAGGCTCTGCGGTCAACTGGTCGTACTCCCAGGTCTCGGCGGTGTGGTGCCGCGTCCGACATCGGCGGTCGGCCGGCGCGCCGCAGCGAGCCTAACCGGGAGATGCGACAGGACGACGGCGCCCCGCAGCAAGGCCCGCACCACGTCGTGTGGTGCGGGCCTCGGCGGCGTCGTCGCGTGCTCTGTCCGGATCCGGCGCCCGGCGGCGCCGTGACCGGTTCGCGGGTCAGCCGGCCGCGGGCGGGTCCACCTGGATAACAAGGGAGCCGTACCCGACGTTCCCGGCACTGTCCACGGCCGCCACGTACAGGGTGTTCGTGCCGTACGCCGGGGTGGTCAGCGTCACGGAGACGGTCTTCCCGGGGTAGCCGAGCGTGGTGCCGGCCTCCGCCTCCTCCGTGGGCGGGCTGGTCCAGCCGTAGCGGAAGGTCACCACGTCGGAGTCGGGCGAGCGGAGCTTGTAGGTGTAGAACTGGCCGGGCGGGGCGGGGTTGGTGACCGGGTCGACGGTCACCGTCGGGGCGTTGTCGTCGACGGTGAACTCGCACCACGCCGACCAGGGGCTGAGCAGGCCGTACGGCGCGGGGTCGGTGCTGCGGGCGCGCCACGCGTACGACTTGCCGCCGCTGACGCCCGTCACGGGCGCCTTGGTGGAGCGGGCGCCGGCGGTCACCGCCGAGCCGGAGGACTTCCCCGCGGCCGACCGGCCGGTGGCGGAGGCCGTGGTCGAGTCCCACATCTCGGCCGGCGCGCTGCGTGCCACCTCGGCCGCCCCGGCCAGCGCCCGCAGCGAGCCGTCGGCGTCACGCCGGACCCGCACGTCGCCGCCGAGGTCGAAGCGGATCTCCCGCAGGGCCGGGTTCGCGGCCGCCTGCGGGGTCTTCACCGTGAGCACATGGGTGAAGCCGGTGTGGGTGGCCCGGAGCACCAGGTCCACCCGGGCAGCACCTCGGGGTAGGTCGCGGCGTCCCCGCTGACCACCGGCGCGGGCAACTCCCCCGGCCAGGCGAGGGTCAGGGACTTCCCACCGCTGGTCAGCGTGGTGGCCGGGCCGTGACCGCCGGCGGAGAACCGCACGTCGGCCGGGGAGACCGCCGGGCGGAAGCCGCCCGCGCCGTCGCGGCGCAGGGTGAGGTCGACGTCGGCCCAGGACCCGTCGCCCTGGCGGACCCGCTGCGGGACGGCGGCGGACTCCGCGACGAAGCCGCCGGAGGGCTTGGCGAAGACCTGGGTGACGGTGCCGGCCCGTAGGCTCACCGGCGGTCGTGCCCGACAGGGGCACCGGGCGCGCGGGGAGACCGGGATGAGCAGAGCGGAGCGGGCGGACCGGCTGTCGGCGGAGTCGCTCGCGGCGGGCGACCCGACCGGCTGGTTCGATCGGCTCTACGTCGAGGCGACGCGGGCGACGCGGTCGTGCCGTGGGACCGGGACGCACCGCACGGGATGCTCGTCGGGTGGACCGCGGAGCGCGGCCTCACCGGAGCGGGTCGACGGGCGGTCGTGGTGGGCTGCGGTTACGGCCGGGACGCCGAGCACGTCGCCGGGCTCGGCTTCGCCACGGTGGCCTTCGACATCTCCCCCACCGCCGTCGGTGCGGCGCGGGAGCGGCACCCGGGCTCACCGGTCGACTACCGGGTCGCCGACCTGTTCGACCCGCCGTCCGGGTGGCGGCACCGCTTCGACCTGGTGGTGGAGAGCATGACGGTCCAGGCGCTGCCGACGCGGCTCCGCGCCGCCGCGACCGCCGGGGTGGCGGCGCTGGTCGCGCCGGGCGGCACGCTGCTGGTGATCGCCGCCGGGCGCGACGACGACGAGGCCCCGCCGGCAGGTCCACCGTGGCCGCTGACCCGCGCCGAGGTCGACGGTTTCGCCGTTGGTGGGCTGACACCCGTCCGGGTCGAGGCCCACGACGACGCCGCGGGCGTCCGCCGCTGGCGCGCCGAGTTCCACCGACCCGCCTGAACACCCGGGCGCCCCGGCCGCGACCCGCCCAGGGGCGCTCGACGTCGTCCAGGCCGGCGCGACGCACGGGCCGGCCGGCGGCGCTGATCCGTTCGGCCAGCTCGTGACCGAAGCTCGTCCTGCCGGCGGCGGTGGCCCATCCACGCCGACCCGCAGCCGCCCGCGTGCGAGGGCGAGGATCCGGCCGGCGATCCGGTCGAGCAGGGCGGCCCGCTCGGGAGCGTCGACGCCGGGAGGGGCTGCTGCCAGGTGGAGGCGGACCCGGGTACCGGGCCGGCGCTCCCGCGTCGGATCATTCTGCGCCAAGCCATTGACGTCCGTCGTATCGAGATGATGGGATCGCGGCCGAGAGGATCTTTCACATTTCGATGGACAGATGGAGGACGTCATGTCCAGGTTCCGTCGTACGACTCTCGCGGCGGCGCTCGCCGTCGCCGCCGCCGCACTGTCGACCGCCGTCGGGCTGCCCGCCCCGGCCGCGGCGGCGCCACCCACCGCCGCGGTCGCCCTCGGCGACAGCTTCATCAGCGGCGAGGGCGCCGGGGCGTACACCCCGGTGGTCGACGTCACCGGGGTCGCCCAGGGCTTCCCGGGTTGGACCGCGCCCAACAGCAACGCGTTCTTCTGTCACCGCTCGGCGAACGCCTCGCTGCACCGGGCGAGCCTGCCGGGCATCCAGGACCGGTTCAACCTCGCGTGCTCCGGCGGCCAGCCGCACGACATCGCCACCGCCTCGTCGGCCCGGGCCGGCGGCCGGCAGGTGGCCGCCCAGCTCGACCAGCTCCGCGCGGTCGGCCGAACCCACGACATCGACCTGGTGCTGCTCGGCCTCGGCTCGAACAACAGCTCGTTCACCTTCGGCGATGTCGCCGAGAAGTGCGCCAACCGGTTCATCGCCGACGCCTGGACCGGCTGGTGGGAGTTCTGGGCCTACCTGGGCGGGCCGGTCGAGCAGGAGCCCTGCACGGACGCCGACCTGGCCACCGCCGCCCAGTGGAGCGCCGCAACCGCGGAGACCACCTCGGCCGTCCGCCAACTGCTCACCACGCTGCGCGAGATCGACGCCGACGGCCAGCACCGGATCGTCTTCCAGGACTACACCAACCCACTGCCGTTCGACCTGGAGCCGAGCTTCCACAGCGAGGACAGCCGGGACGACACCCGGGACAAGTTCCGCGCGCTGGGCGCCGAGCGGTACGCGGCCGGCTGCCCGATCCACCGGGCCAGCCTGCTGCCGGGGCACCGCTTCTCGCAGGGCCTGGGCACCCTGGTGCGGTCCACCCGCGACGCCCTGGCCGCCGAGTTCCCCGGCGCGGACCTGGTCCACCTCAACGTGCAGCGGGCCTTCGACGGCGCCCGGCTCTGCGAGTCCGGGGCCAGCCCGACCGGGGCGCTGGCCACCCCGATCCGGCTCCAGGACAGCCCACCGAACGGCGTCTTCGTCACCAGCCTCGCCGGCAAGGACAAGATCGCCATCCAGCGGATCGCGAACACCTGCGTGAGCTACTTCCAGACCTGCCAGGAGTCCTGGCACCCCAACGCCGCCGGCCACCACGTGCTCGGGCAGTGCCTGACCGGCGCGGCCGCCACCGGCGCCCGCTCCGTGGCCTGCGTCCGTGCCGCCGACGGCTCCGTCACCGTGTCCTGACCCCGACCGCGTCCCGGAACCCCGTGCCGCCCGGCGCGGGGTTCCGCCGCGTCCGCGCCCGGATCAGTCACGTCCCGGGGCGGGGCGGGGCATGCCGAGGGCGAGCAGCACCGGACCTGTCGGGCCGTCGACGAGGCCGCCGAGGGTCACCCCGTCCAGCACGGCAAGGAAGGCGTCACGGGCCCGACGCAGCTCGTCCCGGAGCCGGCAGGCCGCGCGCAGCGAGCAGGCCGGCTCGTCGCAGGACACCACCTCGTCGTCGCCCTCGAACGCCCGGACCACCCGCCCGACCGTGGTTTCGTGGCCGCCCTCGGCGAAGGCGACCCCGCCGGAGCGGCCCCGGATCGTGACCAGCACGCCGAGCCGCTGCAACCGCTGCACCACCTTCGCCACGTGGTTGCGGGGCAGCGCCAGCTGGTCGGCCAGCTCGTCCACGGTCATCCGCCGTGGGTTCGCGGCGGTGAGCATCGCGATCCGCAGCGCCATGTCGGTGGACCGGTTGAGCTTCACGTCCCGACCCTAGCCAGCGCCGACGCGCCCCACCACGGGCCGACGGACGCGATCTGTGATCCACCCGACCCCCGACCCGGGACCTTCGGCCCTAAAGAGGTATCTCGAATTCCTGTTTTGCTGGCGGGGTCCGAGCGGTTCAGCGCATAAGGAGACAAGTCGTGCTCTCGGAGTCCTCAACAGCAGTGGTGACGGCGACCCTGCCCGCCGTGCAGGCGCACGGCGAGGCGATCACCGGCCGGTTCTACCAGCGGATGTTCGACGCCCACCCGGAGCTGCTCGACATCTTCAACCGCGGCAACCAGGCGACCGGGGCGCAGAAGGCCGCGCTCGCCGCCTCCGTGGTCGCGTACGCGGAACACCTGACCGGCGGCAGCGACGCGCCGTGGGGCCCGATCCTGGACCGGATCGCGCACAAGCACGCCTCGCTCGGCATCACCCCCGACCAGTACACGATCGTCGGCCGGCACCTGCTCGCCGCCGTCGGCGAGGTGCTCGGCGACGCGGTCACCCCTGAGGTCGCGGCGGCCTGGGACGAGGTGTACTGGCTGCTGGCCTGTGAGCTGATCGCCCGGGAGGCCCGCCTCTACGTCGGGGCGGGGCTCGCCGAGGGCGCGTCGGTCTGGCGGGACTGGCGGGTCACCGGTCGGGTCACCGAGGCGGTGGACGTCGTCTCGTTCACCCTGGTCCCGGCCGACGGCGGCCCGGTGCCCGCCTTCGTCCCGGGCCAGTACGCCTCGGTCGCCGTCGACCTGGACGAGGGTCGCGGGCAGCAGATCCGCCAGTACAGCCTCTCCGGCCGGCCGGGGGCCGACCACTGGCGGATCACCGTCAAGCGGGTACGCGGCACCGGCGCCGGCCCCGACGGCATGGTCTCCACCTTCCTGCACGAGCACGTGGCCGAGGGCGACACCCTCCGGCTCAGCCCGCCCTTCGGCGAGGTCAGCGCGGTGGCCGGGGAGGGCCCGCTGCTGCTGGTCAGCGCCGGTATCGGGCTGACCCCGGCGATGTCCGCCCTGGAGCACCTGGCAGCCACCGAGCCGCACCGCCCGGTGGTGCTGGTGCACGCCGACCGGGCCGGCGCGGCGCACGCGTTCCGCGGCGAACTGCCACGTCTGCACGCCGCGCTGCCCAACCTGCGCACCGCCCTGTGGTACGAGGACGTCACCGACGCCGAGCTGGCCGGGCTGGCCGCCGAGGTGGCCGGCGGCCGGGTCGACCCCGCGTTGATCCCGCTCTCCCCCGACGCCCACGTGCACCTCTGCGGGCCGCTGCCGTTCATGAACACCGTCCGGGGTGGCCTGCTGCGGCGGGGGGTGCCGGCGGAGCGGATCGCCTACGAGGTGTTCGGCCCGGGCATGCTCCGCGACGACCGGAACTGACCCTCCGCGACCGACCGGCCACCGGCGGTGAGGCGGTTCGCCCCACCACCGGCCGGGTCCGCGCCGCCGGCCGGGCGGCCCGCCGAGAACTCGGCGGGCCGGCGGTTAGGCGACAAGGCCCGGGGTAGGGGACTCCGCATGCGGGTGCGACGGGCTCGCGGGGCGGCACCGTCCGCGGCGCGACCCGTTCCCCGACGACCGGGCCGGCCGATGGAGGAAGACATGCGCATCGCGATGATCTCGGAGCACGCCAGCCCGCTCGCCGTCCTCGGGGAGGCCGGCGGGCGGCACACGCGGGTGGCGGAGCAGGCCGCCGCACTGGTGCGCGAGGGGCACGACGTCCGCGTCTACGTTCGCCGGGAGGCCGCCGCCCAACCCGACACCGTCTCCACTCCGGACGGCTACCAGGTGTGCCACGTGCCGGCCGGGCCGGCGCTGCGGTTGCCCGGGAGTCAGCTGATGCCGCACCTGGGCGAGTTCGGGCGCTGGCTGGCCGGTCAGTGGCGCGACGGCGACTGGACGCCGGACGTGGCGCACGCCCATCACTGGATGAGCGGCCTGGCCACCCTGCACGCCGGCCGGCGCACCGGGGTTCCGGTGGTGCTGACGTACCACTCGCTCGGCACCGTCGAGCGGCGGCAGCAGGGCGCCCGGGACACCAGTCCACCAGGCCGGATCGGCTACGAGCGGGCCCTGGGCCGGGCCGCCGACCGGATCGTCGTGCAGTGCCAGGACGAGATCGGCGAGCTGGTCCGCCTCGGCGTGCCCCGGTCCCGGATGGTGCTGGTCCCCTGCGGGGTCGACCAGGAGGTCTTCCGCCCCGACGGGCCCGTCGCCCCGCGCGACCCGACGCGCCGGCGGATCGTCACCGTCGGCCGGATGGTGGAACGCAAGGGCTTCCAGGACGTCATCCGGGCCCTGCCGGCCGTGCCCGACGCGGAGTGCGTGGTGGTCGGCGGCCCGCCGGCGCGGGTGCTCCCCACGGACGGCTTCGCCCGCCGGCTCCGGGCGCTCGCCGAGTCCTGCGGGGTGGCCGACCGGGTGAAGCTGGTCGGCGCGGTGCCCCGCGCGGAGTTGGCCTGCTGGTACCGCTCGGCCGACCTCCTGGTGGCCGCCCCCTGGTACGAGCCGGTCGGGCTGGCCCCGCTCGAGGGCATGGCCTGCGGCGTACCCGTCGTCGGCTCGGATGTCGGCGGCATCGCCGACACGGTCGTCCACGGCCTCACCGGCGACCTCGTGCCGCCCCGGGACCCCCGGGCGTTGGGTACCGCGATCCGCCGGCTGCTCGCCGACAAGGTCCGCCGCTTCGCGTACGCCACGGCGGCGCTGGACCGGGTCCGCAGCCGGTACTCGTGGAAACGCTGCGCCGAGCAGTTGAGCGCGGTCTACGCCTCCGTCAGCACGGTCGGCCGGACCGCCCCGGCCCTGGCCTGACCGCCGGCGGCACGGCAGGCGGCGACGACGCGGGTGGTCCGCGCCACCCCTCGGTTACCCGCCGGTAGCCTCGGACCGTAGCCTGGGGCGATGAACGCGACGGGGGAATACCGGCAGGAGTTCGTCGAGGTCGACGGGGCCCGGATCGGGCTGCAGGTCTACCCCGAGCCGGACGGCGTCGCCGACGCGCCGCTGGTGCTGGTCTCACCCGCGATGGGGGTGCGCGCACGCTACTACCGGCCGTTCGCCGCCGAGCTGCGCGCCGCCGGCCTCGCCGTGGCGGTGGCCGACCTGCGCGGCACCGGGGAGAGCACGCCGGCGCCGAGCCGCGCCTGCCGCTACGGCTACGCGGAACTCGCCGCCGACGTGGGCGCCGTGCTGGCGGCACTCAAGGCCCGGCGGGACGGTCGGAAGACGGTGCTGCTCGGGCACTCCCTCGGCGGGCAGACCGCGCTGCTGCACCTCGCCGTACACGGCGCCCACGACGTCGACGGGCTGGCTCTGGTCGCCGTCGGCATGCCCTGGTGGCGCAGCTACCCGGGCCTGCGCGGGTACGGCGTCCTGCCGTACACCCAGGGGATCGCGGCGACGGCCCGGCTGCTCGGCGTCTGGCCCGGCTGGGGCTTCGGCGGCCGGCAGGCGCGCGGGGTGATCCGGGACTGGGCGCACACCGCGCGGACCGGCCGCTTCCCGCGCCTGGGCGGGGTGGACGCCGAGGCGGCCGTCCGGGAGCTGCGCAGCCCCGTGCTCGCGGTCAGCGTCGACGACGACCAGTACACGCCGCACGAGACGCTCGACCACCTCTGCGCGAAGCTGGCCGCGGCGCCCGTCGTGCGCGAGCGCTACACCGCGGCGCAGGCCGGCGCCCGGATGGACCACTTCACCTGGGTACGCGCCGCCGCGCCGCTGGCGGACCGGGTGGCCCGCTTCGCCGCGGACCTGCCGGCCCGCTGAGCCGTCCTCGGCCGATCGCCGCGCGCCACGGTCGGGTCGGTCCCGCCGACGTCACGCCGTCGCCCGCACGCCTCCCGGGCGGCGTGCCGCGTGCCCGCCGCCCGGGGCCCGGTCACTCGTCGGTCTCGACGGGCACCATCTCGCCGTCCCGCTCGACGCGGGTCTCGCCGCGCTCGGGTGGCGGCGGCACCTGGGACGTCGTCTTGCGCGGATCGTTGCCCGGGTGCATCAGCACCGCGTCGGTGGAGGCGGTCTTCTCCCGGCTCTCGTCGGGCTGCGACATCCTCTTCCCCTCTCGCTCGGATCGTCCGTCCCGGGATCTACCCGCACCGGCCCCGCCGACTCCTCCCGGCCGCGCCCCGTCGCCGGCGCGACCGCCGTACCCGCCGCCGCCCGGACGGGTCCGCGCCGCGGCGCGGGGCGGCGACGCCACCGGTTCCCGGTCTACCCCGGTATCCGCGTGACCGCGCCCTATCGGCAGGTGACGGACGGGCATAGCCGACCGGGCGGCGGGTATGCCGCAGCGCCCGACACGGTGGAAGGGGATCAGATGTCCGAACGACACACCGCACTGCGCTCGATGCACGATCTGGGCCTGGCGGCCTGGTTCGGGGGCTCCCTGATGGGAGCGTTCGGCGTCAACGGCGCGGCGGCACAGATGAACGACTCGACCCAGCGGTTGCCGATGGCCTCGGCCGGCTGGGCCCGGTGGACGCCGGTGAACGCCGCCGCCATCGGGGCCCACCTCGCGGGCGCCGTCGGCGAACTGGTGACGGAGAGCCCCCGGGTGGCGGCGCAGTCGGGAGTCGCCCGGGTCAGCACCCTGAAGACCGCGCTGACAGTCGGCGCGCTGGCGGTGACCGGCTACAGCCGGTTGCTCGGCATGAAGCTGGAGAAGGCCGGCGGCCCGTCGGTCGAGGGGGTCACCGAACCCAATTCGCAGACGCCGTCGAACGTGGCGTCCTGCCAGCGGAAGATGCGGATGCTCCAGTGGGCGGTGCCCGCGCTGACGGGGGCGCTCATCGTGGTGACCGCGTACATGGGCGAGCAGCAGAAGCCCGGCGAGGTGTTCCGGGGGATGCTCGGACGCGCGGGCGGGCTGCCGAAGGGGATGGGAGCAGTGATGGCGATGGGCGCGGCGGCCAAGAAGAGGCGGATGGCGATGTCCGGTCGCTGACCGGGCGACCTGCCCACCGGCGTCCCGCCGACTCCTCGGCGGCGGGACGCCGCTCCGCGTCCGGGGTCGGGCGGGGCGAGTCCGCCCGGCACGACCCCGCCGGGGCGCCCGCGCAGGAATGACCGGCCCCGGGACGGGCAATCGGGGCCGGTAGCGGCGGACCCGACCAGCGAGGTGACCATGGCGGCAGCAGACGGACGCAGCGGGGGCAGGCGCACACCGGAGTCGATCACCCCGTGGGTGACCAGGGACGGCTTCGACGCGGAACCGCCCTGGGGCACCGGCGAGCACGACCCGATGGACGAGGGAAGTGAGGAGACCGCCGTGCCGGAGGGCCGGCGCGGGGACCGCCGCGCCGGCGAGCCGGCGGGGCCGACCGGGAAGGGGGGCCGGCACGGATTCGGGCCGGTCGAGCCGACCCGTACGCTGCCGGCCGGACCCGGCGCGCCCCCGGACCCGGCGCCGTCCCGGCGGACCTTCCCCGACGCCGCCGACGTCGAGGAGCGGACAGAGGACGCGCTACGGACCAGGGGCCGGCGCTCCTGAGCGACGTGGGCGGCGGCCCGGTACGTCCCGGCCGTCCCCCGGCCTCGGGGGCGCGGCCCGGTCAGGCCCCCGCCGTCAGGAGGGCGACGCCGCTCCCGCCCGCGCCGGGCGGCCCCGCCCCGCCGGTTCGACGCCCAGCAGTTCGGCCAGCCGGTCCGCGTCGCGCTGGGCCTGGTCGCCGCAGCAGTTGTTGAACAGCACGTGCAGCTCGCCGGCCTGCCCGGCCAGCTCGGTCAGCAGCTCCGACCAGCGGCGCAGTTCCTCGTCGCCGTACGCGTAGCGGAACTTCTCCTGCTTGTCCCCGGTCCCCCAGGCGCTGCTGTGCCCGTGGAAGCGGACGACCGCCAGCGCCGCCGTGGCGAACAGGATGGGCGGCACCGACGAGGGGTGCCCCTGCGGCATGTCCACACAGACGAACGACAGGTCGCGCTCCCGCAGGAAACCGAGCGTGTCCAGCGCCGCCGTGCCGTCGAACCAGGATCCGTGGCGCAGCTCGACGGCGACCCGCCACGGCTGGCAACGCTCGGCCAGCTCGGCGATGCGCCGCTCGGCGGCGGCGCCGCGGGCCAGCCACGGCGGGAACTGGAGCAGGACCGCGCCGAGCCGGTCGGCCGCCGCGATCGGGTCGAGCGCCGCCCGGAACCGGTCCCACAGCTCGTCGTACGCGGTCGCCGGCAGGTCCCGGCGCCGGATCCGGCTCGGGCCGTCGGCCGGGCGCAGGTCGCGGGGCAGCGCCGCCACCGGGGTCGGGTGGCCGGTGAAGAGGCTGAACGCCTTGACGTCGAAGGTGAACCCCTCCGGCGTGGCGTCGACCCACCCCTGCGTCGTCTCGGGCACGGGCACGGCGTAGTAGGAGGTGTCGACCTCGACCAGGGGAAACCGCCCGGCGTAGAAGCCGAGCCGGCCGGCCGGGGTGTTCGCCGCGCGCGGGTACCACCCGGAACGCAGCAGCATCTGGTCCGCCCAGGACGACGTGCCCACCTTGATGACACCCATGTGGTTCAGTGGATCGCGGATCGGACTAATCGGCAACCGCTGGCGGAAACCCGGCACGGCGGGACGCGGTTTCTGTCGGTGGCCGGCCCTATCCTGAGCCCCGTTCGGACGTCCGTGAAGAGGGGTGGCGGCATGACCACGACTGAGCAGCTGACCGGTGAGCGGGCCGACCTGGTGGAGACGCTGCGCCTGCACCGCGGCTTCCTCCGGCAGACCGTCGCGGGGCTCACCGACGAGCAGGCCGCGACCCGCAGCACGGTCAGCGAGCTGTGCCCGGGCGGCCTGATCAAGCACGTGACGCAGGTCGAGCACCGGTGGATGCGGTTCGCCGTCGGCGGCGCCGAGGCGATGAACAGCGAGCCCGTCGACTGGGCCGGCCAGTTCCGCATGCTCGACGGCGAGACCCTCGCCGGGCTGCTCGCCGACTACGACCGGGTGGCCGCCGCGACGGACGAGCTGATCGCCACGCACGACCTCGACGCCGCCCACCCGCTGCCGCAGGCCCCCTGGTTCGAGGCCGGCGCGAGCTGGACGGTCCGCCGCGTCCTGCTGCACCTGATCGCCGAGACCGCCCAGCACGCGGGGCACGCCGACATCCTCCGCGAGGCCATCGACGGTGCCAAGACCATGGGTTGACGCCCCCGCGCGGCCCCGCCCCGCCCCACTTCCCGGCCGGGTGGTTGTCGGACGTCACACTCCACCCCGTGTGACGTCCCGGCATCGGGCGGCGCTGAGGGACACGAGATGAAAGCACACCGGATGGACCAGGAGACCGTCGAGCGACTGCTCGGCGGTCCGGTAGTCGACCCGCGGGACGCTCCGCAACCGGTCGCGTCGCTCCTGACGGCGGTCCGTGCCGCACCCCGCGCGGCTGAGCTCGCCGGGGAGGACGCCGCGGTACGCGCGTACCGGCTGGCGCGGGCCGGCACCCCCGTCGGCAGTCCCGAGCGGAGTCGTCGGGGCCGCGCCCTCGCCGGCTTCGGCGTCCGCGCCGCGCTGGCCGGTGTCGCTCTCGCCGTCACCGGCGGGGTGGCCTTCGCCGCGGCCGGGGGCACCCTGCCCGGACCGCTGCGTGGCCCCGCCCCCACCACCGCCACACCCGCGCCGCCCCCGGCCGTCTCCCCCACCCCGGGTCCCGGCCGGCCGTCCGCGCCGCCCACCACGACGGAGGGTCGGCCCGACCCGAGCGCGTCCGTGGCAGAGCTGTGCCGGGCCTACCGGACGGACGGCGACGGCTCGGGCCGTGTCCTGGACAAGCCGGCCTTCGACGACCTCGTCCGCGCGGCCGGCGGCCGCGGCAAGGTGGCCGGCTACTGCAACCGCCTGCTGCCCGGCGAGTCGGCGGGCACCGGGTCATCGGGCACACCGGTCGACCGGCCCGGCGGCACCCCGCCCCCCCAGCAGTCCGGGCGACCCACGACATCGCCCTCCGTCCCGGCCGGCCGGCCCTCGGCGCCCGGCAACGTCCAGGTCTCGCCCGGCAACGTCCAGGTCTCGCCCGGCAACATCCGGGTCTCGCCCGGCAACGACCAGGTCTCGCCCGACCACGGTCGCCCCGCACCGGGCAGCGGCGGCAGTCGCTGACCCCCACGCCATCGCTCCGCACCGCACGGCGGATCAACGTCTGTGCGGGATCACGCACCGTCCCGGGGCGTCGTCGGGAAGGGCCGCCGCACGTGACGAACGCACCGCGCGGGTGGCTCGGCCAGCCGGTGGGACGCCGACGCGCACCGGCCGGCGCTCGCCCGGTGACCCAGATCGGCCCGGCTGATAGCTTGCCCCGATGAGTCTGCGGCGTCCACGCGTGGCGATGGTCTTCCGCGTGGTGATCGTGATCAGCGTGCTGGCCGGGATCGTGCTCACCGCGCTGGGTCCCGCCACCGTCACCGGCCTGCTGCCGTACTTCACCATCCAGAGCAACGTCGCAGTCGGTCTCCTCGCCGGATACGCCGCCTGGCTGGCCTGGCGGGACCGTCCCGAGCCGCCGTCGCCGCTGAAGGGCGCGGTCACCCTCTACATCACCATCACCGGCGTGGTCTACCACCTGGTGCTCGCCAACCCCGCCAGCCCGTTCGCGATGCCGCAGCCCGACCGCGCGCTCGGCGAGGCCCTGGGCAACCAGTTCCTGCACACCGTCGTGCCGCTGCTCGCGGTGGCGGACTGGGCGCTGTTCGACCGGCGGGGCCGGCTCCGCCCGCGGTACGCGGCGTGGTGGCTGGCGTTCCCGCTGGGCTACCTCGGTTTCGCGCTGGTCCGTGGGCTGGTGGTCGAGCGGTACCCGTACCCGTTCCTCGACGCCGGGGAGCTGGGCTACGACGGGGTGGGCGTCAGCGCGGTCTTCTTCGCCGTCGCGTTCTGGCTGCTCGGCCTGCTCTTCGTGGGCGTCGACCGGGGCCTGGCCCGCCGTGCCGGACCACCGGCCGCCCCCGCCACGCCCCCGTCCGGGACGGCCGCCCCGGCGCAGCGGTCGGCGGCCGTCGGTTCCGCCCCGGCGTCAGGCGCCACCCCGGGCGGCCGGCCCGACGCGCCGGCCGTGCCGTGACGACCGCGCTCCCGGCGACCGTCGCAGAGCTGTACGCGGCCTTCGGCCAGCACCGACGGCCAGCGGTGCGGGCTCGACATCGGGCCGTACCTGTCGGGGTGGGCAGCCGACGGTCCGGAGCAGGCTCCCGGCGGGGGTGAGCCCGACGCACCCGGACGAGGTGAGACGCGGGGAGGCGGCCGGCACCGCGCCGCTCGACGGGGCGCGGGCGCTGCGGCCACCGGAAGGCGGGTCGTTTGACCGGGCGCTGAGCGGGCAGGCGGCCGGCGGAGCCGGAAACCGGAGGACAGGAGACGTTCATGCGCGCGCTGCGGTTGCCGAACTGGAAGTCGGAACCCGAGTTGGTCGAGGTTGACGAGCCGACCCCGGGCCCCGGGCAGGTGGTGGTGAAGATCGGGGCCGCCGGCGCGTGCCACTCCGACCTCCACCTCATGCACGACTTCGAGGCCGGCGCCGTGCCGTGGAACCCGCCGTTCACCCTCGGCCACGAGAACGCCGGCTGGGTGCACGCCCTCGGGGACGGGGTCACCGGTCTGACGGTGGGCCAGCCGGTGGCCGTCTACGGCCCGTGGGGCTGCGGCACCTGTGCCCGCTGCCGGGTGGGCATCGACCCGTACTGCGAGAACGTCGCCGAGGCGCCGGTGCCCGGCGGTGGCGGCGGGCTCGGCCTGGACGGCGGCATGGCCGAGTACATGCTGGTGCCGCAGGCCCGGCAGGTCGTGCCGCTGCCCGACGGGCTCGATCCGGTGCTGGCGGCGCCGCTGACCGACGCGGGCCTCACCCCGTACCACGCGATCCGCCGTTCCTGGGCGAAGCTCGGCCCGACCAGCACCGCCGTGGTGATCGGCGTCGGTGGGCTCGGACACGTCGGCGTGCAGATCCTCAAGGCCACCACCTCGGCCCGGGTGATCGCGGTGGACACCCGCGAGAAGGCGCTGAAGCTCGGCGAGGAGTGCGGCGCCGACCTGACGATGCTCTCCGGCGCGGACACCGCCCAGGAGATCCGCCAGGCCACCGGCGGCCGGGGTGCCGACGTGATCCTGGACTTCGTCGGGACGAACCCCACCCTCGCGCTCGGTGCCGCCGCCGCCCGCACCGTCGGCGACCTCACCATCGTCGGCATCGGCGGCGGCACGCTGCCGGTGAGCTTCTTCGGCGTGCCGTACGAGGTGAGCATCCAGACCACGTACTGGGGCAGCCGGCCGGAGCTCATCGAGGTGCTGGAACTGGGCGCCCGGGGCCTGGTGAAGCCGAAGGCCAGCACCTTCCGGCTCGACGAGGCGGTCGACGCGTACCGGAAGATGGCCGACGGCACGCTGGAGGGCCGGGCCGTCGTCGTGCCGTGACCACCGCGTCCTAAAGTGATCATGTGGTCGCGGCGCTGGAGCTCTACCTGGACACCGACGCCACCCGGCGAATCCGGGTGCTCTGGGACGCGCTGGAGGCCGAGGGCGTGCAGAGCATGCGGTCGCTGCTGGAGCAGCGCCACCGGCCGCACGTCTCACTCGCCGTCGCGCCCCGCTTCGACCCGGAGCGGGTCGCGGCGGCGCTGCGCGGAACGGTGGTGGCCGCGCCGCTGCGGCTGAGCTTCCAGCACGCCGGCCAGTTCGTCGGGCGGGTGCTCTGGCTGGGCCCGACCCCCACCGCCCAGCTGCTCGCGCACCACGCCGAGGTGCACGGCCGGCTGGCCGAGGCCGGCATCGGGCTGGTCGAGCACTACCAGCCGGGGCGCTGGGTGCCGCACTGCACGCTGTCGATGCGGGTGCCGAACGCGCTGATGGCTGCCGCCGTGCGCCGCTGCCTGGAGGTGCTGCCGCTGGAGGCGACCGTGGTCGGCGCGGCCCTCACCGACCACGCCCGGGGCATCTCGGTCCCGCTGCCGTAGCCGGACCGCACCGGTGGGCGAACACCCACGATGTCGGTGGTGCCGCGTACCGTCGGCGGCCGTGAGCACGATGAGCGATCCGTGGGACGTCCTCGTCCCCGGCGACGTCGACGCGGTCGTGGCCACGGTCACCGGCCTCGACGAGCAGCGCCGCCGGCAGTTGGGCGCCGAACTGGTGGCGCACGTGCGCCAGCGGCGCGACAACTGGTGGACGCACGACGAGGCGACGGCGCTGGCGGTCGCCGCGGTCGGCTGCCTGCCCACCGCGGCGAAGGCCGCCGAGCTGCTCGGCCGGCGGTCAGTGTTCCTGCGCTCCGCGGACGCGGCCCCGGTGATCGGGGTGGCGCGGCAGCGGGGAGTCACGTGGCTGGCGGATTTGGCCCGTCGGCTCGCCGACCAGGCGGACCCGTCGGAGAGCTGGGGCTTCGTCGCGGACCTGCTCACCGCCGAGGGCGCCCCGCCGCCCACCGGCGACCGGGTGGTGGAGGGGTGGGTCGCGACGTCGGCGTGGCCCAGGGAGCGGCTGCGGACGCTCCCGCTGCTGGAGCGGCTGCGCGCCGATCCGTTCCTGGACGCGATGGTGCCCCGGCTGTTCGAGGTGGACGGCATCGGTGCCCGCATGCCGTTCACCGACTTCCGTGCCCCCGAGGAGATGGGCATGCCGGGCGCGCTGGCGCGGCTGGCCGGCGAGGGCCGGTTGGCGCGCACCGCCCTGCTCGACGGGTGCGTCGGCCGGCTCCTGCGCGGCGACCGCCCAGCCGCATTGCGACCGTTCGTCGCGCTGCACGTCCTGCTCGCGCCCACCGCCGCCGAGATCGGCGAGCGGCGCTCCGCCTACCTGCGCCTGCTCGCCGACGCGCCCACGACGGTGGCCACGTTGGCGCAGAAGGCGCTGCGGGGCCTGGACGACGTCGGGTTCGAGGCTCTCCTCGACGCGTCCCGGGCCGTGCTGGCCCGCCCGGACAGGACGCTGGTCCGCGCGCAGCTCAGCTGGCTCGACCAGCTCGCCCGCCGGCACCGCGACCGGGCCGGGGAGGTCGCTGCCGTGCTCTCGACGGGGACCGCCCACCCCGTGGGCGACATCAGCGAGCGGGCCGGCGCGCTGGCCGCCCGCCACGGGCACCGGGCCACCCCACCCGTGGTGACCGCCCCGGTTGGCGACGAACTCCCGCCGCCTTCCCCCGTCGCGCCGGCACCGGCACCGATCACGGACCCCGACGAGCTGGCGGAGGAAATCGTCGCCGGCACCACCCGCTCGGCGATGGTGCTGGAGCGGATCCTCGACGCCGTCGTGCGCCTCGCCGGAAAGGACCGGCAGCGCCTGGACGCCGCGCTCGCCCCGGTGCTGCATCGCGAGCCGGGCCGCTTCGGGGGAGGCGGGCACCCGTGGGACCCGTGCTGCCTGTGCGGCCTCATCGGGGACGTGCTGCACGCGGCCGCCGCCCCGCTCGCGGCGGACGTCCGGCGGGACCGGTGGGCGGCCCCGCTGGCTGCCTGGCCCGACACCGTCCTCGGCCCGGCGACCCAGGATCCGCCGCCGCCCGTCGATCCCCGGGTGCCGACGCCGCAACGCCTCCTGCGCGCCCGGCTCGCCGAGATCGGCAGCCTGGTCAGCGCGCCGTACCCGGGCCTGCTCGCCGCGCCGACCCTGGCGAACGGCGCCCTCGAACCGATCGCCCTCCTCGAACGCCTGGTACGCCTCGGCGACCAGGCTCCGTGGTCGACGGACCTGACCCAGGCGCTGCTGCGGCTGCCCGCCGTCGTCGACGAGCCGCTCGCCGCCAGGGCGGCGGAGCTGCGCACCCCGGCGGGCGACCGGCTCGCCGCCTGGCTGCGCGGCGGTGGGCTGCCACGTCCGACGCACCGGGTCGTCACCGTGCGACGGCGGTTGCCGCACGACTGGAAGAGACACGGGCTGCCGCCCCAGCGGACGCACGTGGAACTCGCTCCGCCGGAGGGTTTCGTCGATCCGCTCGGCCTGCTCACCGTGCCGCCGCCGGCCGACACGTGGCACGGCGACTGGGTGGCGTTCTGGCCGGCGGCGCTGCCGGGCTACCGGGGCCTGGTCGCCGCCCACGTCCTGCCGACCGTCGCGAAGGGCGCCGACCACGACGCCTCGGGCGGCGCCGCCGTCCTGCCACTGTTGGCCGAGGGCACCGGGGACGGCGGCCCGGCCCTCGACCTCACGCTGGCCTACGGGCTCGGCTCCCGGCACGAGGCCGACCAGGTCGCCGCCCTGGACGCCCTGCTCATGCTCGCCACCACCGGTGACCTCGACGCACCCGCCGTCGGCGCGCACCTCGGCACCCTGGCCGCCGACGGCGCCTTCCCCCTCTCCCGGGTGCTGCGGCCCCTGCGGGACGCGGCGGGGGCCGGCGCTGCGCTGACCGTCTGGCGTCTCCTCGCCGCGGCCCTGCCCGCGGTGCTCGCCACGTCGCCCGCGCCGCGCGGCACCCCGGACGTGCTCGGCCTGGCCGCGGAGACGGCCGGCGCGACCGGCCTGCGGATCGAGGTGCCGGGTTTGGCGGACGTGGTCGCCCGGGGCGGGGCGAACCGCCTGGTCGGCGAGGCACGACGGCTGTCCGCAGTCCTCGACCGGTAGGTGACGGACCGGCTCCCGGCGCGGCAGGCGGGCGGACGGCGCCCGCCGCTTGTCCACGCCAGGGCCACGGGTGGATCCTGTAGGGAATCGACAGAGGCGGATCTATCGGAGGTTCGGATGCGTCGTCTCCCGCTCGCCCTGCTCCTGCTCGCCGCGCTGCTGCTCGGCCTGCCGGCGCCCGCCCACGCCGCCCCCGACCACGCCGATGCCGCCCGCGCCGCGGCCACGCTCGCGGAGGTCCGCACCCCCGGCACCGCCTGGGGGCTCGACCCCGCCACCGGGCGGATGACCCTGACCGTCGACGACACCGTCCCGGCCCGGGACGTGGCGACGCTGCGGGCGACCGCCGCGCGCGCCGGGGCGCTGCTGCGCCGGGAGCCGGGCCACCTGCGCGTCCTCATCGCCGGCGGGCAGGCCGTCTACGGCGGCGGCGGACGGTGCTCGCTGGGCGCCAACGTCCGCAGCGGCACCACCGCCTACTTCGTCACCGCCGGCCACTGCACCGTCGCCGCCTCCACCTGGTACGCCGACAGCGCGCAGACCACCGTCCTCGGCACCCGGACCGGCACCAGCTTCCCCGGCAACGACTACGGGCTGGTCCGCTACACCGGCGGGATCGCCCACCCCAGCGCGGTCTACACCCATCCCGGGCTGCTCACCGTCTACGGCGCCGGCAACGCCTACGTCGGCCAGGCGGTCTGCCGCAGCGGTGCCACCACGGGCGTACGCTGCGGCAGCGTCACCGGGCTCAACGCGACCGTCAACTACGCCCAGGGCACCGTGACCGGCCTGATCCGGACCAACATCTGCGCCGAGCCCGGCGACAGCGGCGGGCCCCTCTACGTGGCCGCCACCGGCACCGTCCTCGGCATCCTCTCCGGCGGCAGCGGCAACTGCGCCACCGGCGGCACCACCTACTACCAGCCGATCACCGAGATCCTGGCCGCGTACGGCCTGACGATTCCCTGACCGACCGGGCTGTGCGCCGGCGCCAGCCGCCGGTGCGGTCAGGAGGGCTGCGGGGTGAGCAGGTAGTCGTCGGCCTCCTGGCTCCACCGCAGGTCGACGATGCCGCTGGTGGCTGCCGCCTTGCAGAACTGGAGGAAGCTGCGGTAGCCGAGCTTCTTCTCGCTGAAGTCGGGCCGCGCCCGGCGGAGCTGGTTCTTCAGGCCGGACAGCGCCACCGCCCCCTCGTCGCCGGCCAGGTCGGACACCACCGAGCGGAGCAGCCCGAACGCCACCTCCCGGTCGCCGTGCTCGGGCAGGGACACCTCGGGGTCGCCCTTGGCGGGGCCCTCCCCCAGCTCGACGACGTTGTGCTGGGCGAGGTGTCGCAGTAGCTCGCCGAAGGTGCGGAACCCGTAGTCGGACTCGCTGAACGTCGGGTCCTTCCTGAGCAGGGTCCGCTTCAGCGTCGAGGCGGTCACCTCGCCGCTGGAGCTGGCCTGCAGGCCGGCCACGGTCTGCGCCACCAGCACGGCGAGGGTGTCGACGTCGCGGGCGGCCTCCTCGCCCACCGGCTGCGGCTCGGGCTCGGGCTCCCGCTCGGCCTGCTGCGCCTCCGGGCCGGGCAGCCGCGCCGGGCGGGCACGCCGGCCCCGCGCCGGAGGGACGTCGACGCCCTCCAGCCGGTCGTAGTAGAGGAACTCGTCGCACGCGGGCGGCAGCAGCGCCGAGGTCGACTTCTCCACGCCGACCCCGATGACGCGCTTGTTCAGCTCGCGGAGCTTGTGCACGAGGGGCGTGAAGTCGCTGTCGCCGGTGCAGATCACGAACGTCGAGATGTAGCCGCGCTCGAAGGCCAGCTCCACCGCGTCGACGGCCATCTTGATGTCGGCGGCGTTCTTGCGGGAGGCGCCCATGCGCTGGGGAATCTCGATGAGTTCGACGTGGGACCGGGTGAGCATCCGGCGGTCCTCGTCGAAGTACGACCAGTCGGCGTACGCCCGGCGCACCACCACCCGGCCGCGCTCGGCGAGGGCGTCGGCGATGGGGCGCAGGTCGAAGGCCGCGCCGCCGAGGTGGTCGCGCGCCCCCAGCGCGAGGTTCTCGTAGTCGAGGAACAGGGCGATGCGGTCCTCTTGATCCACGCGAACCACCCTACGCCGCCGACGGGCCGACGGCCGGCGACGTGGCGGACCGCGCCGCCGCGATTCTCCTGCCGGCGGCGCCGCCGGTGTGCTCTCCGTCGGGCTGCTGGTCGTCGGGGCGCTTCCCTCAGCCGTCCAGTCGCTGGCGCGCGAGGAACTTGGGCACGACCATCCGCCAGGCATCCGTCACCAGCTCCGTCATGTGGTCGCGGTCGAGCCGGTCAAGGCGACAGCACACCCAGTTGAAGCGCAGGTCGGCCGCGTCGGGCAGGAAGAACAGGTCCGGGTCGCTGGCGACGAGCCCGGCGCGTTCCTCCTTCGGGTACGCGAACCCCATCGTCGTCTCGTCCCGGGAGAACGCGACGTAGACAAGGGCACCGACGCGGAACTTCACGCGGTCCCGGATGAGGTGCTCGGTGGTCCGTGGCAGGGTCAGTGCCAGTACGCGGACGTCGGCGACGGTGACCATGCCCCGACGGTAGTGGCCCGCGGGGCCGAGGGAGGGCCGGGCCGCCGACGGCTCGCGCCCGAAATGTTGCGCTCCCGCTCTCCCGGCGTTCACGCCCGCACCGATAGCATCGCTGTTCATGAATACGAAGAGCAGTGTCCGCTCGCGGCCCAGAAGGCTCGCGACGGCGTTCGCGCTGGCCGCCGTGCTGGTGGCGCCCGTGGTGGTGACGACGGCGGTGGCCTCGGCCGCCACCACCCTGACCGTGGCCCAGGCGCTCGCCGCACAGGACGGTCGGACGGCGACCGTGACCGGCTACGTGATCGGCCAACCGACCAGCAACACGACCGTGCTGCGGTCGGGCTTCACGTCCGACACCGCGATCGCGATCGCCGACACGGCGGCCGAGACCAGCCCGAGCAGGATGCTCTACGTCCAGGTCACCGCCGCGTACCGAAGCACCTTCGGGCTGCTCACCAACCCGGGCCTGCGGGGCCAGCCCGTCACCGCCACCGGCACGCTGACCGCCTACTTCAGCCACGGCGGCCTGAAGAACCCGACGGCGATGACCCTCGGCGGCGGTGGCGGCACGCCCTCGCCGACCCAGTCGCCGACGCCGGGCCCGACCCCGACCTCGCCCGGCGGCGGGTACGACTCCACCTACTACGCCAGCGCGATCGGCAAGACCGGCCCGGCGCTGCGCAGCTCGCTGCACTCGATCATCAAGGTGCACACCAAGCTCTCCTACGACCAGGTGTGGGAGGCGCTGCGGGACACCGACCAGGACCCGGCCAACGCCAACAACGTCATCCTGCTCAACACCGGGCGGTCGCAGAGCAAGACCAGCAACGGCGGCGGCGTCGACGACTGGAACCGCGAACACGTCTGGGCCAAGTCGCACGGCGACTTCGGCACCGCGACCGGCCCGGGGACCGACGTCCACCACCTGCGGCCGGAGGACGTCTCGGTCAACTCCACGCGCGGCAACAAGGACTTCGACAACGGCGGCAGCCCCGTCGCCGAGGCGCCCGGCTGCTACACCGACGCCGACTCGTGGGAGCCGCGCAACGCGGTGAAGGGCGACATCGCCCGCATGATCATGTACATGGCGATCCGGTACGAGGGCACCGACGGCTGGCCCAACCTGGAGATGAACCAGTCGGTCAACAACGGCACCGCGCCGTACCACGGCCGGATGTCGGTGCTGCTGCAGTGGAACCAGCTCGACCCGCCGGACGCCTTCGAGAAGCGCCGCAACCAGCGGATCTACGAGCGCTGGCAGGGCAACCGGAACCCGTTCGTCGACCATCCGGAGTGGGCGACGGCCATCTGGAGCTGACCCGCCGCACCGACCCCACGGCCGGTCCCCTACCCGGGGGGCCGGCCGCCCGTGCGTTCGCCGTGGTGGTGGTGGCGGGCCGGGCCGTGGCCGTCCTCCCGGTCGATGCGCAACTCCCGTTCCAGCTCGGCGATGACCGCCCGCAGGTCGTCCAGCCGCTGGGTCAATGCGATCCGGTCCACCTCGTCCGGCACGCCGTCGCCGTCCTCGTCGTAGTCGGGCGACAACCGCTCGGTCATCTCCAGCCGACGGGCCTCCTCCATCGAGTTCACGATGACGGCGATCAGGATGTTCAGCAGCAGGTTCACCGTGATCATCACGTAGCTGACGTAGTAGAGCAGCGTCCACGGCGACACCGCCATGCCCTGCGCGATGAGGTCCGGCAGGGTCTCCAGCGACAACAGCACGAACAGGGTCAGCAGGGAACGACCGATGTCGCCGTACTGCTCCGGATAGCGCTCCCCGAAGATCAGCCAGCCGGCCATGCCGTAGACGTAGAGGGTCACGGCGGCCAGCGCGAGGAAGCCGGCCACGCCGGGGATGCTGCGCCACAGCGCCGCCACGATCGTGCGCAGCCCCGGCGAGAACCGCACCAGCCGCAGCACCCGGGCGACCCGTACGAAGCGCAGCAGCGCCGAGTCGCCGTGCAGGCCGGGGATGAAGATCGCCGCCGTCACCAGGAAGTCGAAGACGTTCCAACCGTGCCGGAAGAAGTCCTGCGGCCGGCGGCCGTACGCCAGCACCCGGATGGCGATCTCGACGACGAAGACCAGCCGGAACAGCCACTCGCACCAGCGCAGGACCCGTCCCGCGGCGCCGAGGTCCGGGTACGTCTCGACGCCGAGCACCACCCCGTTCGCCATGATGACCACGACGATGAGCACCTCGAACGGCCGCGACCGGGCGATCCGGGCGCACCGTTCCGCCACGCCCGGCGGGCCCCCGGGCACAGCCGTCGACCCGCCACCCCGCTGGGTGGGCACGGACGGGCGGCTCACCGCCCCCACACCCCCGTGCCGCTCCGTGCGGCCACGGACGGGTCGTCGGGCAGGAGCGGGGTAGGCATGCGGACAGCCTAAGAGGACATCTGATCTCGCTTGGTGAAGGTTGGTCCGGTTAGGTGGTTGCGTTTCGCCAGGTTGGGGTGGATTCTCGGTGAGATAACGGCTCATTGTGTTAGCCATCGCCCAATGGATCATCGCCCGGGTGCGTTGAGGAAGGGCCTCGTAGGCACGGACGAGCCGTCGGTGCTGCATCAGCCAACCGAAGGTCCGTTCCACGACCCACCGTCGGGGCTGGACGTGGAAGCCCTTCCCGGCGTGGCGGGGTACGCGCTCGACGTCGATGCCGAGCCGGGCGCCGGGCGCCCGTACGGCGGTGACGATCACAGCGAGGAGTAGGCCGAGGGTGTAGGTGACGATGTGCCGCTTGCGTCCCTTGATCTTCTTCGCCGCGTCGATGCCCTGGCTGGAATCGCCGACGTTGCTGGAGGTCTTCACGCTCTGCGAGTCCAGGACCACCGCTGAAGGGCTGCGCTGCGGCCCCGGGCCGCGCGAGCCCGCTCCCGCAGCAGATCGTGGATCCGCTGCGTGGTCCCGTCTGCTTCCCCCTGGCCACGTACAGGATCGCGTTGACGATCTCCCGGAGATCATGCACCGGCCGGCTGATCCCCAAGCCCACCCGCTCTGCCCGCCACGCTGTCAGGACCGGCTCGATCAGCGCCCACCGCTCATCCGGCCAGTCCGACCGGCATCCACGCCGCTGCACGCCCACGCCGCGATCAACGAACCAACTCCACCACCACTACGGCCGAACATGAATCAGCCACTACGCGGATCAGATGCCCTCTTAATCGGGAGACCATCCAACGGCGTGTCGCTTGGCTTCCGCATGTGAAGCCGTTGAGCGTCCATCCGCCAAGCGACGTGCCTGACACGAACGAGCGGAACCGCAAGTATCAGGTGTAAACACGGCTGCCTCGACCCGTCGCTGCTGATCTGCGCCGCCCGTGGGAACCAGCCAGCCCCACCCGAGCGCCTCACCCCGGCCAGGGCCCGCTGCGGATTTCGGTGCTTGTGCGCCGTCCCGCACAAGCACCGAAATCCGCCATTCATACCGCGTCGCGAGTTAGGCGGTGTCGCGCCTACGTCCGATCAGCCGTCGATGACTGAGCGCGATAAATGCCGCACCGAGGCCGATCACAGTCAGGGCGATGGTGACGTAGGTTGAGTATCGGATTCCGGTGACGGGAAGAGTGCCTTTGCGGACCGTGATGCTTGCCGAGGCGGAGGAGCCCGGGCCGCTCTGGACCGAGGTGACGGCTTCCGTCGTATTGACCTTTTTTCCGCTGGTGGTGCCGGTGACGTTTACCGAGAAGGTGCAACTCCCGTTGGCCGGCAGGGTGGCGCCAGCCAAGCTGATGCTGCTGCTACCGGAAGTCGCGGTGATCGTGCCGCCGCCACAGGAACCACTCAAACCGTTAGGTGTGGCGACCACCAGTCCCGCAGGAAGGTTGTCGACGAAACTGACGCCGGTCAGCGACGTTTTTTTATTCGGGTTGGTGAGGGTGAAACCCAGTGACGTCGTCCCGTTGAGGGGGATGGTCGCATCCCCGAAAGCCTTGGCGATTGTCGGCGGCGCGACGACCGCCGCGCGGACCGTGACGGTAGCCGAGGCGCGGGCGCCCGGGCCGCTTTCGTTCGAGTCCACCGGGCCGCTGGTGTTCACCTTCGTTCCGCTGGTGGTCCCGGTGACGTTCACCGAGAAGGTGCAACTCCCGTTGGCCGGCAAGGTCGCACCAGCCAGGCTGATGCTGCCACCACCAGCAGTCGCGGTGATCGTGCCGCCGCCGCAGGAACCGGTCAAGCCGTTGGGCGTGGCAACGACGAGCCCTGCGGGCAGGGTGTCACTGAAACCGACCCCGGTCAACGACGTACGCGCGTTGGGGTTACTGAGGGTGAAACCAAGCGACGTCGTCCCGTTGAGGGGGATGGTCGCATCCCCGAAAGCCTTGGCGATTGTCGGCGGGGCGACGACCGCCGCGCCGACTGTGACGGTTGCCGAGGCGGCGGCGCCTGGGCCGCTTTGGACCGAGGTGACGGGAGTCGTCGTATTGACTTTTGTTCCGGTGGTGGTGCCGGTGACGTTGACCGACACCGTGCAACTCCCGCTGGCCGGCAGGGTGGCGCCGAACAGGCTGATGCTGCTGCTACCGGGAGTCGCCGCGATCGTGCCGGAGGCGCAGTTGGTCTGCGCGGCACTGGGTGTGGCGACCACCAGTCCCGTAGGAAGGTTGTCGACGAAACTGACGCCGGTCAGCGACGTCTCTGTATTGGGGTTGGTGAGGGTGAAACCCAGTGACGTCGTCCCGTTGAGGGGGATGGTCGCATCCTCGAAAGCCTTGGAGATCGTCGGTGGTGCAGCGACGGCAACCGTGATGCTCGCCGCAGCAGGGGTACCCGGGCCGCTTTCGTTCGAGTCCACCGGACCGCTGGTGTTCACCTTCGTTCCGCTGGTGGTGGCGGTGACGTTCACCGAGAAGGTGCAACTCCCGTTGGCCGGCAAGGTCGCACCAGCCAGGCTGATGCTGCCACCACCAGCAGTCGCGGTGACCGTGCCGCCGCCGCAGGAACCGGTCAAGCCGTTGGGCGTGGAGACGACGAGCCCTGCGGGCAGGGTGTCACTGAAACCGACCCCGGTCAGTGACGT
>NZ_JBIDDG010000031.1:0-41322 GCF_043205005.1 Micromonospora sp. NPDC047620 | reverse complement strand
CCGTTGGGCGTGGAGACGACGAGCCCTGCGGGCAGGGTGTCACTGAAACCGACCCCGGTCAGTGACGTGCCCGGGTTGGGGTTACTGAGGGTGAACTCGAGCGATGTTGTCCCGCCGGAGGGGATGATCGCATCCCCGAAAGCCTTGGCGATCGTCGGTGGCGCGATGGATGCGGCGCAGAACGGTCGCGTGATGGTGTTGTGGATCAGCGTGACGGCGCCGTTGCGGGCCAGCACCCGTCCAGCAACGGTGGCTCCTTCCCCCAGCGTCGCCGATTGCAACGCCAAGATGCTTCCGGCGAAAACTGTTCTGGTATTCAGGGTCGCCGAGCTGGTGACCTGCCAGAACACGTTGCACGCCTGCGCGCCACGGATCAGGTTGACCCGGCTATCAGTCGCGGTGATCAGGTCGGATCCCACCTGGAAGATGAACACCGCGTTGGGATCATTCTCCCCGTCCAGCGTGAGGGTGCCCGTCAGAGACATGGTGGCGGGCGACCTGTACACCCCTGCGGGCAGAGTTTGGCCGCCGAGGTCGGCGCTCACCGTATCGGTTGTCGGTTGCCCTGCGGCAAAGTTGTACGCCGTGGTCAGAGCGGCCTGGGCCTGCATCGCTTCGGTGTCACCGACGTGTGTTTCGCCGTTCACCACGGGGTCGCCGGTGACCGACGTGCCCGGCCAGACACCCAGGTCGCCGTTGATGACCGAAGGGCCGACGGGAGGCGGGACGTCAGTGACCGCCTGGCCAGCCAACACCCCGTAGGACTCGGCAACCCCCAATGGGACCGGGGCCTGGGCCCAGGCCGCCTGTATCCCAACGACCCCTACGAGAATCGTCGTGGAGACGACAGCCCCCGCCATCGCCATCGCAGTAGACCGACGGTGTCTACGACACGCGCGAGCCAAACTGATCACCGACACAGATTTCCCCCACCAATCAAGATCCCGCCCCCGGCGAGATTCGGAGCGCAAAGGCTTGTTAGCTGGCGCAGCGTCAGGTGACGGACGCCCAAGCCTTCTGCGGGAGGTTATCTCCGCAAAGCGGAACAATGGCTTGAAATGCCGCAAAAGGCCGTAATGAGATGATGTCCGGCATCTCCGTAGGCCAGTCACACAGGCGCGAGGCGGCCTCATATGTCCCGATCCTCACCCGGCCCGAGGATCGGCGCAGCGCCAAACATGCTCGCCATCGCGAATACGCAGCAACGTCGAAGCGAGCTCCACGGCAGCCACTTTCGCGCCCCCGGCTGGCTCATCAAGAGCGTGCCACCGCGCCACCGACAGTTGCCGTCGTTACCTGGCCCGCGACCTCATCGCCGACCTACGTCGCCTGGACCGGCACCTCGACACCAACCAGGCACAGACCCGTCAAGCCCTCGCCGAGTCCACGGCGTCGGACGCATCCTCGCCGGAAAGACCCTCGGCCACCTCAGCGACACCACCGTTTTCCAACCGCCGATCCTTTCGCCAGCTACATCGGCACCGCTCCCCTGACGATCTCGTGCGGCGTTTGACGCCTCGGTTCACTGATCGGCTTGTCGTTACCCTCGCTCATCTGCGTCTGGGGGTACCGCATGAGGCCCTAGCGGTGGCGTTCGGGGGTGGATCGCTCGACCGTGACTCGGGCTATCGGGCAGGTACGCCCTTGCTGGCCCGTCGCGGGTTCGCCCGTCCGAGCGGGATCCGGCTGCACACCCTGGCGGACGTGTTCGCCTACGCCGCCGCGGAGGGTGTGGCACTGCGCCTCGATGCCACTGAGATCCGGGTCCGCTGACCACGCGTCGGCCGGCCTGGCCGCAAGGCGTTCGTGTCGGGCAAGGCGAAGCAGAACACGATCAGAGCCACCGTGGTGGCCGACGAGTACGGGGCGACCCTGTGGAGCGGTGGACACCGGCCAGGCCGGATGCACGACACCACCGCCGCCCGCGTCGAGGGCATCGGCGTTCAGGCGCCCGCGTAGCAGCGCAGCCCGTCGACGTCGGCCCGGGTCAGGCGCCCCTGCGCGACCAGCAGCTCGAGGTGCGCCGCGGTCTCGGTGACGGCGAGCATCCGGTTGAACACGTCCAGGTCGCTCAGCTCGCGTTCCCGCCTGGTCCAGCGCAGCCGCGACGCGACCTCGTACGCCGACTGCGCGCCACGGGCGACGGCGACCTCCGTCTCGTCAAGCCGCGCGCCGTGGTGCGCGACCAGCTCGTCGACGCGTGCGTGCACGCTCGGGGTCACCGGCCCGTGCGCCGGGAGCAGCCGCGCGTCGGGCCGCTGCCGCACCAGCGCGAGCGAGCCGAGGAAGTCGCCGAGGGGGTTCGCGGAGAGCACCGGCTCGAACCCGATCGACGGCGTGATGGTGGGCAGCACATGGTCGCCGGCGAACAGCAGCCGCGACCCGGTGTCGTGGAAGACGACGTGACCGCGGGTGTGCCCCGGGGTCTCGACGACGTGCAGGGTACGGTCGCCGTGCCTGACCTCGTCCCCGCCGCGGAACCAGTCGTCCGGCAGCTCCCAGTCCTTTTCGGGGGCGCGCCCCCGGGTGATCCCCGCCAGGGTGTCGGCCAGCTCGCCCGCGCCGAGCAGCCGCAGGCGGTCGAGCTGCTCGGCTAGCGGGTCCCGCTCCGGCGACATGGTGACCTCGAGGCTCGGGCGCTCGCCGGCGCCGAGGCTCACGCGCATGCCGAACTCGCGGCGCAGGTGCACGGCCTGCGTGTAGTGGTCCCGGTGCATGTGCGTCACGAGGAAGCGGCGGACGTCCTTGACCGTCGAGTCCAGTTCCTCCAGCGCCGCGTCGAGGGTGGCCCGCGCCCCGGCGACCGCCCACCCCGAGTCGACCAGCACCAGACCGTCGTCGTGGCGCAGGACGTACACGTTCACCGCCCGCAGGCCGTCATTGGGCAGCGGCAGCGGCACGCGCCAGACCCCGGGGGCGACCTCGAACGCGCCGGGCGTGGTCCAGTCGTCGGGGCTGCCGTCGTCCGAGGTCATGGCCCCGACCATAGTTCCCGGCCGGGCCGGTGCGGGCGGCGCGGCCGGTGGCCTCCGTCACGCCGACACGCGACACGCTCGGCACCGGGGCCGGGGGCCGGCCGGTGGGTGCGCCGGCGGGCGTCAGCGCGGCCGGGCGTACGCCAACGGCAGCGGAGTCAACTGGCCCGCCCAGGCCCCGGTCAGCGTGGCGCCCTCCGGGCGGCTCCCGCCGTCGAGGCGACGCACGACGACCAGGTCGACGGCATCCGTGACGATGAGCGTCGGGTCGTCCGGCACCACCTGCCGCAGCGCGCCCACGGCCGGGGCGTCGGCACCGGGCGTGCCGCCGCCGGTGATGGTCATGCTGGGCTCGCGGCGTTCCAGCCGGCCGTCGATCTCGATGAACTCCTCCGCCTGACCGGTGCCGGCGAGCACGGCGCCCGCCAGCGCCGCGGCGTAGACGGGGTCGCCGCAGGCGTCGTACACCCAGCGGCGGCCGAGCACCGAGTGCTCCGTGGTGCCGACCAGCCACTCGTCGCCGCCGTCCAGGGGAGCGCCCCGGTACGTGAGCGGGACCTGGTGGACCGGCCCGTCGCCGGCCCGGACGAGCATCGTCTCGATGCCGACCTCGCCGGCCGGGTCGTCGAACCGGTAGGCCGCCACACGGACGACGTCGGCGTCGTCGGGCCCCTGGTACCACGGCCGGCCGGGCAGCCACGCCGCCAGGAGTTCCAGTTTCGACGGGTGCAGTTCCGCCCGGTGCAGCAGCGCCATACGCCGAATCGTAGAGGCATCCTCGCGATCCGCGCTCACCGCCGCCGGGACGTCTCCGCTCCCCGGGACCTCTCCGCTCCCCGGGACCTCTCCGCTCCCCGGGACCTCTCCGCTCCCCGGGACCTCTCCGCTCCCCGGGACGACCGGCGAGACAGAGGCCGAACCGCCCACCCGCCCCCGGGTGACACCCGCCTGCTGGCGGCCGACGCCGCCCAGCCGGGGTGCGGGATGTGCCCGCGGCGCGCTGTCGAGCTGCCCCGTCCATGAGACCGGACGTCTGCGCCGCCCGGCCGACAAGCGCCGGGGCCGCAGCCACCAGAGCCGCAGCCGCCAGGGCCGGAGCCGCCAGGGCCGGAGCCGCCAGAGTCAAAGCCGCCGGAGCCCGGGCAGGTCGCCAACCAGCGCGCTGGGCCTCGTGGTGCCTGGTGCCCCACCCGGTGGGGCAGGTCGACAGTGGTCGGAACGGGCGGTGCTGGCGGCGTGGGCCGTCGCCCCGCCCCGGACAGGTCGGACCGCGGCCGGCTACCCCTCGACCGTGACGTCGACCGGGCCGACGCGCAGGACACCGTCGTTCAGGGGCGTGCAGCGGACACCGCCCCGGCCGCGCAGCGCCTTCCACGCGCCGGGCCCGACGGTGACGTCCATCCAGGCGCAGGGGCGCGCCGGCCGGTTGACCCGCAGGCTGACCGGGCCCTCCCCCGAGTCCAGGGTCAACACCGACCCGACCAGCTCATCCACGGCGATGCCGGCGGTGAGGACGTTCCGCCGGACCTGCACCAGGTCGACACCGGGTGGCAACGACTCCTGCGCGATCACGGTGACGCTCGCCTCTCGGTGCGCTGGCTTGCCGAAGTACCGGTCACCGACGATGCCCAGGCCCGCCCGGACCCGGACCTCCTCGACCAGCTCGCCGGGCGGCGCCGGCGCCGGGCCGTCCGCGGGCCGGCCCACGTAGCGGTGCACCGGCGAGGCCAGCAACTGCACGATCCGCGGCATGACCGGAGTCTACGAAGCGGTCACCGAGCGCGAACCCCCGTTGGTCGGGTCAGGACTCCCCTGGGAAGCGGCTCGACCGTCTGCTGAGGGTCACGCCGGCAGCCGGGCACGGAGGGCCCGGACCGACCAGTCGAGCACCGGTGCCAGGCTGTCGGCCGCCGGCCAGCCGTTGACCACGGAGAGAAGCCGCAGGTAACGCTCCCTGCGCGGGTCGCTCGCGGACTCCAGCCGGGCCAGCAGCCGGCGCCGGAGGTCGACGTCGTCAGGGCGGCCGCACAGATCCCCGTACCGCGCCACGACCGTCGCCACGACCGGGTCCGCGCGGGGTGAGACCGGGTCGACGCCCGCCCGTCGCGCCGGCTCGACCTGGTCGCGGACCAGCGCGACGGCGTCACGGCGTACGCCTGCGGCGCCGCCGTGGGCGCGGTCTGCCGCATGCTGCTCGGCCACCCGCCGCATGCTCGCGCGGAAATCCGGGTCCCGGGACAGTTCGGCCAGCTCCACCCACGCCTCGACCTGCTCCGCGTCCGCGTCGTCGGGCAGTTCGGGTGTCAGCGAACGCATGATCCCCACGAACGCCGGGTCGGCGTCCAGGCCGCCGAAGGCCGCGTCGAGGAAGTCGTCGATCAGGTGCCGCCGCTCGTCCTCGGAGAGTCTTGCCAGCCGGTGCATGAGATCCAGCTCCTCGGGGGAGGACCCGCGCCGGGAAACCGCCGTCAACACCGCGCGCCGCAGCCGCAGCGTCCGGATCTGCGTCGCCAGCGCCTCGGCGTGCGCCGCGGCGACCTCGGCGACGGAGACCTCCCGGTTCACGACCCTCCGGACGGTGGCGAGGTCGAGTCCCAGGTCGCGCAGCGTCCGCACCAGCTCCAGGCGTGCGACGGCCTCGGTGCCGTACCGGCGGTGGCCGGTCGGGCCGCGGTCGGTCGGCGGCACGATCCCGCGGTCGGAGTAGAACCGGATGGCCTTCACCGTCAGCCCGGTCCGCCGGGCCAGTTCACCGATCGAGTAGAGCGCCTCACCGTTCATGCCCCAACCTTCGCGCCTCCCCCTACGGGAGACGCAAGCCACCCGTTCGCCGGCAGCCGTCCCGGCGGGGCCGTCACCCGTGGTCGTACACCGTCACGGCGATGTCGCGCGCGCAGAGGGTGCGCTCGATGACGGGTTCCATCCGGTTCCAGGTGCCGCCGGCGAGCCCGCAACCGATCCGGGGCATGTGCACCGACGCCCCCAACGCCTGCGCCTGGTCGGCGAGCGACGCCAGGCAGCGTTCGACGGCGTCGTAGCGGATGGGCGGGCCGCCGCTGCCGGTCCTGATGCCGCGCTGGCCGACCATGTTCGCCACCCACACGTCCGGCGTGACCCGCACCAGGCGGGTCGCGCCGAGGGCGAAGTCGTTGCCCGCGCGGTGCCGGTGCCAGTCGCGGTAGTCGCGTTCGGGCTGGGGCCAGCGACGGGAGATCGCCACCACGAAGCCCCTGCCCCAGCCGCCGAGGTCGTTGCAGATGTGCGCGATCACCTTCGGGCCCTTGGCCTGGGGACTGGTCGCATCACCCTTGATGATCCTCAGCGGCGCCACGCCGGCCAGCATGCCAGCCGCGTACGACGCTCCGGCAGCGAATTACCGCGGCCGTCTGCCAGGCACATCTGGCACCGGAGTCAGATGCAGGCATGGGTCTTACTCCCACACCGGAACCCACCATTGCCAGCCATCAGGAGCGACCGACCAACTGGGATCGGGCCGCCATCCTGGTGGAGGAGTCCAGCCGGCCGGTGGTTGTGGCCACTCTGCCGGCACGACGAACTTGACCCCGGTCGGAGGCGGAGGAATGGGTCCGTGAGCCTTCTGCGTCGTTGAGGGCGGCGAAAATGCCGGCGCGACCTGATCGACGGCGAGGGCTTGGCTTGGCGACGGTGTCGCACGCACCGCCGGGCCGAGCCAACTGTCTGGAAGCTCATGCGCCCGCGAGACGTACAGGACGACCTCTGTCTTGATCCGGTTTCCCTTGACGATTGCTCGAGCCGCAGCGGTCACATCCTGCTCGGCCAGATGCCGAATTGCGGGGAGTAGTTCGCCGCTCATCTTCGGCGTGAGTTGCCCCACCCTATTGCCGTCAACGCGCACCTCGACGATAGTGCGCGAGGCACGCGCGGATTGCTCGACCACCTCGTGCAGGCTGACATACGCCCAGCACTCGCCTTCAGGGCGGAGCAGCGACGCGAGTGCGTCGAGGTGCTTCTCTTCGCCGGTCACCTGAATCGCAGCCCCGGCCGGAAGCAAACGATGGTTCCCGCTGGGCGGCAGGTTCACCGGTACGAGCATGTGCGGTTCGGCCAAGTCCAGTCTGACCGAGCCCCGGAAGGTGGTGCGCCGGTCGTCGTAGTCGGACCACTCCGCGCCCCACACCCGGGCAGAAACCTGTGGCAGCCATCCCTGCCCTACGAGACCGGTCAGAACCGGGCAGTACCGGGCCGCTTCCTCCCGAGGAAGATAGCCCACCTGCCTACCGCCTGCCCAAACGCCGACTGCGTTGCGGTCGTGCCGATTCTTCGGCTCAGGCAGCAGCTGAGCGGTTACCACGATTTCAGCACCAGCGGGCTTGAAGTCGTTACCGAAGAGCTCTCGGATTTGCTTGACATAGTGGGCCTCACCTGCCACCTCGGTGTTGGCCCAGCCGCGCTGTCCCCACAGGTCAAATGGGATCGACATGCATTGAAGCTAGACCGGACTCACTCCCAAACGGGTACTCCGAAAGGACCACCTTTAGTGCCCGGCAGGGCAACAATCATGGCTCTCCCGACCCGCCTCAGAGCTGAAAGATGGTCGCCTTCAGTGGATGCATTGCCGGTTGTCGGCCTGTCGATCGGCCCGGAGAACGCTGTTGGGGCCACCACTCGCCGGCTCGCCGCGAGATCCGGCTGCGCGCCCGCGAGCATCCCGGCAGCCGACTCCACGTCGGCACGCGCCGCCGCATCGAGCACCCTCCGGTCTTCCGGCTCGGCGGCCAGCAGCGCCGCGTGCTGCCGAGGAACGCGCCACAGCAATTTCATCGCGCCGCATCTGTCGACCATCGCCGGCCGCGTTTCATCGCCGCCCGCTGCAGCACCTCCAGCCACAGCGCCTCACCAACGCCACCCGGACCACCGGATCAGCTGCCGCGAAGTTCGCCGCGACGGAATCGTTCACCCAGGCCAGAGCCGCCGATGAGGCCATCGGCGCCGGTCCGATCATCGAACGGGGCGAGACCGCCCTCCATCTCAGACATGAGCCGGACATGGAGCACCACGCCGCCGCCGGCACCCGGTACGACACCGCCCGATCTGAAGCGGCCGCAGCGGCTACCGTTGCCCGGGGGCGCAGTTGTTGCTCGTACGCCTGACGGTGTATTCGGTGTCGTCGTGGGTGATGCCGGACGGCTCGCCGTCGAAGTGGCTCTCGACCTTCTCCCAGCCCCGGCGCTGCTCGTAGTGCAGGTGTGGTGCGCCCGAGTTGCCGGTGCTGCCGAGCCGCCCGATCTGCTCGCCCTGGGCGACCCGCTGCCCCTCCCGCACCAGCGGCGGTTCGAGCAGGTGGAGGTACTGCGTCTCCCACCTGCCGCCGTGGTCGATCTTCACCCAGTAACCGCCGCCGCGACCGCGCGGGCCGTTCGGGTTGTCGGGCGTGCGGCCGCCCAGCGACCCGTTGATCCCGGCCACGGTGACCGTGCCGGCGTAGGACGCGAGCACCGGTCGCCCCCACGCCTCGCCCTCGGTGGGGAACAGGTCGACGTCGTAGTCGTCGTGGCCGGGGTAGGTGCCGAGCTGCCAGGTTTCGCCGCAGGCGACGGGGAGCTGGAAGAGCGGGCGCGGACCGGGCGGCCGCAGCAACGGCACGACGACCACGGCGAAGACGACGACCGCGACGGCGACGACGGCAGCGCCCGCGCCGAGCAGGATGGCCCTGCGGGCGGTACGGTTCCGGACGCGGCGGCGGCTGCCCTTGCGGCTGCGGCTGCGGGGAATGGTCGGGTGGCCGGTGGTCACCGTCCAGAGCATGGCAGACGCCGGCAAGGCACCGGCGCCGAGCCCGGCCGCGCCAGCGGGGCCGGTGGGTGAGGGACCTGACGGAGGCCGAGGGCGTTGTCCGCGCCGCGTACCCCGCCTTCGGCGTGGCGACGACTTTCCGGCCGCCGGCCGTCTACTCAGTGACCACTGCGAGAGGAGCCCTCATGGCCAAGCTGCTGTACTCGGCGACGGCGTCGCTCGACGGCTACATCGCCGGCCCGGGCGGCGACATGTCCTGGCTGACCGCGCACCTGGCGGGCGTGAACCCGACGGCGGAGCGCCTGCTGGCCAACGTCGGCGCGATCCTGGCCGGCAACCGCACCTTCGGCGGCGACGACCCGAACCGAGGCACCGACAGCGAGGGCGCGTTCGGCGGCCAGTACCACGGGCCGGTGTTCGTGCTCACCCACCGGCCGCCGGCCGCACCACACCCGGGTGTCACGTTCGTCGATGACCTGCACAGCGCCGTCGCGCAGGCCAAGGAGGCCGCCGGCGACAAATACGTGAACATCCTCGGCGCGAACGTCGCCAAGCAGTGCATCGAGGCCGGGCTGCTCGACGAGGTCCTGATGTTCTTCGCCCCGGTGCTGCTCGGCGACGGGGTACGCATGTTCGACCACCCCGGCGGCACCGAGGTGCGGTTGGCGCCGATCCCCGGCGAGACCGCGCACTGGTACAGCGTCGTCTACTGAGCGGTGGTGTCGGCGGTGGCAGGACGGCGTACATCTCAGGGGCCGTGGCGGCGGCGTGTGCGAATGGACGGGCCCTACCGGTCCAGCCAGATCTTCAGGAGCCCGGCCACGCCGATCAGGCAGCCGAGGACGAGGAACACCACGCCGCCCCGGCGCTCCTCGCGCCGGGAGGGATTCGACCGCTGGGCGGAGCGCCACAGCAGGAACCCGCCGATCACGACGAGGACCAGGCCCAGGGCTGGTATGCCGCTCGCTGGCAGTTCGTTCGCGGCCCATGGTGGCACGGCGGTCAGCGACGAATACGCGGAAGAGCGGAGCACGCGGCAAGGCTACCGAGCCAGCGCCGGTACCACTGCCTGCGGACGATCACGGACGCCCGGCCTCCGCCGGCTCGACGGCGCCCGCGAAGAGTCACGACGCACTCTCGCCCCAACGCTCACGGCCCCACAGCCAGGCGTTGTTGCCCTGGATCGGGCAACGGTCACCGGATGTTCACGGATATCGATCTGGACGATCACTTTCAACTCTGTCTATATGGGTACAGCAACCACCTGCTCTCACCCGGACGGAGCAACCATGACCCGCACCCTGCGCGCAACGGCCGTCAGCCTCGCCGCGATCCTGGCCGCCACCCTCGGCCTCGCCCAGCCTGCCTGGGCCGCCAGCTACTCCGCCTCCCTCACCACCGCCGTCGCCGATCTCCCCGTCGCCACCGAGGTACGCACCGGCTACAGCCGCGACCTGTTCCGCCACTGGATCGACGCCGACGGGGACGGCTGCCATACCCGCAACGAGGTCCTCATCGCCGAGGCCACCACCAGGCCGAGCATCAGCGGCACCTGCACCCTGTCCGGTGGCCGCTGGTACTCCTACTACGACGACGCCTACTGGACCCTCACCAGCGACCTCGACATCGACCACATGGTCGCCCTCGCCGAGGCCTGGGACTCCGGCGCCCGCAACTGGACGACCAGCCGCCGCCAGGCCTTCGCCAACGACCTGGGCGACAGCCGGGCCCTGGTCGCCGTCACCGACAACGTCAACCAGGCCAAGGGGGACCAGGACCCGGCCACCTGGATGCCGCCCTACGCCTCCGCCCGCTGCCGCTACATCAACGAGTGGGTGGCGGTGAAGATCCGCTGGCGGCTCACCGTCGACAGCGCCGAGAAGAGCGCCCTGACCGACTGGGCCAACAACTGCCCCAACGTCACCATCTCCGTCACCTACGCCTACTGACAGCACGACCCACCCGGCCGGTCCGCCATCCTCCGGGCCGGCCGGGCCCCACCGCGGGGTCGCCGGCCGTCGGCGTACGGCTCAGCGTGCGGCGCGCACGGTCTCCCGCGCCGCACGGGCCAGCTTCTCGTCGTACGGCCGGCCCAGCGCACGCGCGTACTCGATGGTCCGGTCGAGCAGCACCAGCGCCTCGTCATGGCGGCCCGCCGCGCGGCACGTCTCGGCGTAGGTGTGCAGGAAGTCGATCTCCAGCTGCACCTCGGCCAGCGGCTCCAGCAGCTCGAAGGCCCGCCGGTGGTGTTCGAGCGCCTTCTCGGGTGAACCCATGACCCGCAGCGCGACACCGAGATAGTTGTGGCACCACGCCTGGTTGTGTTGAAGATTGTTCTGCTCGGACAGCCGTAACGCGTCGTGCAGCGTTCGCAGCGACTCCGTCGGATCGTCGGGTGCCAGTGCGACACCGAGGGTGACCAGCCCGGTGATCTGTGCGGGCCCGTCCGCCAGGGCGACGGATGCCCGGGCGAGTTCGACGGCTTCACGGTGCCGCCCGAGGTGAAGTGTCACCCATCCGTCGAAGGCCAGCGCCTGGGATTGCCCGGCACGGCGCCCGATCCTCTCGAACAGCTCGCGTGCCCGCCGGAAGTGCGCCCGCGCCGCTTCGAGTTCACCGAGATCCCGGCGCACGAGGCCGATGCGCAGCGCCAGGGCAGCCGCGATGTCGTCGTCCGGCCCGGACTGTTCCGCCAGTTCATAGGCGGCGAGCGCCTCGGTGAGGCGGCCGGCGGCGGCACAGGCGTAGCCGAGGTCCGCGAGCAGCGAAGCCCGCTGCTGGTCGCGGCCGAGACGTGCCGCGGCGGCTGCGGCCGCCTCGAGTAGGCGCGTCTGGTCGTCGGTTCCGCGGTGCCGGAAGAACCACACCCGCATGGCCTGCGGCAGTTCGGCCACCACCTCGTCCACGCCGAGCCGCACGGCGGCGTCGAAGCAGGCCACCAGGTTGACGTACTCGAGGTCGAACCAGGCCATGGCCTTCGCCGGATCTCCCGGCGAGGGTTCCTTGCGGTACGGCGAGGGCAGGGTCTGGTCGTGGGCGACCGCCTGCGCCAAATAGTGCCTGAGGACCCGGCGCAGGGCGGCGTCGGCCTGTGGCTCCTCCTCGGCGACGATGTCCGCTGCGTACTGCCGGATCAGGTCGTGCATCCGGTACCGCCCGGGCGAGGGCTCCTGGACCAGGTGGGCGTCGACCAGCTCCTCCAGCGCCGCGCCGATCCGGTCGGGCGGCAGGTCGGTGAGCGCGCCCACCACCGCCGCGTCGAAGTCGGCGCCCGGCAGGACACCCAGCAGCCGGAACACGCGGCGCTGGACCGCGTCGAGCTGCCGGAGCGACATGCCGAACACCGAGTCGAAGCGGTTGGTGGTGTCACGCAGCCGCTCGGCCAGCACCGCCACCGTCCAGCCCGGGCGGTGGCGAAGCCGGGCACCCGCCATCCGTAGCGCCAGGGGGAGCCCGCCGCACTGCCGCAGCACCTGGCTGACCGCTTCCTCTCCGGCGAGCGCGAGCCCGGCCGCCCGGCCGAACAGGTGCGCCGCGTCGTCGTTGGTCAGCGGCTCCAGGGACACCGGCGGCACCCCGTCCAGGCTGACCAGCCGGTGGCGGCTGGTGACCAGGACCGCGGACTTCCCCGCGCCGGGCAGCAGCGGGCGCACCTGCTCCGCGTCGACCGCGTTGTCGAGCACGACGAGAGCCCGCCGGCGGGACAGCTCCGACCGCCAGAGCGCCGCGCGTTCGGTGACGCCGGCCGGGGGGTGCGTCACGTCCAACGCGCCCAGCAGCCGGCCCAGCGCGGCCTGCGGCTCCAGCGGCTCCTGGCCCGGGGTGAAGCCGTGCAGGTCGAGGTAGAGCCCGCCGTCCGGAAACGTAGGGGCGAGCCGATGGGCCACATGCACGGCCAGGCTGGTCTTGCCCACGCCCGCCATGCCGTCGATCGCGACCGCGCCGGTAGTGCGCAGCAGCTCTTCGACCAACGCGGACTCCGCTTCCCGGCCGGTGAAGTCGAACAGGTCGGCCGGCAGATCGTTGCGGCGCGGGGCGGGCGCCGCGCCGGCCCTGGCCGCCTCGGCCCACACGGCGCGCATCGGCCGGGGGTCGCGGCCCACCGCCCGGCACAGCGCCACGACGGCCTCCCACGGCGGCACGAGCTGACCGGTCAGGTACCGCGACAGCGACGAGCTGCTCAGACCAGCCTGGCGGGCGAGGGCGCGCAGGCTGAGCCCGCTCACCTCCTTGAGCCGGGCGAGCTGAGCCACCAGTCGCTCCTGCGGGCTGGACACGCGCAACACCGTACCGTCCCGCACCACGGACCCGGATCGGCGATGCGTTTGCGCTGCTGGACCACGTTCTACGTGTCCCACGGTGTCCCACGGGCCGCGCCGACCCCGGCGCGCCGATGGTCGGATGACTCCTGTCAGAGACACCCACGACGAAGGAGAGGCGATGTCGACCGAGCGCATGCCGAACCCGGCGGTTCTGATCCCCGAGGCGATGGAGGCCCTGATGGCGGTCAACAGAGCCGTCGCGGGCGCCGGGGTGGACGGCAAGCTGCTGGCGCTGAGTCACCTGCGGGCCAGCCAGATCAACGGCTGCGGCCCGTGTGTGGCCGGGGGCGTCCACCAGGCCCGCCAGCACGGCGCGAGCGCGGACCAGGTGCACGCCGTCGCCGCGTGGCGGGAGACGCCCTGGTTCAGCGACGAGGAGCGCGCCGCGCTGGCCCTGACCGAGGCCGTGACCCGGCTCGCCGACCAGCCGGACCCGGTGCCGGACCGGGTGTGGGACGTGGCCGCCACGCACTTCGACCAGAAGGAGTTGGCCGCGCTGCTGCTCAATATCGCGATCACCAACGCCTTCAACCGGCTCAACGTGCCGACCCGCCAGCAGGCGGGCACCTGGTGACCCTGTTGCTGATCACGGCCGAAGAGACCGGCCAACGCTGAACCAACCGGTGGAAGCCGGCCCCGGAGAGGGCTCCACCGACCAGTACCGCCCGAAGCCCACACGTCACCGAGAGGACGTTGTCATGTCGACCACGACGAAGACCACCATCGCCAACGGCGAGAAGTACGACGGTTTCACCGACGAGGAGCGCGGCGCGATGAAGGAGCGCGCCAAGGAGCTGAAGAGGGGTGCTCGGCGGGGCGCCAAGGCCGACACGGAAAGCGAGGTGCTCGCGAAGATCGCCGAGATGTCGGAGTCCGACCGCGTGATCGCCGAGCGCCTGCACACCCTGATCAAGGCCAACGCGCCGGTCCTCACGTCCAAGCTGTGGTACGGGATGCCCGCGTACGCCCGCAACGGCAAGGTGGTCTGCTTCTTCCAGAGCGCGGCGAAGTTCAAGACGCGGTACGCGGTGCTCGGCTTCAGTGACGAGGCGAACCTCGACGAGGGCGTCATGTGGCCGACCTATTTCGCGCTGACCGAGCTGACCGCCGACGTCGAGGCCAGGATCGGCGCGCTCGTGAACCAGGCGGTGAGCTGAGAAGCGGACGTTCCGACCCACCGAGGCCGTCGCCGGCACCCGACCCCGCACGCCGCCTGTTCCGGTCACGGCGTGCGCGGTCATCGGTGCCGGCGACGCCACGTCGTCTCCTCGGCCTCCAGTTCCCGCTGTTCGGCGAGCCTGGATGTGCGTACGCGCCGACGGAGCTGCCTGGTGCGGATGCTCTGCGCGACGATCAGGGCGGTGGCGACCAGCACCAGGAGGGTCAGTGCGGCGATGGCGGACAGCCGGTCAGCTACCGGAATCAGCGCTGCCAGGAGCAAGATCCTGGTCACCTGGAACCAGTCGGACCGGCGGACGGCACGGCGCTCGAAGCCCTGCACCGCCAGGAGGTAGAGAATGACTCCGCCGTACAGGACGTAGACCTCGGCTCCGCTGAGCGCATCCTCGAAAGTGGGCACCGTGGGCTCGGCGATGTTGGTGAGGACCCGCTTGAGCCCGAGGGCGAACAGGATGATCCCGGCGATCATCGGCAGGTGCAGGTAGGTGTAGGCGTCCCGCGCGAGCGCGGCCCGCGTGCGGCCCCGGGCGCCGTGCAGCATGTGTTCGGCGGCGATGGCGCGGACGTCGAAGTAGACCCACCAGAGGGCCGAGATCAGGACGATGCCGAGCGCGGAGGCGAGAATGGTGGGCCAGGTGGGCGGCCATCCCACCGCGAGGTTGGAGGCTGTCCCGAGGGAGATGATCGACTCGCCGAGCGCGATCAGGACGATCTGGGCATGACGTTCCGCCCAGTGTCCGGCCGAGACGATGGTCAGGCCCTCGGTCCGGACGACCGCGCTGACGGTGTACTCGACGGCGATGGCCAGCAGCCACAGGCCGACCCGGGCGCCGAACTCGGCGGTGCCGGTGAAGAGCCGCTGCGGCACGAGTGCGGCGACGAGCAGCAGCGCCGTGCTGACCAGCGCCGGCGCGACGAGCCCCGACCACCGGCGGCGCAACTGCCGGCCGCCACGCACGGTGTGCCAGAGGGCCAGCACCTGGAGCGCCCGGAGCAGGAAATAGCAGGTGGCGAAGACCAGGTCTCCCGGCAGCCCGTGCGGCGCATCCGAGAAGGCGTCCGGGATCGTCACCGCCAGCACGAAGACGACGATCATGGTCGCGAACCCGACCAGGGGCATGACACCCTGATCGACGCGTACGACGTTGCCCAGCGCGACGAAGGTGGTCCAGGCGAACCAGAGCAGGGCCAGGATCAGAAGGCTCTTCACCAACGCGGTCGGGGTGAGGTATTTGGCGTTCGTCGCCGTCACGTTGAGAAAGGCGAAGACGAAAACCAGGTCGTAGAAGAGTTCCAGCGGGGTCGCCTTGCTTCCCGGCGCGGCCGGCTCCAGTCGCCGCCTTTCTGAGGGCTCCCCGTCGCTGCTCATCCTTGCGAGTCTCGCAGCCGGGCCGGAGTCGAGCTGCGGTTATGCCAGGTCGGCACCGCTGCCGTACGACAGCAAAGGCCGCTCCCGTTTCCGGGAGTGGCCTTTGACCTGCGTGGGCGATACTGGACCGAACCGGTGACCTCTTCGGTGTGAACTGTCGGCAGCCTGGTCGGATGAGGTGTCGTCCGAGGTCATGCGACTTGCTGAGGGTCGTCCCGGTCGGGTTCGGCCGGGTGGGTTGCTGTACTTCGCTGCTGTACTTCGCCGGCTGCCTGCAAGAGGTTGCGGTTCGCGGCCGCCCTCGGGCAGCTCGGGATGCGGCAGTGGTTTCCTGTTCTCGCTTGCTGCTCACGGGGGGGCCGTTCGGGCGGCAAGGAGCAATCGGTTTCGAATTTGGGCCAGGGACAGGAATGGCGCTGTCACCGGTCAGCCCACCCCGAGAGTAACGGCGAGCTGGGTGATCGTGGTCGGAGCGCGCGGATCACGGGCGATCTCGGCGATCACGTTCCGGGCGACGGGCCGGTGCGTGATCTCGGCCGGGGCGGTGCGTTCGGCCTCCGTCAGCACCCGGCCAGCGTTGATCGCATCGTCGACGTGCAGGTAGGCACGGGCGATGTCGAGCAGGTGCGCGGCGCGGTGTTCGGCGGGTAGCCACCGCCAACCGACCCGCTTGGTGGCTTTCTCGTGCCAGGCGAGGGCATCATGGGCGTCGCCGGTTTCGACGGCTACGGCGGCGCGGGCCAGGTCGACGGCGGTCGGCCCGAATCCCGTTCGGTGATGGTCGTGCCCGTCGCCGACCCGTTCTGCCATGCTGGCGGCCTCGTCGATCAACTCGGCAGCAGCAGTCTCGTTCCCGTCCTGCGCCGCTGCCAGCGCAGCTTGGATGAGCAGGGTGCCGCACAGGGAGGATTCCGCCGGTGCGCCGTGCTCGACCACCGGCGGGGCGATCCGGTACGCAGCGGCGAGCAGCACCGACTTCGCCTCCCGCACCCGCCCCGACGCGCGCAACACCTGACCGAGCTGCACGGCTGCGGCGGCCACCAGGTCCCGATCACCGGTGGCGGCGAGCATCGCCCGGTCAACGGCCAGCCACGCCAGCTCGGCGTCCCCGAGCTTGAGCAGCAGAGCGGCGGTGATCCGGTACGCCTCCACCAGCGGCACCCGACCCATCGCCGGGGCTCGGGCGTGGGTGTGCTGGGCATTGGTGAGCAGGGCCGGTGCCAGGTTGATCACTTGTGGGTAGCGGGCGTGCTGGAACGTCGTCCACGCGTACCCCACCTCTCGCAGCATCCGATCCACAGACAGCACCGGTCGGCGACCCGCCGGCCTGCCCAACGGGATCTCGTACCGGGAGAGTGCTGCCCTGATCTGAACGACGCTCTCGGCGCGATGCGTCGTCTCGACCGGCTCAGCGTCCCCGCCGACCAGAACGGCGGTGTCGATACGTAGCACGCGGGCGACCTCCTGGAGCGTGGAGAGTTTGTCCAGCGACCGGACCCCGCGCTCAACCTTGTCGACCCAGCTCTTCGACTTGCCGAGCCGATCGGCGAACACCTGCTGCGACAGCTTCCGTCGACCTCGCCAGTACGCCACCCGCCGCCCGACCGGCAACAGCTCAACACTGCCCACGACGCCACCGCCGATCCGGTATCGCCCGGGTGATCTCTTCCGCCGGGATCCGATCCGCCTCAGCCTCGGCAAGAAGCCGCCGCTTGGCCGCTTCCCGCTCGGCTGCCTGGATCTGCTCGCCCCGGCTCACCGCCGGCTCGTCGCCATCACCCTGCATCTCCACCTCCGTCAGCAGCAGAAGCCCGGCGGCAAGCCGGCCGTCGCAGATCCACAGTGACGTCCGAATGTCACCGACTGCGACGGCACAAGACCCGACAACTAGGCCACATTGCCGACGACATAAAGGCGACACAGCGCTATCGTGTCGGTCATGAACGCCCCCAACACCGCCCTGCGCGCCATCCGCATCGGAATGCGCATGAGTCAGGACGACTTCGCCCGCGCGCTCCAGGCGGCTGGCCACCGCGTCGGCGAGCCCAACGACGCCAACAAGAGGCTCGTCCAGCGATGGGAGTCCGGCGCGATCGCTGCGCCGCGACCCGTCTACGCCCGCGCGCTAGAGGTGGTCACCGGCCTGCCCATCTCACTGCTGGGCTTCGCCGCGGTGCCCGGCGGCCAGGTCGTCGATGACCAGCACGGCGGCCACGACCTGACATCTCCCATGTCCAGCCTGGCCACGCCGACGCCAACCTCAAGGCCGACCATGGTCCACAAGTCATACGAGGGCGTATGGCTCAGCCGCTACCAGTACTACTCCAGCGGCCGGGGGGATTCCTTCGCGGGGCAGCACTTCGTCGTGGTGCTGCAGCACGGCGACCGGCTGACCGCTCGTAGCCTGCCTGGCTCGGCAGCCTCGTCTCTTTCACTAGATCTGACCGTGGACGGTTCCGTCGTCACCGGCACGTGGGTGGAGCAGACCGATTCGGCCGGCTACTACCGGGGCGCCCGATATCACGGTGCGATCCAACTACTGGCCGAGCCCACGGGTCGACGGATGGCCGGAAAGTGGGTCGGGTTCGGCAAGGACATGGACGTGAACACCGGCCCGTGGGAACTCATCTTCCGCGACGCCTCGACTTCGAAGGCGACGCTCGACCGGTACAACACAACGACGGCGTAGCTCACCGCTACCGCAGGGGCCTTCGACCTCTCGCTTGTAAGTTCTGGGCGCGTCGTCCGGCAACGTCCGTCCGGGTCCCCGACCTCGGGCAACCGTCCGTCGCCCGCCGCTGACGGCTGTTCTCGTCGTGGCGGGTTGCTGTCAGGGTTGCTGTCGACAGCAACGCCGAGCCTCTCCGACGTCGGGGATGCGCTGCCACGGCACGATACTTTCCTGACGTGTATGTCGCCGATGATTCCCAGCTCTCCGATCGCGTTCGTCGGTTCCTGGCCCGGCAGTCCCGTCGGATGGCCTACATGGAGGAATCCCGCATCCGATCAACCGCCTCCGTACATATGGGCTGCCGTCAGGAGCCAGCGCCCGAGGAACTAGTCGCCGCGATGGTTTGGTTTGAGGAGCGCTACGGCGGTCTCTTCTACCCGGTCCTGGGCGGCAACGGCATGGAGCACGGGCTCGACGGGGACGCCAATGGTTACCACAGTCCGTTGGGGTTGTGCTTTTGCCGGCGTCATCGACGGCGACTGGACCTGGGGCTTGGACGTGCTCACCGACGGCAGGACAGCCATGGGGCCTGGGGGATGGCCCCATCGCGTCATCGACCGCTCAATGGACCAACGGCTGGAGAAGCACGCTCTCCTGGTCGATGTTCGCGGCTGGCCCCATCGAACCTTCACCTGTTTCACGCCAACAGACGTCCTCCCAGTGATCAACAGGACGCTGTTGCCGCCGCCTGTGCCCGAAGCAACCGGGCCGGCGGACATGTGGTGGAGCGACGACAGCACGGCCGTCCAGATCACGCTCAGCGGCTGGCCGCCGGCGCAGGACCGCTGGACCGTGCGTTACTTCGCCCGCAAGCCGCAGTCGGTCGCCGAAGCCAACCCCACCGTCTATGCGGCCATGGAGTGGCACGAGACCATCCCTGCCGACTGGTGCGCACTGTGCTCTGAATTCCTAGCCCCCGGCCTTACCTGCGCACCAGCGACCAAGGACCGGTAGATATTGAAGCGGAACTTAGGTGGGCGGTCGCGTGACCTGCGGCGACCTTGTCGGCACGCTGGTCAAGCCCTGCCTTGGGATCACGTCATTGGTCGCTGGTTGCCGACGTTTGACGCTGTCTTGTGCCCCGTGTGTGCCCCAGAAGACTCCTTGCCCCCAGGCAACGATCAGTGTTTCTCCCCTGGACCGACCTTGGCCATACGCCGCCGCTCGTGTCCGTTGTCGTCCACGGACGTCCAGCCCCGTACACCCCGATCGCCACCCAATTAGCTACTCAGCCGCCGGCTTCGGCTTCGGCTCGTTCACCCAAAGGCAGTACCGACTTGATCTGACCACGAACACTTTGCCCGCCCAGCTCACTCTTTAATTAGTTCTCCAGTCGCTATATCACGACTATATGTGCCACCACGATAAAATATAGCGATTCGATAAGGGAAGTCTTTATATTCTCTAAATTCATTCAGTATCCGACCCAACCATTTCACGAACAGCTTCTCGCTGAATATAAGATAATCCCCATCCTCATCAAGATCCTCGTCATCTAGGTGATTATGAAAACCGACACTCCCCGAAGTAATCAGTCTCCTAGGAACCACCGACTCGGTAGCTCTTTTATACGGATAAGCAGCAAAGCCTAGACCAAAGTCGTAACTCTCCGCCTCCAACAAAACCAATTGCGTTTCTCTAGGGTAGTTGAAAGAAAATATCGGATTAAACTCTCTTTTCAATTCTTCTTTATACTCTTCAAGGACCTGCAGCATCACCAGTTGATGGCTTACGGGAATTGCACGTTCCTTAAGCTCTTGAAGCATTCTATGCCGATCCTCAATGGGCATTTTCATTTTTATATCTCCTTACATCTTCCATAGGGTCCAGAGAGCCACGGCCAGGCCAAGGCTGAAGCCCGATTCCAATGTATTCCTTCGAAACCAGCCAATCTAATTCAACCTCGCAACACTCCTGGCCTCTGCCATCCCCGTCTGCCGCCGACCCGCCCTCCGGGGAGCGGGCCGCCGCCCGACCCGCCACGTCAAGCGGACCTTGACGCACGTACGGACGCTGCCGGAACAGACCGAGTCGGCTCTCGTGTCACGGACCACGCGCCCGGCGGACACCGCCACAGTGGCGCAGTTGACCCAACCTCGCCCGGCACGGGCCCGGCTCCCGGGGTCGGAGCTGGCCACCGGCGGCCACCCCTCCCCCTCCCCAGGTGAGCAGTTGACCTGACCCTGAGCGGCTGCGGAGCCGGCTCCTGGACGACCGGCATGCCCTCGGCGGACACCGCCCCCACGCTTGGGGCTTGCCGCACAGACCCGGCACGCCCTCCCCTGCGCCGCGCTGCTCAGGCGCGGCGCGGCCGGCTGCCGGCGACAAACTCCACCACTCTCCCCGCTATCCCGTCTGCGGCGGCCCCGGGCTCCCCGCTCTCCGCGCCAGCCGCCGGGCATCAGGCGTGACGGCCGCAGAGCGACAGCGGCAGCGGCCGGCGCGCGCCCAGGCGGCGGCGCGTGCGGCCCGTTGCGGGCCGCCTTGATAGACGTACAGAAAGTCCTCCCACACCGGCCGGCAGCCGGGCTGCTCCGTCAGGGGCATGCTTGGCACATGCGCATCCCTTGGCAGGCCAGTATTGACGTGTTCACGCAGATCCTGGGGCGGCACGGCGTCGAGCCTGCCGCCGTGACGGACGTCGAAGCGGCATGGGGTGCGTTCGCTGAGTTCCTGCAACTGGAGATCGATGGCATTGACCCGACTCCGGAGTCTGATGCTGATGGCCTCATCGTTCAATGGGGTCGACGGTCTTGGAGCGACAACCGCCTGATTCTGACGTTCACCCGGCAGTTGGCCGTCGCTGATGTCGGTGATCGCGCCGATCCCTACTGGCAGCCTGAACTATGGCAACTCGACTTCGAGATGACCTTCGACGATGAGCCCCGTTTGACCGGCCTCGACAGCCTCGAGGTCCAGGACACGGGATTCAGGTTCGCTTCCACCGGGCCGCTGCGCACTGCGGCTCTGGCCGATGCCTGGGCGGGGGCGCAACGGCATGCCCCTGTCCGGGCAGCCTGGATCACAACCCCAGCGAGTAGCGGCTTGTCCTTCGAGTGCGTCTGCTGACTCCCTAGAACCGTGAGGTGGAGCCGGTTCACCAATCGATAGAGCAGGATCACGCCGGGTTGACGTATCGGCACCCGGTGCTACTCTGACCCTCGTTGAGCACGCCAGCGCGGCCTTCCCGCCGGATCGCTGGACTCGACTTCGGAGATGCCGAACGGCCTTCCTGCTGCTAATGCGGGTCACGTCCCGCCGATTCTCGATCGCATCGGCAACCATGCCGTCCCGAATCCGCTGAGCGGCCCCGCACTGCCTTTGCCTGCCGTCCACGACGGCCCGGATTCGCACACCTCCACGGGTGGGGCAGCCTGCGGCAACCCGCCGGATGCCGACATCCCTGGCTCCCCACCCGTGCCGGCCTCTCTCATCGGCTCGACGAGCGCGAAAGGACATGACCCATCGGCGGGAAGTGGCAAGACCACGATTCCGCCCTCCGGCGTCAGCCGCCCTCTCGGCGGTGCCAGGAGACACGACGAACACCACCAGCGGACAGACGTCCACGGCTGGTGGTGCTTCGTCTCCCGTCCCTGCCACCCCTGATGAGGAGACAGTCCTGTCCACTACCCCGCTCACCATCTACCGGCCCGGCCTCGCTGTCGGCCGGGACGCCCAGGCCCTGCACCGCGCCGCCACGCCGGAGTTCTCCGGCTGGCTGGAGCACACCCGACCCGTCAGTGGCTGTGCTCGCCCGATCCGCCTCACCGGCACGATCGCCGCCGTCGACGCCGACACCGGCCGCATCACCCGCCGGCTACACACCGACGAGATGCCCGACCGAGCGCTCTACAAGGCGTGCGGCAACCGCCGCGAGTCGCAGTGCCCGGACTGCGCCTGGGTCTACCAGGGCGACGCCTACCAGGTCGTCCGCTGCGGCCTGACCGGCGGCAAGGGCGTCCCCGCCTCGGTCGGCCGGCACCCGGTCGTCTTCGCCACATTCACCGCCCCGTCCTTCGGCGCGGTCCATCACCGCCACGTCCCCCGCCACACCTGCGGCAGCCGTCGGCACTGCGACTGCCGCCCGGCCCCCTGCCGCGCCCGCAGCACCGCCGGCACCTGCCAGCACGGGCAGCCCGCGGTGTGCTTCGCCCGCCACGACGCCGACGATCCGCGGCTGGGGCAGCCGTTGTGCCTGAACTGCTACGACCACGACCACCAGGTCGTCTGGAACTACTTCTCAGGCGAGCTGTGGCGGCGCACCAAGCAGGCCATCGAACGCCACCTCGCCGCCCTCTGCCGGAGACGCGGCATCCCCTTCGCTCGAGTCGTCACGGCCTCCGGCAAGGTGCGCTGGGTGCCGCCGGTGCGGGTGTCGCACGGCAAGGTCGCCGAGATGCAACGCCGGGCAGCCGTGCACCTCCACGTCCTGCTGCGCCTCGACGGCGTCGACCCCGACGACCCGGACGCCCTCGTGCCGCCGCCGGCCGGCATCGCCGTTGACGACCTGGAGGAAGCTGTTCACGCCGCCGCCTCCCGGATCGCCGTCACCACACCCCCGCACCCCGACCGCCCGCAGGGCTGGCTGGTCGCGTGGGGAGAGCAGGTCGACGTCCGACGCATCAACAGCGCCAGCGGCGAGCTGACCGACGCCAAGGTCGCCGCCTACCTGGCCAAGTACGCCACCAAGGCCACCGAAGCCACCGGCCACCAATCCACCCGACTCACCCCGATCACCATCGACGACTACGCCGACCCCGACGGCGATCACCTCGCCCGCCTCATCGACGCCTGCTGGCACCTCGGCAGGTCCACCCACACCGACACCGTCAGCGGCGCCGCAACACACTCGCCCACGAAGCCTGGCTCATCGGGGCCGCCGCATGAGCCATGACCTCCGCCCCCGCTGGTACTCGCCCGCCGAGGTCGCCGTCCTGCTCGGCTTCGGCATCTCCAAGGTCAAGATAAAGATCGCCACCGGCGAACTGCGCCCCATCAAGGACGGCAAGTACCGCCGCATCCTCCCCGAATGGGTCGACGACTACATCCGTAACCAGGTCGAACGCCAGGAGGCCGCCTGATGCCCGCACGCGCCCGCGCCAACGGCGAAGGCTCCATCTTTCCCTACCGCAACGGCTTCGCCGCCTACGTCTGGGTCACCAAACCCGACGGCAAACGCACCCGCAAATACGTCTACGGCAAGACCCGCGAGGCCGTCCACGACAAGTGGATCAAGCTGCACCAGCAGGCGAAGCAGGGGCCGGTGGCGACCAGCGTCCCGACGGTCGGCAGCTTCCTCACCTACTGGCTGGCCGAGACTATCGAGCCGAACCGGGCACCACTGACCTACGCGACCTACGAGACGTTCGTCCGCCGCTACATCGCCCCCGGTCTCGGCGCAAAGCGGCTCGACCGGCTCCAGTCCCGCGACGTGCAGACCTGGATCAACCAGGTAGCCCGCACCTGCCAGTGCTGCGCCCAGGGCAAGGACGCCGCCCGCCCGAAGCACAAGGGGCGCTGCTGCGCGGTCGGCCGCTGCTGTGAGGCCGTCCCATCGACCCGCACGGTCAGCGACATCCGAGCCGCGCTGAGGGCCGCCCTCACCCACGCCCAGGCCGAAGACCTCATCACCAAGAACCCCGCCGTGCCGGTCACCCTGGCCACCGTCCGCCGCCGGCGGGGCAAGTCCTGGTCGAGTGACGAGGCGCGGAAGTTCCTGGAGTCCGCTCGTGCCGACGAGGACCCGCTCTACGCCGCCTACGCCCTGGTCCTCGTCACCGGCCTCCGCAAGGGTGAGGCCCTGGGGCTGACGTGGGAGGGCGTCGACCTCGATGCCGGAGAGCTGACCATCGGCCGCCAGCTGCAACGCGTGCGCGGGCAGCTCCTGCACCGCGACACCAAGACCCAGGCATCCGACGCCACCCTCCCCCTGCCCGACATCTGCCTGACCGCCCTCAAGCTCAGGCAGGAACAACGCGACGAGGCACGAGCAGCCGCCGGCAACGCCTGGCACGAGAACGACCTCGTTTTCACCACCCGCTACGGCACACCCATCGAGCCGCGCAACTTTCAACGATCCTGGCAGACGAGGTGCGACAAGGCGGGCGTCAAGCCGATCACCGTCCACGACGCCCGCCGCACCTGCGCCACGCTCCTGGCCGACCTTGACGTCCACCCGAGAGTCGCCATGCAGGTGCTCAGGCACGCCCGCTTCTCCGTGACGATGGAGATCTACACGCAGGTGTCGTCCAAGGCCACGCGCGAAGCGCTCAAGCGGCTCGGGGACGTCCTCGATGGGTGACGCGGCGAATGTTCGCTACGGTCAGCTCGCGCTAGGAGTCTGTCCGGCACACCACATCGCGAGAGCTTCCTCTGTATAGGGGAGATTGCACTCTCCGACGGCTCGCAACATCATCCGGCCTTGCGTTAGCAGGCGGGCATGAAGGACGAGGCGAACGACCTCCTGCTGCAAGAGTGAGAGATCATCGAATGCGGTGCCGTCTGGAAGCGGACCGTCGGGAAAGGCCAGGCCGAGCAGGAGCCGCAGCGCCAGGAAGTCATGCCGATGCGGATCCGGAACCCGCATCCGCTCCAGCAGCAGACCAGCCAGCTGTGGCACCGAGTTGGCGGTGAGACCGCTGAGGGCCGAGGCGACGGCGTTGGCCATCGCGCCGGCCTGGGAACCCCAATCCTGAACCGGCTCCATCAGGCAGTCGCTGAGTTCGGCCAGAAGCGCCGTGTCGGGTGCCGAGAGGAGCCGCACCAGTCCGATCAGCGCTGCCCGGTGCACAAGCCGGTCGGGGTTGCCGCGCCATCGGCGTACCGCATCCATGATGGCGCCCTCTGAGGGTTGGCCGGCGAGACCGGCCGCAATGCACATCTCCGCGGCTACGGCCCGGTCCGTCTCCACTGAGAGCCGTTGGGCCAGAACGGGCGACATGGTTGCCCACTCCTGCGGGAACCCGGCGAGCAGATACGCCATCCCCAGACGGAGGTCCGGGTCGGGATCCTGCAGGACCTCCAGGTACGTGGGGACTCCGGCCCGCACGGCCGCATACGCTGCGGCGTGCCAGGGAGCAGTGGCCGGCCGTCGATATGCGCCATGCCTACGCGACTTCTGCAATCGGGACAACCACCAGTCCGAGCGCTGCGATGCAAGTTCGCTGAGACTCGGAACGTCGGACGCCGGCCTCGGCGACTCGTACAGCTCGACACAATTGCGGATCGTCCGCAGGAGGCGGTAGGCCGCCAACCGATCCGGTGCCGTCTGGTCGGCAAGCAGATCGATCAGATACGGCGCTGCGGCCGCCGCCGGCTCCGCCACCAACCCTTGGTGCTGGAGATGGTCTTCAAGTTGCTCTTCCGCCTCGCCCCGCGCCACAGCATCCGGAGATCGAAGCGTCTGCAACAGTCTCGGCACATCCGAGGCCGGTCCGTACGGACCTTGCAGCGACTCCCAGTCGACGGCGCGCAGGTAGTCATTCACGGCCGGCAAAGTAGCATCGCGGACCGACCACCCGGCGGATCGAGCATTGTCGGCCGCATCGACTAGCGTTCCTGCGACCGGCTGCGCTCCCGATGACCGTTGCTGTACTTCACTGCTGTACGACAGCACAAAGGCCACCTCCCGAAGCCGGGAAGTGGCCTTTGACCTGCGTGGGCGATACTGGGATCGAACCAGTGACCTCTTCGGTGTGAACGAAGCGCTCTCCCGCTGAGCTAATCGCCCTCAGCGCCGATGACTCTACCTGATCGAGGGACCGGACCGGAAATCCGGGGTCCGCGCGTCACCGGGGTCTCGACCGCCGCCCCACCACGCCCCTGCCATGGCACGTCGGGGTCGCCGCCGCGGCCCGTCAGTTCGTCGCGAGGTAGTGCAGGGCCTCGGCGATCACGTCGATGCCGAAGCTGTACTTCAGCGACAGCCAGACCACCGTGCCGACGAAGACCAGGCCGACGCTGCCGAGCACGAAGCGTACGGCCAGCGACTGGTCCTTCACCCATTGCGTCCAGTTGTGCACGTGTCGGCGGGTGAAGCCGAGCAGCCGGCGAGCCCAGTGGAACTCGACGGCCCAGATGCCGAGGCCGGCGATCACCAGCAGCCAGCCCGGCCCGGGCAGCGGGATGAGGGCGACGCCGATGGTCACCACGAGTGCGCCGGCGATGGCGATGAAGATCTTGAGGGTGACCCGGCCGGTCGGGTTGGCCCGGATCAGGTCGAGGGTGGTGGCGAGCCGCTGCCGCCAGCGCGGACGGCTCCGCCGTTCGGCCAGCGCCGTTCCGTTGGCGCCACCCCGGTCGGCCGGCGTCCGACCTGACCGGCCCTGCTGCTCCATCGGCACCCCGTACCCCCGCTTTTCGGCTGCTCGGACCGCGACTTTCGGCCCGCCCGGCGCGGCCATCGGATCCACTGAGGATCGTTTCGTGACCATTTCCTCCCCCAGTGTGGCGCGCGCCCGTCACTGCAACGGTCGACTGGACGTTACCGGAGTAAGTCGACGACTGAACCACCCGATGCCGGGCGGGATCACGCACTGGGCAGAACCGGAAAACCCTACATGAATCCTCACATTCACGCGGACTTTCCGACCCCCTTCCCACCACTGGGTGAAGTCAGCGTATGGCGGAGCGTAGCCAGGAGTAGCACCTGAGTATGGGAAAAGCGGGACACGCGCGTTCCGCAGCGGTGCCGGGGGGAGATCGTCCATGAGTGTCATCCGACCGACGACCGTAGAGGTCGAGACGTCGCTAAGGCTCGTCGCACCTGACGCCACGGCCTTGCCGGTGCGTGCCAGTCTGCGTTACGACCCTGCTGATCCGTATGCGGTCCATGTCCTGTTCCACGCCGAATCGGCCGGTGGCGAGGCGGTCAGTTGGTCCTTCGCCCGGGAGCTGCTGGTCACCGGCCTCGACGAGCCGGCCGGCATCGGCGACGTGCGGGTCTGGCCCTGGGCCACCCCGCGCGGGGACTTCGTCGCCCTGGCGCTGTCGTCGCCCGACGGCAACGCCCTCTTCGAGGTGCCGCGCAGCGTCCTGGTGCGCTTCCTGCGGCGAACCTACGTCGTCGTCCCGCGCGGCCGCGAGGCCGAGCACCTGGACGTCGACACCGCGGTGAACCGGCTGCTCGCCGGCCGCTGAGAAACCGGCAAGACGGACCATCCGGGGCCGCGCGGATCTGCCGAGTCCGCGCGGCTCCGGCCCACCAGGGGGTACGCGGGCAGCCCTCCCGCCCAGGGCCAAGCTCAGCCGTGCGTGGTGATGCCGCCGTCGACCGGGATCACCGCGCCGGTGAGGTACGCCCCGGCGCGGGACGACAGGTAGATCGCGGTGCCGGCCATGTCCTCCGGCCGGCCGATCCGCCCGAGCGGCACCTGCCCCTCGATGGCGGCCCGGGACGCGGGGTCGTCCAGCGCGAACGCCATCATCTTGCTCTCGAACGGCCCCGGCGCGATCGCGTTGACCGTGATCTGCTCGCCGGCGAGCTGGTGGGCGAGGCTGCGGGTGAGCATGTGCACGGCGGCCTTGGTCGCCGAGTACGCGTACACCTCCATGAACGGCACCCGGATGCCGTCGACGGAGCCGATGTTGATCACGCGGGCCGGGTCGTCGGGGCTGGCGGACGCCCGCAGCGCGGGCAGCAGCGCGGTGGTGAGCCGGAAGACCGCCTTGACGTTGACCGCCCAGAGCTTGTCGAACGCGCTCTCCGGGTACGCCTCCAGCGGCGCGCCCCAGGTCGCGCCCGCGTTGTTGACCAGCACGTCGAGCCGGTCGACGCGCTCCCGGACGGCGGCGGCGAGGCCCTCGGCGCCCGCGTCGCTGCTGAGGTCGGCGGGGATGGCCTCGCAGCGCCCGTCGGCGGAGAGTTCCTTGGCCACGGCCTCGCACACGTCGGCCTTGCGGGACGAGATGATCACGTGCGCGCCGGCCCGGACGAAGCCCTGGGCGATCATCAGGCCGATCCCCCGCGAGCCGCCGGTGACCAGGACCGTCTTGCCGTCAACCGAGAACAGATCCGTCATGCCCATCCCATCGCGAGTCGGCCGGGACCGCCGGGGGTGAACGCGGTCGGCCCGGCCGGTGCGACCGACTGCGGGCGTGCCGCGACCGGACGGCTCTACCGCTCGGTAACGTAGCCCGCCGCCGACAGCCCGGACAACCCCCGCCCGCCCTCTTCGGGATGCGATGATCGTCGCCCCGGGCTACCGTCGCAGGCGATGGTCTCTTCCGGTCAGCTCTCCCCCGCGCCGCCCGACACGCCTGCCACCGCCCCAGCCGAGATCGACACGCTCACCCTGGGTGACCTCGCGTCCGGCCCGAATTGGCGGCGTCCGGTGCTGCTGGACCGGGACCTGCTCATCCTGACCGCCGGCGGACACGGCACCGCCGAGCTGGACTTCCGCGCGCTGCCCTGCCGGCCCGGCACGCTGCTGCGGGTGCGCGCCGGTCAGGTGCTGCGCTGCGCCGGCCCGCACCTCGACGCCACGGTGGTGCGCTGGGACGCCGACGCGCTGCGCGGGCTGGACGTCGACCCGGACGCCGTCCCGGCCTGGCTCCAGCTCGCCGGCGAGGACGAGGACGCGGTGATCACCGAGGTGAGCCAGCTGGCGGTGGACTGCCAGCGGCACCACGGGCTGGCCGCCGCCCGCGGCCTGCTCCGCCACCAGCTCGCCGTGCTGTTGCTCCGGCTGTCCCTGCTGCCCGAGAGTCCCCGTCCGGTGCCGCGGGCGGAGGCCGCCACCTTTCACCGGCTGTGCCGGGAGATCGAGCGCGGCTACCAGCACACCCGCCGGGTCGAGGACTACGCCGACCGGTTGGGCTGCTCGGTGCGGACGCTCACCCGGGCCTGCCTGGCGGTGACCGGGCGCAGCGCCAAGCAGGTGGTCGACGAGCGGGTGGCCCTCCAGGCGAGCCGGCTGCTGGCCGCCACCGACGAGCCGGTCGCCCAGATCGGGCGGCGGCTGGGCTTCTCCGAGCCGACGAACTTCGGGCGGTTCTTCACCCGCGAGGTCGGGATGAGCCCGGGCGCGTTCCGGGCCGCCCGTGAGCAGCCGGCGCCCGGTCCGGTCGTCCGGCCTCGTCCGCCCGCCGACGCGGTCGGCGGGCTCCGCCGGGCATGATGACGGGGTGCAGATCTCCGCGCGCGGCGACTACGCGGTACGGGCGGCGCTGAGCCTCGCCACCGCGTACCCCAGGTTGCTCTCCACCCAGGCCATCGCGGCGGAGCAGGACATGCCGCGCAAGTTCCTGGAGGCGGTGCTGGCCGACCTGCGGCGGGCCGGCGTCGTCCGGGCGCAGCGCGGTGCGGAGGGCGGCTACACGCTGGCCCGGCCGCCGCGGGAGGTGACCGTCGGCGCGGTGCTGCGCGCGGTGGAGGGTCCGCTGGCCGGGGTCCGCGGCCTGCGCCCGGAGGAGACCAGCTACGAGGGCGCGGCGGAGAACCTGCCCGGGCTCTGGGTGGCGGTGCGGGCGGCCGTGCGACGGGTGGTCGACGAGGTGAGCCTCGCGGAGATAATCAGTGGCCGGCTGCCCGCCCACGTGCGTAGGTTGACCGCTTTGCCCGATGCCTGGGAGCCGCGCTGATGCCCACCCCCACCCTGCACACCGACCGGCTGCTGCTGGAGCCCTACCGGCCCGACGACGCCGAGGACTTCGTCGCCCTCTTCACCGACCCGGAGGTGGGCCGGTTCATGGGCGACGGCCCGATGACGGCCGAGGCGGCCGGCGCCCTGTTCGGGCGGGTCTTCACCAAGGTCTACGCGGCCGACCTCTTCGACGTCTGGGCGGTCCGCCGCGAGGGCCGGTACGTCGGGCACGCCGAGATCAAGCGGACCGACCAGGTCGACGGCCACGAGCTCGTCTACGCGCTGGCGAAGCCGGCCTGGGGCGCCGGCCTCGGCACCGAGCTGGCCCGGGCCCTGGTTCGGTACGGCTTCGACGCCCTCGGCCTGCCCCGGGTGTACGCGACGGTCGCCGACGCCAACCACGCCTCGCTGGCGCTGCTGGGCAAGCTCGGCTTCGTCCACGAGCGCGACATCGCCGAGGACGACGGCAGCGTCACCCGCGTCCTCGCCGTCGACCGCGCCCCCGCCTGAGACACCCGGCGGCCTCCCCGGCGGTCACCGCCTACAGCAGGTCCTGGGCGGCCCGGTCCAGCGCGAGCTGGCTCCCCGCCGGGCGTACGTGCACCCGTCCGCCGCGCGCAGGCCCGCCGCCGAGCCGGTCACGCCGGCGCGCGGCCGATGTAGCCGCCGCGGTGGTAGACCAGGGGCGGCCTGCGCGGCGCGGACCTCGTCGCGCGGCAGCGTCCAGATCTGGTGGCGGTGGTGGCGGAAGGCGTCGGAGAAGCGGACGTCCGCCACGGCGTCGCGGTCGCCGAGGTCGATGTCGACGACCTGCTTGATCCGGCCCGGCCGCGAGGTCATCACCGCGACCCGCCGGCCGAGGTGGACCGCCTCGTCGATGCCGTGCGTGACGAACACGACCGTCTTGCCGGTGCGCTCCCAGATCCGGTGACCGGCCGGCCGTCGACCAGCACCTGCCCGCCGGTGGGCCGGGACAGCCCGCCGAGCAGGTCGATCAGGGTCGACTTGCCGCAGCCGCATCTGCACCAGGGTTCACCGACCCGCAACACCCACCTGGTGGATAGGGATTTCCGGCGCTGCGGACACCGTCCACGACAGACCGGGACGGGTTTCGGAAATCGGCGCTGCGGGCATGTTCGGTTCCGTCAGGGCAGGGAAGGGAACCGAAGGGAGCCCCGTGATGGGTCTGATGTTCCGCAAGCGCAAGAAGTACGGCCCGATCATCCTGAACTTCACCGAGAACGGCTTCTCGTCCTGGAGCATCAAGATCGGTCGCTGGTCCTGGAACTCCCGGGCCAGGGCGCACCGGGTCGACCTGCCGGGCCCGCTGTCCTGGAAGCAGGACAAGTCCCGGGCGTGACGTCCCGAGGTCGCGCGGGGTGCCGGTGGTCTCCACCGGCACCCCGCTCGGCGTTCGGGCCGCCACCGGCCGAGGAGGGGCGCCGTCGAGGAAGAGCGGCGCCGTCGCCCAGGTGTGGCGCCGGCGCGGAGGGGTTCGGCGTGGAACGGGCCGGCGGCGAACCCGTCGACGCGGTCAGGGAGTCGACCGCGCGTCCCGGCCGGTGACGACCACGTCGCCGCCGAGCCGGCCGTGCTCCGGGTCGCGCGTCACCTCCCCCGCCCCGAGCAGCCCGGTCAGCGCGCGGACGGCGTCGGCCGAGCGGTAGACGGTCGCGGTCAGGGCGTACCGGCGCAGCTCGGTGACCGTACGCGGGCCGGAGCGGGCCAGCTCGGCCAGCAGTTCCCGGCGCAGCGGCCCGGGCTCGGGGGCCAGCGCGATGTCGAGCAGCCGGCCCGCCGGGTCGGCCGGGTCGCGGTAGCGGACCCCGGCGAACTCGTCGACCGCCCAGAGCGCCTCCTTGAACGCCTCCAGGCTCTTGTCCGAGCCGGTCGCGAAGGCGAGCAGCCGCGCGGGCCCGCTGTCGGCGGGCACCAGCTCCACCTCGGTCGCCAGCGGGAAGCCGGCGTCGGCGAGGGCGCCCCGGGCGGATGCGCCGGGCGCGGTGGCGAGCAGCACCTCGGCCGGCCTGCCGGCCGCCGCGGCGGTCAGCACGGCCGGGTCGGCGGGGCCGTCCACGTACGACAGCAGGGGCCCGCCGGTCGCGCCGGCCGCCTTGAGCGCCACCGGCAGCCGGGCGGTCCCGCCGGGCACCAGGTGCACGGTGGCCTCGGCCGGCAGGTCCGCCTCCACCGCGCCCAGCCGGGCCGGCAGTTCCTCGGTGCCGGCGGCGAGCACGAGCACGGTGAGCTGGCGGCCCCGCAGCCGGTCGGCGTACTCGGCGACCACCCGCAGGGCGGCCTCGGCGGAGTCGGCGTCGCCGTCGTCGTACGCCAGGGCGACGGTGACCCGGCGGGCGCGGTGCAGCGCCCCCGGCAGCCAGGTCTCCAGGTGTCGGACGAGCAGCTCGCGCAGGACGGCGTCGGTCGGCATGCTGCCGTTCTACCGCACGCAACCCGGGCCGGACGCCGCCCCCCGGCCGGACGCCGCTCCCCCGCCAGGCGGTTCGACGCCCCGGCCGGAGGCCGCTCCCGGGGCCGGGCGGTTCGACGCCCGGCCGGAGGGCGGCCTCGCCCGGGGCCGGCCGGGCAGGGGATCCGCCGGGACGGCCGGCTCAGGCCGGGACGGAGATGCCCACCCCACCGCGGGTCTGGCCGCCGTAGCGCCGCCGCTCGGCGGCCAGGTCGAGCCGGCCGATCCGCTTGCGGGCGGCCAGGGCGGCGTCGTCGAGCCGGTCGGCGGGCACCAGCCAGACGACCTCGAACTCCAGGCCGTCCGGGTCCTGCCCGTAGAGGCTCTTGGTGGTGCCGTGGTCGGAGGTGCCGACGAGGGCGCCGGCCGCCGCGAGCCGCTCGGCGGTGACGGCCAACTCGTCGAGGGTGTCGACCTCCCAGGCCAGGTGGTAGAGCCCGACGGTGCCGCGGCCGGCGGCGGAGCGGCGCGCGCCCTGGCCGACCTCGAACAGGCCGAGGTCGTGGTCGTTGGTGGAGCCGGGGGCCTGGAGGAAGGCGGCGCCCCGGAAGCCGTCCGGGGTCATCGGGATCTGCCGGAAGCCCAGCACGTCGCGGTAGAAGGCGACGCTGCGGGCGAGGTCACTGACGTAGAGCACGGCGTGGTTGAGGCGGTGGATTCCCATGTCACCGACGCTAGCGCGATTTGATTGAACCTTCAACTACCGGGCGTATGATGGTGGCCATGACCCGCTGGCTGGACCCGGACGAGCAGCGCACCTGGCGTGCTTTCCTGACCGCCTCCCGCGCGCTGATGGAGACGCTCGACCGCGAGCTGCAACACGACGCCGGGATGCCGCACGCCTACTACGAGATTCTCGTCCGGCTCTCCGAGGCGCCGGAGCGGCGGCTGCGGATGAGCGACCTCGCCGAGGCGAGCGGCTCCTCCCGCAGCCGGCTCTCGCACGCCGTGGCCCGGCTGGAGGCGGCCGGCTGGGTCCGCCGCGAGGAGTGCCCCTCCGACCGGCGCGGCCAGATCGCCGTCCTCACCGACGAGGGCTTCGCGACCCTCGCCGCCGCCGCGCCCGGCCACGTCGAGGGGGTACGCCGGCACCTGTTCGACGCGCTGAGCCCCGCCCAGGTGGACCAGTTGCGCCGGATCAGCGAGGCGCTCGTCGACCACCTGACCGGATCCTGACCAATCCACTCCGGTCCGGGTCTTGTACTTACCGTCGTCGGGTGAGCACGATGGGGCGTGCCTTCCGGCTTCGGGGAACTGACTGACCAGGCGCACCACCTGGTGTCCACCGGCGACCTCGCCGGCGCCCAGCGGCTGCTCGCCGACGCGCTGACCGACGCCGACCCGCGCCCGGCCAACGCCACGCCCGAGCTGGCCGAGGCCGCCAGCCTCCAGGCCCGCGTGCTGGTCGCCCTCGGCGAACCACACTCCGCCCGGGGCTGGGCCGCCTTCGCGTACGCGGCCACGAACAGGTTGCACGGGCGCTCCGACCAGCGCACCGTGGCCGCCGCGGCCACCCTGGCGGCGGTGCTGCACCGGGTCGGGAGCTGGTCCCGCGCCGCCCGGCTCTACCAGGAAGTGATCATCGAGCTGACCGCCCTGGACGGCCCGGAGTCGCTGCGGGTGCTCGCCGCCCACGCCGACCTGGCGACGGTGGAGTACGCGCGCGGCCAGTGCCAGGTGGCCCGCGACCGGCTCCAGGACGCCTGGGAGCTGCACCGCGAGGTCTACGGCGACGGGCATCCCAGCGGCATCAAGATGCTGGCGCGGCTCGGGGCGATGCAGCGCGACTGTGGGCAGTTCGCCGAGGCGCACGACAACCTGGCGCTGGCCCGGGAGCTCTGCCGGCAGCACCTTCCGGCCGACGATCCGCTGGCGGCGCAGGTGGCGACGCTCGCCCGTGCGGCCGCCAGCCCGGACCATGTCTGCGCCGACACCGCGCCCGTCGGCCCGGACGGCCCGATCGTGCCGTCCGCGCGCACCCCGCCCCCCGGCGACGCGTCGACGGCGTACCACCCCTCGCAGCCGGGCTACCATCCGGACGAGCCGGACCCGTACGAGCCGGTCGCCGGGCAGTCACACCCGGTGCCGAATCCCCGGCAGCCGGCGGAGGACCCGGCGCGGGGCTGGTGGCCCCCGGAGCCCGACGCCGGGGACGGGCCCGCCGACAGCGCCGTGCCGCCGTCGGTCGTACCGCTGGCCGGCGGCGCCGCCGAGGAGGCCGACGGGGTGCACCGGGTCCGCCCGCACGGCGCGCCCGAGGAGCCGTACCAGCCGTACGAGCCGTACGAGCCGTCGCGGCTGCTGCCGGTGCCCGTGCACCGCGCGCCGACCGGGCGGGACAACCGGCTGCTGCCCCTCGTCGTGGGCGGCGTCGCGGTGGTGCTGCTCGGCACGGCGGCCGTGATCGCCGGGGTGGCGGGGATGGACGGCGACGACGACCCGGCGCCCCCGGCCGCGACCGGCGCGCCCGCCTCGACCCCGGCCGGCACCGGCCCGTCGGCTGCCGGCCCGACGGCGGGGGCGGTCGCCTCCCCCGGCACCCCGCCGGGCGCCGTCACCCTGCGCGACAACCGCGACAACGTCGCGTTGCGCTGGACGTACCCGGCCGGCGGCGAGGGCCCGGTGGTCATCTCGGGCGGCCGGGCCGGCCAGGTCCAGACGGCGTTCGCGAACCTGCCCGCCGGCACCACCGACTTCGTCGTCTACGGGTTGAACCGCAGCACCGACTACTGCTTCACCGTCGCCGTCGTGTGGTCCACCGACACGATCGCGCGGGCGCAGGAGGTCTGCACCCGCCGCCGCTGACCGCATCGGCAAGACCCGGGCGGGCGGCCCGGCCACCCTGGCCGCGTCCCTGGAGCTGCCGTCGGCGCGGCGGCGACGGGCGCGCGTCCCCTCAGGGCCGCTCCGGGTCGGGCAGGGCCGGCAGCAGCAGGCGCACCCGCAGCCCCGGGCCGCCGTCGCCGCCGGGCCGGGCGTCGGTCAGCTCGATCCGGCCGCCGGCCCGGCGGACCAGCTCGCGCACGATGGCCAGGCCGAGCCCGGCGCCCCCGTCGTCGCGCGCCCGCGCGTCGTCGAGCCGGGTGAACCGGCCGAACACCCGCTCCCGGTCCGCGGCCGGGATCCCGGGCCCGTCGTCGGTCACCGTCACCAGGTGGTACGCCGCCGCGCCGCCCCCCGCGCCGGTGGACCGGGCTCCGCCGCTCCCACCGTCGACGGAGCGCCCGCCGCCGCCCGGGCCGGAGGTGAACAGCGCCGGGGCGTCCCCGGGGCCGGCCGGCCGGGCCGCGAGCACCACCTCGCTCCGGGCGTGCCGCACCGCGTTGTCGACCAGGTTGGCCAGGATCCGGCGCAGCTCGTCGGGGTCGCCCTCGGTCCACAGCGGCGCCGCCGGCGCGTCGAGGCGCACCGGCGGGGACGGGTACCGGCCGGCCACCGACGCGAGCAGCGCGCCCAGGTCGACCGGCCCGGTGGCCCGCGCCGGCGGGCGCTCGTCGAGGCGGGCCAGCAGCAGCAGGTCGTCGACGAGCCGGCCAAGGCGCTCGGTGTCGGCGAGCAGGTTCGCCGACACGGCCGTCCAGTCCGTCCGGTCGGCCAGCCGCCGGGCCACCTCCAGCTCCGTACGGATGTTGGCCAGCGGGCTGCGCAGCTCGTGGGCGGCGTCGGCGACGAAGGCCCGTTGCCGGTCCCGGGCCGACTCCAGCCGGCCCAGCATCCCGTTGAGGGTGACCGCCAGCCGGTGGATCTCGTCCTGCGAGGCCGGTACGGGCAGCCGCCCGCCCCCGTTGCGCCCGGTGATCTCCTCGGCGCCCCGGCGCAGCGTCTCCACCGGGCGCAGGGTGGCCCCGACCACCCGCCAGGCGACGGCGGCGAGCACGGCCACCAGCAGCGGGAAGCTCACCAGCAGGATGGTCCGGACGACGTGCCCACTGTGCCGCGCGTCCGCCAGCGAGCGGGCCACCAGGACGGTGAGCGGGTCGGCGGCGGTGCCGGCCGGCACGGCCACCACCCGGACCGGCCCGGCCAGGTCGATCCGCTCCCCCGACACCGTCAGCCGCTGCCGCGCGCCGGCGTCGATCCGGTCGGGCGGGACCATCGGCACGAGCCGGTCGGCGTCGATCGAGGCGGCCCGCACCCGCCCCTGCGCGTCGACCACCTGCACCCGGACCTGACCCCCGGCCACCGGCAGGGGGTCGGGCAGGGCGTCCTCGGCGGCCAACAGCGCCACGGCGTCCGCGGTCCGGAACGCCTCGGTGTCGACGGCGCGTTGCAGCGACCAGCCGAGTACGCCGAGCAGGACCAGCCCGCCGACGGCCAGCCCCAGCGAGACGCCCAGCACCCCGACCACCATCAGCCGCCCCCGCAGCCCGAGCGCGGCACGCAGCCGCCCCAGCCCCCACACGCCGGGCGCGGAGAAGGGACGCCTCCCGCGCCGGAGGCGACCGGCAGGGGCCCTTCCTTCGCCCGTCACGTGGCGAGCCGGTAGCCGGCGCCCCGGACCGTCTCCAGCCGTTCGCGGCCGATCTTGCGCCGCAGGTAGCCGACGTAGACCTCGACGGCGTTGGGCGCGGTCTCGTCGCTGGCGTCCCAGACGTGGTCCAGCAGCTCGGTCTTGGAGACCACCTCGCCGGGGCGGCGCATCAGGTAGTCCAGCAGCGCGAACTCGCGGGCGGTCAGCGCGACCTCGGCGTCGGCCCGGGTCACCCGCCGCCGGGCCGGGTCGAGCCGCAGATCGCCGACCGCGAGCACCGTGGGGCGTTCGGGCGCGCCGCGGCGAAGCAGGGCCCGCAGCCGGGCCAGCAGCACGACGTACGAGAAGGGCTTGGTGAGGTAGTCGTCGGCACCGCAGTCCAGCCCGTCGGCCTGGTCGTACTCGCCGTCCTTGGCCGAGAGCATGAGGACCGGCAGCCAGTGCTCCTCGGCGCGCAGCCGGCGGACCACCTCGTAGCCGGAGAGGCCGGGCAACATGACGTCGAGGATCATCGCGTCGTAGCCGCCGTGCCGCGCCGCGTCGAGCCCCGCCGGGCCGGTCGCCGCCACGTCCACCGCGAACCCCTCGGCCTGCAGCCCCCGTTGCAGGGCGGACGCCAGCCGGGACTCGTCCTCCACCACCAGCACCCGCACGCAGTCAAGGGTGCCACCCCCGCGCGGGTGGTCGTACCGTCGTCCTCAGCACCCTCACAGGGTCGAACGGGCAGGATGTCATCAGGAGGTGTCACATGTCCGTCCTGAAGAGCCGTCCCGTCCTGCGGTGGCTGGTCCCGGCGACCGCCGTCGTGACCGTCATCGGCGGCGGCGCCGCACTCGGCACGTTCGCCGCCCAGGCCGAGCCGAGCCTGCCGCCGCGCACCGCCGCCCAACTCCTGGTCGACCTGCAGACCTCCCGGCTGGAGGGGCTCTCCGGCACGGTCGTGCAGCGCGCCGACCTGGGCCTGCCGCCGCTGGCCGGGCTCGTCGGCGGCGACAACCTGACCGGCCTGCTGACCGGCACGCACACGCTGCGCGTCTGGCACTCCGGCCCGGACCGGCAGCGGATCGCCCTGCTGGACACCCTCGGCGAGCGGGACGTCATCCGCAACGGTCGGGACGTGTGGACCTGGGACAGCCGGGCCAACGCCGCCACCCACCGCACCCTGCCGGCGGGCGAGGGCGAGGCCGCCGCCCCGGAGCTGCCGGCCACGCCGCAGGACGCGGCCGACCGGGCCCTCGCCGCGATCGACCCGAGCACCGAGGTGAGCGTCGGCCGGTCCGCCACGGTCGCCGGGCGGGACGCGTACGAGCTGGTGCTCGCGCCGCGCGACGCCGCCTCGCTGGTGCACCAGGTGCGCATCGCCATCGACGCACGCGAGCACGTGCCGCTGCGCTTCGAGGTCTTCGCCGACGGCAGCGACCGACCGGCCTTCGAGATGGCCTTCACCGAGGTGTCGTACGCCCGGCCGGACGCCGACCAGTTCACCTTCAACCCGCCGCCCGGCGTGAAGGTGACCGAGGAGACGGTCGGGGAACGCCCGGCCGGCACGCGCAAGGACCGGGCGGGCGACGGCGAGCGGCCGGACGTGCGTACGGTCGGCGAGGGCTGGGGCACGGTGGTGGTCGCGCGGCTCGACGACGCCGGTGCGCCCGGCGGCCCGGCCAAGGCCCCCGCGGCGGGCGCCGGCGGCGAGGCGGCGGCGCTGCTCGGCGCGCTGCCCGCGGTCAGCGGCGACTGGGGCAGCGGGCGGCTGCTCACCGGGAAGCTGTTCAGCGTGCTGCTCACCGACGACGGCCGGGTGATCGCCGGGGCGGTGACCCCGGAGCGGCTCTACGAGGTGGCGAAGGGCTGAGCGGAGTCGAGCGAACGGGGGTCCGCCACGCGGCGGGCCCCCGACTCGTCTGTGGGGGCGGCGCGTGGCGTGGCCCGGCGCGCTTGGTCCGGACGGCCGGTGCGCGGTATCTTTCCCAGTTGGCGCAACAAAAAGGAACGGCTCTCAAAAGCCGTTCCGACAGAGATACTAACCAATTGGGAGACGGCTTGTCAAGGCATTCCGCCGATTCCGCTGAATTGCAGTCCGACGACGAGATCGGCCGCGAACAGGAATACGTCTCGATGCTCTACCGGCGGCTGGACGGGCTGCGTGAGCAGGCGTCCCGCCGGCTGACCGAGGAGCTGCGGGCGACCGGCGGCACCCTGCAGGCCCGTTCCCAGCGCGACAGCGCGGTGCGGATGTACGCAGATCAGGTCGAGCAGTTCGCCGCGGTGGAGAACGGCCTCTGCTTCGGCCGCCTCGACACCGACGAGGGCGGCCCCCACTACATCGGCCGGATCGGCATCTTCGACACCAGCGGCGACTACGACCCGCTGCTGATGGACTGGCGCGCCCCGGCGGCCCGCGCCTTCTACCTCGCCACCGCCGCGAACCCGCAGGGGGTGCGCCGCCGCCGGCACCTGCGCACCCGGGAGCGCAAGGTGACCGCGCTCAACGACGAGGTGCTGGACCTCGCCACCGCCTCCCCCACCGCGCACGAGGAGCTGACCGGCGAGGCGTCGCTGCTCGCCGCGCTCAACGCCGGCCGGACCGGCCGGATGCGCGACATCGTGGAGACCATCCAGGCCGAGCAGGACCGGATCATCCGCGCCGACCTGCCGGGCGTACTCGTGGTGCAGGGCGGCCCGGGCACCGGCAAGACGGCGGTGGCGCTGCACCGCGCGGCGTACCTGCTCTACACCCACCGGCAGCAGCTCTCCACCCGGGGCGTGCTGCTGGTCGGCCCGAACGCCACGTTCCTGCGCTACATCTCGCAGGTGCTGCCGGCGCTGGCCGAGACGGGCGTGCTGCTGCGGACGCAGGGCGACCTGTTCCCGGGCGTCAGCGCCCGGCGCACCGAGCCCGCCGAGACCGCCGCGCTGAAGGGCCGGGCGGTGATGGTGGACGTGCTGGCCGCCGCCGTGCGGGACCGGCAGTGGGTGCCCGACGAGCCGCTGGAGATCGAGCTGCCGCAGCAGGAGGTGCTCCGGCTCGACCCGGAGACCATTCGTGCCGCCCGGGACCGGGCCCGCCGCTCCGGGCGCCCGCACAACCTGGCCCGGGCCCTCTTCGACGTCGAGATCGTCCACGCGCTCGCGGCCCAGGTCGCCGAGCGGATCGGCGCGGACCCGCTGGGCGGGGAGAACCTGCTGGAGGAGGCCGACGTCGCCGAGATCCGCCGCGAACTGCGCGAGGAGCCCGAGGTGCGGGCCGCACTGGACCGGCTCTGGCCGGTGCTCACCCCGCAGCGCCTGCTCGCCGACCTGTACGCCGACACCGAGCGGATCGCCGCCGCCGCGCCCGCGCTCACCGACGCCGAGCGCGCCCTGCTGCACCGCGAGGCGGGCGGCTGGACGCCGGCCGACGCGCCGCTGCTGGACGAGGCGGCCGAGCTGCTCGGCGAGGACGAGCGGGCCGCCGCCGCGCGCCGCGAGCGGATCCGGGCCATGCAACGGGAGTACGCCGAGGGCGTGCTGGAGATCGCCCGCGGCTCCCGGTCGATCGACGTGGAGGACGAGGCCGACGGCGGCGAGATCCTCGGCGTGACCGACCTGATCGACGCCGACCGCCTGCTGGAGCGGCAGGAGGAGGCGGAACGGCTGACCACCGCCCAGCGGGCCGCGGCCGACCGGAGCTGGGCGTTCGGGCACGTGATCGTCGACGAGGCGCAGGAGCTGTCGCCGATGGCGTGGCGGCTGCTGATGCGCCGCTGCCCGAGCCGCTCGATGACCATCGTCGGCGACGTGGCGCAGACCGGCGCGCTGGCCGGCACACCGTCCTGGGCCGACGCGCTGGAGCCGTACGTGGCGCAGCGCTGGCGGCTGGAGGAGCTGACCGTCAGCTACCGCACCCCGGCCGAGATCATGGCCGTCGCCGCCGACGTGCTAGCCGAGATCGACCCGGCGCTGCGCCCGCCCCGCTCCGTACGCTCCAGCGGGGTGCCGCCATGGGACCGCGCGGTGGCGCCGGAGCGGCTCGCGGCGGAAGTGGTCGACGCGACGACCCGGGAGGCGACCGGCCTCGACGACGGCCGGCTCGGGGTGATCGTGCCGGCCGGCCGGGTCGACGAGCTGGGCGCCGCAGTCACCGCCGCCCTGCCAGAGGCGGCCGTGGGCGAGCACCCGGAGCTGGAGAGCCGGGTGGTGGTGCTCACCGTCGCCCAGGCCAAGGGCCTCGAATTCGACTCCGTCCTGCTGGTCGACCCCGACCGCATCGTGGCCGAGTCACCGCGGGGCCGCAGCGACCTCTACGTCGCCCTCACCCGCGCCACCCAACGCCTCGGCATCCTCCGCCCGGTCTGATCCTTACCGTCGTGTCGTGTCGTGGTGGGGTGTTGGGTTGCGGTGCGTGGTGGTGGGGGTGTGGCCCGCCGTGCCCGGCTCCGGGCGGTCAGGCTTGATCCCTGCGCCGGGCA
>NZ_JBIDDG010000030.1:0-81524 GCF_043205005.1 Micromonospora sp. NPDC047620 | reverse complement strand
CATCGATGGTCACGATGGCGACGCCGACACCAATACCGCGCCAAAACAGCCCACTACCAGCGAAGACTCCGACTCCACCAGGTGCGGCTGGAGTACTAGTACTGCAACGGCAGTAGGCGAATCGAGTTCGACTCGCGTTCGTTGGTCTGCCTGTGACGGATGTTGATGTTAGGCGGTGGCATGCGGAGCTGGACCGGTTACACGCGCGGATCGGGCCCCGGTTTCGTTGGTCGGAGCCGCAGCGGCGGGTGCGTCAGTACCTGTGCGGGCTGGTGTCGGGCCTGGGGCGCAAGAACGGCTGGACCCTGGCTGAACAGGCCGGGGACGTGTCGCCGGACGGGATGCAGCGGCTGCTGCGGTGGGCGGTATGAAGTTCTTGCTTGGTCGCAGAACCAGTTACCGGAGACCTCTTCAGTTGTCGATCACCGCCACGCCGTGACTTCGATCAGACCCACCCGCTTCTGAAACACGCCTTAGTGCCCCGTCATGCAGCCTTGAACGGGTAATCCGGGTAGCGGATCTTGGAGTTGATCGCGAATCCGGATTTCGGTCGGGCTCGCTGGTTGCGCCAGCGGACGTAGTCGCCGATGGCGGCGTCCTGCTCGGCGTGGCTGCGGTGGTCGGTGCCGTTGAGGGCGAAGTACCGCACCGCGGCGAACTCGGCCTCGATCCAGTTCAGCCACGACGCGTACGTCGATAGGAACACCAGATCGACCTGGTTGGCGGCGCACCAGGTACGGACCTCGGGGTGCTTGTGCGGGGAGAAGTTGTCCACGATGAGGTGGAGCCGCTGGTCGGGCCAGCGGCGGCGCAGCACCTTGAGGAAGCTGAGGAACTCGCGCCGGCGTTGGCGCCGGCAGCATGACGAGTCGGGCGGTCCAACAGGCAGAGGCTGCGGCCACGGCGTAGCGATAGCATGCCGTCATGGCGGGCGCCGAACTGGATGAGTTGATCGTCGCGGACGCCGACGCGCTGCGTGCGTGGTTGTCGGTCAACCACGCCACGTCGCCCGGCGTCTGGCTCGCCCTGACCAAGAAGGGCGGCACAGTCACGACGCTGACCTGGCAGCAGGCGGTTGACGAGGCCCTGTGTTTTGGCTGGATCGACGGGCAGGCCCGTAAACGGGATCAGGAAACCTCCTGGATCCGGTTCACCCCTCGCAGGCCCCGCAGTTCCTGGTCACAACGCAACGTCGCCCACGTGGCCCGGCTGCAGGCGCAGGGGCGAATGTTGCCCCCAGGCCTCGCCGCGGTAGAAGCCGCGAAGGCGGACGGGCGGTGGGCGGCCGCCTACGCCCCGCCGTCGGAAGCTGAGGTGCCGGCTGACCTCCTCGCCGCCATCGCTGCCGACCCTGCCGCCCAGGCCATGTTCGACGTACTCACCAAAACCAACCGGTTTTCTCTCATCCACCGCGTCAATGCCGTCAAACGGGCGCAGACCCGCGAGCGGAAGATCAGCGAGTTCGTTGCCATGTTGGCCCGTCACGAGACGATTTACCCGCAGAAGGCCAAGCCTCCGAACTCGCCGTAACCAGCATCTTCATGATCAGGTGCACCCATAGGTAGCCGCGAACGTGTGGGGCTCGTAAAGCCGGTTCGGCTACGCTGCCTGCGAATACTCGTTGATCAGCCCGCCGAGGATCGGGTGCCGTCGGATCCTGGCGGCGGTCAAGTCAGTGACTCCCGACGGCGGGTTGGGCGGCTGCTGGCCGAGTGATCGATGTGGCTGACACGTCACACAGTCGACGGCGGCCGTGGTCCCGTCCCATCGCGCTGGCAGGGAACGGAGAAGCCCGTGGCGGGGGCCGGCCGGTGGATGCCCACCCCCGCCACGGCGTCACCCCCGCAGCAGCGGCAGCACCCGGCGGCCGAGCAGGTCGACACCGCCCGCCGGGGTCAGACCGTGCGGGGTGCCGAACTCCACCCGGGTGGCCCCGGCATCGAACACCGCCGCGGCCTGCGCCGCGACGTGTTCCGGGGTGCCGGAGAAGGCGAACAGGTCGAGCAGGTCCCCGCCGATCAGCGCGCCGGCGAGGTCGTGTTCCTGGCGGGCGACGTGCTGCTGGATCCGCGACAGCAGCTCCGGATCGATGTCGACGTTCGGGTCGAGGGCGGCGACCACGGCGAGGTACATGGCCACCTCCGTACGGGCCACCCGACGGGCCAGCGCGCCGTCCTCGTCCACCACGGTCACGGCGCCGAGCACCACGCCGACCTCGTCACCGGCCCGACCGGCGGGCGCGGCGTCGTCCAGCCAGGCCCGCATCGTCTTGGCCATCGCCGGGTTGGCCGAACCGCCAACCTTGATCTCCGAGGCGAACGCGGCGGCCGTCCGGGCGGTCTGCTGACCCCACGTCCCCACCAGGACGGGCACGTCGGCGCGGACCGGGGCGTAGCGCAGGGCGGTACCAGGCGCCACGGTGAACTCCCGGCCCTGGAAGCCCCCGGCGTCGCGGGACAGCAGCAGCCGGACCACGTCGACGGTTTCGGTGATCCGCCGCAGCGGCCGGGCCTGCGGCACCGCGATCTGATCCAGCCAGGTGCCCCGGGCCAGCCCGAGGTAGGCCCGCCCGTTCGACGCCAGGTCCAGCGCCGCGACCTGCCCGGCGATCTCCACCGGGTGCATGGTGAACGGGTTGAGGCAGGCCGACCCGAGCCGGATCCGTCGGGTGTGCCGCGCGGCCACCAGCAGCGGGAAGAACGGCGGCTGGTACATCAGGTCACCGAAGACCGACAGCACGTCGAAGCCGTGCCCTTCGGCGAGCTCGGCCAGCGCGGCGTACTCGTCGGCGCTCTTGTCGGACTGGAGTCCGATGCCGACCAGCCGGCGTCCTTCGTCGGTGCTCACGTGAGTTCTCCAGTCGGGATCTGTCGCCGGGCGGTCCGCTCGATCCGCAGGATGACCCGCTCGTCCGGATCCGGGCAGGCCACGTGGCAGTCCCGGGCCAGCCAGTCCTCCGGCGGCAACGGACGTTGCTTGGCCGGCAGCAGCGGCAGGCATGCCGCGAGGGCGTAGAGGCAGAAGTGCCGGCCGGCGGGGATGGTGAGCCGGCTCGACTCGGTCAGGTCGATGTGGTCGCCCGGCTGGAGGCCGCAGACGGAGCGGCCCTCGATCCGTTCCACCACGACCCGCAGGTCGTACAGGTCGGTGACCGGTTCCTCGGCGCTCATGGGAGGGCCTCAGCGTGGTGGTGCACGATCCGCCAGCCCCGCTCGTCGCGGCGCAGCACGTCCGTCACCCGGAAACAGTCGTCCGGCTGCCCGGTCGCGTACCGGGCCCGCAGGACGTAGCGGACCAGGCCCGTGTCCTCCCACGCCTCGGCCCGGAACTGCTCGGGGGCGACCGAGGTCGGGGGCGCGGCCGGTCCCCGGGCCGCCGCCCGGCGGTCCCGCAGGTCGTCCAGGGCGGCCAGACCGTCCAGCAGGTCGGGTGCGTCGGACTCCCAGATCGTCAGTTCGGGGTGCAGCCGGGCGTCGAACGCCGCCCGGTCGCCCAACGACCGGTACATGTCGGTGATGGCGGCGGTGAGATCGTCAACGGTCATCGGGGCTCGCTTCCGGTCGGGGCGGACGGGGGCGTCGGGGGTGGATCAGGAGAGCTCGGCGAGGCGGGCGCGCAGCGGATCGAGCCCCATCGGCCCGAGCCGCAGGGCCCGCTGGTGGAACCGCTTGCGGTCGAACCCGGCGCCCTCGCGCCGTTCGACCTCCCGGCGGGCCTGCTGCCAGAGCCGCGCCCCGGCCTTGAAGGCCAACGCCTGCGCCGGCCAGCCGAGGTACCGGTCGACCTCGAACCGCGCGGTCGCCGGGTCCAGCCCGGCGACGCGGACCAGGAAGTCCACGGCCAGCTCGGGGGTCCACCGGCGCGCGTCGGTGAAGCCGGTCCCGGCCGGGATCGGCACGTCCAGGTGCAGGCCGAGGTCGATGACCACCCGGGCGGCGCGCCACATCTGCCCGTCGAGCATCCCGAGCCGCTCGGCGGGACCGGCGTAGAGGCCGAGCTCGTCGGCGAGGCGTTCGGCGTAGTGCGCCCAGCCCTCGGCGTACCCGTGCACCTGGCACAGCGACCGCTGCCACGGGTGCAGGTCGACGGTGGTGAGGGTGATCGCGTGCTGGAGGTGGTGCCCGGGCAGCCCCTCGTGGCAGAGCGTCCCGACGTGCCGCCACACCGGAACCGTCGACTCGCCGGGGGGCGTCGACCACCAGATCCCGCCCGGGCGGGTCAACCCGGCGTCGGGCGGGGTGTAGTACATGACCCCGGAGGCGGCGGGGCTGATCCGGCACACCACCCGGCGGGTGGCGGCCGGGATGTCGAAGTGCGGGCCGTCCAGGGCGTCGGTGAGCCGCTCGGTGCGCTCCCGCAGCCACTCCTCCAGGTCGGGCCCGACCGGCACCCGGCCGGCGGGGTCGGCGTCCAGCCCGGCCCGTGCGCCCGCCACGTCCGGGTACCCGAGCTCGGCGGCGACCGCGCGCTGCTCGGCGGCGGTCCGGGCCAGCTCCTCCCAGCCGTACGCGTACAGCTCGTCCAGGTCGACGGTCGCGCCGAGGAAGCTGCGCGCGGTGACGGCGTACAGGTCGCGGCCGACGCCGTCGACGTCGGTGGCCCGTGGCGCCAGCTCGGTACGCAGGAACGCGGCGAAGTCCGCCGTCGCGGCGGCGGCCGAGCGGGCCCCGGCGGCCAGCTCCCCGGCCAGCGGCCCGTCCGGGCATCCGGCCACCAGCCGGCCGTAGAAGTCGTCGGAGGTGACCCAGGCGGTGCACTGGTCGGCGACCGCCAGCACCTGCCGGCGGGCGACCAGGTGCCCCCGCCGGGCCGACCAGCGCAGCGTCTCGGCGTACTGGCCGAGGGCCGTGGGCACCCGGCGCAGGTGTGTGGCGACGACCGCCCAGTCCTGCGCGATGTTGCGGGGCAGGTTGTCGAAGACCTGCCGGACCAGGTGCACCGGCGTCGCCAGCGGGGCGAGCAGCCGGGTGGTGAAGCCCGCGTCGTAGAGGTCGACCTCGCTGGCCAGCCGGTCGATCAGCGCGCCGGCGAGGGCCCGCTGGGCCGTGCCGTCGACACCGGCGCCGTCCGCTGCCGCGGCGGTGCCGCGGGCCAGCTCCGCGCGGGCGGCGAAGCCGTCGGGGGAGAGGTCCGCGAAGTGCGATTCGGGCGTACGACCCGCCGCCTCGGCGGCCTCCGGATCCAGCCCGGCGAGCGCGTCGAGGTACCGGTCGGCGACCTCGATGATCGTCGTCATCGGGCGACGCCGAGGCGGCCGTGGTCGTCGCGGTAGGAGACGCCACCCTTGAGCACCGTGTGCAGGGTGCGCAGCGCGGACACCGAGCGGGTGGGATCGTCGCGCAGGACCAGCAGGTCGGCGTGCTTGCCCACCTCGACGCTGCCGAGCGTGTCGGCCTGGCCCAGCCACTGGGCGGGGCGGATGGTGGCGGACTTCAGGGCGTCGGCGACGGGCATCCCGGCGTCCACCATGAACTCCAGCTCACGCACGGTCGCGGTCGTCTCGTCGTAGCCGGCGTGCGGCGGCATGTCGCTGCCCAGCGCGATCGGCACCCCGTTGCGGATGGCGTGCTGGAGGCTCTCCCAGTGCCGGGGCCCGGCGGCCAGGGCGCGGTCCATCAGCCAGCCCGGCACGCCGGAGTCGCGGAAGAACTGCTCGCAGCGGCTGACCACGATGGTCGGGACGTACCAGACGTCCCGTTCGGCCATCAGCCGGGTCACCTCGTCGGTCAGCTCGTAGCCGTGCTCGACGCAGTCCAGCCCGAGTTCCACGGCGCGGCGCACCGACTCGGCCGGGCCGGCGTGCGCGGTGACCTTGCGCCCCCAGTCGTGCGCCACCCGGATCACCGCCGCCAGCTCGTCGTCGAGCAGTTGGGGGGTGTCGATCGACTCGAACTCGCCGGCGATCCCACCGGAGATGCACACCTTGATCAGGTCGGCGCCGGCCCGGATCTGCTGCCGGGTGAGCCGGCGGAACCCGTCCGCCCCGTCGGCCTCCAGCGCGTCGGCCTCCCAGCCGTGCCCCCCGGTGCAGCAGAGGGCGTGCCCGGCGGTGAAGATCCGCGGGCCGTCCACCGCGCCGCGTGCGATCCCCTTGCGCAGGGCGAAGTCGGCGTACCGGCTCTCGCCGACGAGCCGGGCGGTGGTGACGCCGGAGTGCAGGGTACGGCGCGCCGAGTCGGCCATCAGCAGCACCAGCTCGGCGAGGTTCGACCGGTGCACCTCGTCGCCGAAGTGGCCGGGCAGGCCGAGCGACAGGTGCACGTGCATGTTGGTCAGGCCCGGCATGACGTGGTCGCCGTGCAGGTCGACCACCCGGGCGCCGCCCGCCTCGGTGAGGACGTCGTCGACCGGCCCGACCGCGCGGATCGTGCCGTCGGCGCCGATCCAGATGCCGCTGTCGCGCTGGACGTCGTCCCGGACGCCGTCGTAGAGCGCGAGGTTGACCAGGACCTGTTCGGTGGGGATGTGCATGCGGTGTCCTCTACGCGGCGGGCACGGTGGTCTGCGCCACCGTGGGGTCGTTGAGCCAGCAGGCGGCGGTGCGGCCGCCGAGGTCGAGCGTGGGCGGCTGCTCGCCGCACGGCCGGAAGGCGTGCGGGCAACGCGGCCGGAAGCGGCATCCGACCGGCGCGTGTGCCGGGTCGGGCACCTCCCCGGCGAGCGTCCTGGGCAGCTGCGGGGAGAGTGCGATCTGCGGCACCGCGTCGATCAACGCCCGGCTGTACGGGTGCCGGGGCGAGGACCACAACTGACGGGTGGGCGCGGTCTCGACGATCCGGCCCAGGTACATCACCGCCGTGACGTCGGCGATCTCGTGCACCAGGGAGAGGTCGTGCGAGATGAACAGCATGCCCATGTCCAGGTCCCGGACCAGCCCGACGAGCAGGTTGACCACCTGCGCCTGCGACGACGCGTCCAGTGCGGTGACCGGCTCGTCCGCGATGATCATCCGGGGTTCCGGCGCCAGCGCCCGGGCGATAGCGAGCCGCTGCCGCTGGCCGCCGGAGAACTGGTGCGGGTACCGCTCTGCGGCCCCGGCCGGCATGCCGACCCGGTCCAGCAGGTCGGCGACCCTCGCCCGGCGGGCGGCGCCGGTCACCGTGTCCGGCACCCCGTCGAGGAGCTGGGCGCCGATGGTGCGCCGGGGGTTCAGCGACGCGTACGGATTCTGGAAGACCATCTGGAGCCCGACCTCCGGCACCGGCCGGCGCCGCCAGCCGAGCGGGGTGATCGGGCGGCCGGCGAACCGGATCGTCCCGGCGCTCGGCGCGGCCAGCCCGACCGCCACCCGGGCCAGCGACGACTTGCCGCAGCCGGACTCGCCGACCAGGCCGACGATCTGGCCGGGCGCCACCTCCAGGCTCACGCCGGCCACGGCCCGGACCGGCCCCCGGCCGCGCGGCTTGTACTCCACCTCGACGTCGCTGATCTCGAGCAGGTTGCCCGACCCGACCGGCTCGTTCATGCCGCCACCTCCAGGTGCGGACGGACCACGCAGGCCACCGACCGGTCGGTGCCGGCGGGGGACAGCGGGGGAGGCGCGGTGCCGCAGGACGGCTCGGCGTACCCGCACCGGGGTTGGAACGGACACCCGGGCGGCGCCTGCCCCGGCGTCGGCGGCCCGCCCGGGATGGGACGCAGCGTGCCGACGGCCTGGGTGCCGTGCGGGCGGGCGCCGAGCAGCGCGGCCGTGTACGGGTGGCGCGGCGCGGTGAGCAGCGCTCCGGTGGGGCCGGTCTCCACGACCCGCCCGGCGTAGAAGACGTACCCGCGGGTGGTGAGCGCGCTGAGTACCCCGAGGTCGTGGGTGATGAAGGCGACGGCCAGCCCGGTCTCGGCGCGCAACTGGTCCAGCAGCGCGAGGATGCCGGCCTGCACCGTCACGTCGAGCGCGGTGGTCGGCTCGTCGGCGATCAGCAGCCGGGGGCGGGCGGCGAGGGCGATCGCGATGGCCGCCCGCTGCCGCATGCCGCCGGAGAACTGGTGCGGGTACGCCCGCACCGCCCGCTGCGGGTCGGGGATGCGGACCTGGTCGAGCAGTTCCACCGCCCGCCGGTCCGCCGCCCGCCGGTCCAGGCCCAGGTGGACCTGCATGTGTTCGGTCAGTTGCCGGCCCACCGTGAGCATCGGGTGCAGCGCCGCGGTGGGGTCCTGGAAGACCATCGCGATGCCGGCGCCGCGCACCTTCTGCCAGCGCCTGGTGTCCAGGCTGAGCAGTTCGGTCCCGTCGAACCGGGCCGACCCGGTGACCTTGGCACCGGCGGGCAGCAGCCCGAGCAGGGTCTGCGCGGTGAGGCTCTTGCCGCACCCGCTCTCCCCCGCGATGCCGACCATCTCGCCCTCACCGACGGTGAACGACACGTCGTGCAGGATCGGCAGCGGCCCCGTGGGGCCGGGCAGGGTGACGGCCAGGGAGTCGACTTCGAGCAGCGGTCGCATTCTCAGCGTCCCTTCGCGTAGCGGGGGTCGATCCGGTCGCGCAGCGCGTCGCCGAGCACGTTGAAGGCCATCACCACGGTGAGGATGGCCAGGCCGGGGAACACGCTGACCCACCACATGGAGAGGTCCTGCGAGCCGAGCGCCACCATCGAGCCCCACTCGGCCGCCGGCGGGCGGGGGCCGAGGCCGAGGAAGGACAGCGCGGACAGCAGCAGCACGGCGTTGCCGAGCTCCAGGGTGGCCAGCACGATCGCCGGCCCCACGCTGTTGGGCAGGACGTCGCGGCGCAGCGCGCGGACCGGCCCGATGCCGAGCAGCCGGGCGGCGCTGAGGTAGTCCTCGCCGCGTATGGTCAGCACGGCGCTGCGGATGACCCGGGCGTAGACGGGCCAGGAGACGATGACCAGCGCGAGGACGGCGTTGCGGGTGCTGGGCCCGAACGCGGCGGTCACCGCCATCGCCAGGATGATCTGCGGGAACGCGAAGACCAGGTCCGTCAGGCGCATCAGCGCCTCGTCGACGAAGCGTCCCACGTAGCCGGCGACCAGGCCGAGCAGACCGCCGATCAGCAGGGCGAGCGAGACGATGGCGAGCGCGAGCGGGATCGACAGGCGGGAGCCGTGGATCACCCGGCTGAACACGTCCCGGCCGAGGGAGTCGGTGCCGAACCAGTGCGTGCCCGACGGCGGGGCGTACGCGTCCGGGCTCTGTGCCAACGGGTCGTACGGCGCGACGACCGGGGCGAACAGCGCCATCAGCAGCCACCCGCCGAGGATGACCAGGGCCGCCACGGCGATCGGCTGCCGCCAGATCGGCCGCCCGGTGGAGCGTCCGCGCAGCCGGCCCAGGAACCGGCGCCGGGCCAGCGCGTCGGTCGCCTTCGGGTCGGGCGCTACGGGGTCGGGTGCGAGTGTGGTCATGACAGCCGGATCCTCGGGTCGATGAGCCCGTACAGCAGGTCGACGGCGAGGTTGACCAGCGTGTAGACCAGTGCCACGAACAGGCTGACGCCGAGGATCGCGGGCAGGTCCAGCGCCGTCGCGCTGCGGTACGCGTACTGGCCGAGGCCCGGCCAGCCGAAGATGTTCTCCACCAGCACCGTGCCGGAGAGCAGCGAGGCGAAGGCCAGACCGGAGACGGTGATCACCGGGACCAGCCCGGCCCGCAACAGGTGCCGGCGGAACACCACCCGGGCGGGCAGGCCCTTGGCGTACGCGGCCCGGATGTAGTCCTGCTGGAGCACCTCCAGCATGGACGAGCGGACGAACCGGACCAGCATCGCCACGGTCAGGCTGGTCAGCACGAGCACCGGCAGGACCAGGTGCTGGGCGGCGTCCCAGGCCACGTCCCACTGACCGGCGAGGGCGGCGTCGACGGTGTACATCCCGGTCACCGTCGGCGGCGGGCTGAAGTCGGTGGAGAGCCGGCCGCCGCTGGGCGCCAGGCCGAGCTGGTAGAAGAACACGTAGAGCACGACGAGCGACAGCCAGAACGGCGGGGTGGACAGGCCGAGCAGCGCGCCGACGCGGATCAGCTGGTCGGTGATCCGGCCGTTGCGGACGGCGGCGAGCATGCCGATCCCGGTGCCGATCAGCAGCGCCAGCACCATGGTGGGGATGGCCAGTTCCATGGTCGCCGGCACGTACTGCAACAGGTCGTCGGTCACGGTGCGGCCGGTCTGCTGGGAGATGCCGAGGTCGCCCGTCAGCAGGTTGCCCAGGTACTGGAGGTACTGCACGTACAGCGGCTGGTCCAGGCCCCACTTCTCGCGGAACGCGGCCACCGTCGCGGGGTCGTTGAGCGCCTGGTCGGAGAGGTTGGCCGTGACCGGGTCGCCGGGCACCACGGTGACCAGGCCGAACGTCACGATCGTGACGCCCAGCAGCAGGCCTGCCGTGATCGCCACCCGCTTGGCCAGGAACACCAGCAGGGACCGGTGCGGCCGAGGCCGGGACGCGGTCGTGCTGACCGCGCCCGGCTCGGCGTCGTCGACTGTCGTCGTCATGAGATGGTTACTCCCGGCCGACGGCGGCCAGGTCGACCTGCCAGCCCGCGGCGGTGTAGTCGGTGCCGGTCAGGTCGCTGCTCGCCACGACGGTGGAGGAGTTGTTGGCCAGGACGACGTACGGCGAGGCGGCGTTCATCGCCCGCTGCCACTCCTGCATGGCGGTGGCCCGGGCGGCCAGGTCGAGGGTCTCGGTGACCTTCTTGCCGGCGGCCACGACGGCCGGGTCGGCCCGCTCCACCGTCCAGCCCGAGCGCAGCGCGGTGGCCTGGCCGGGGGACATGTTGTTGATCAGCGAGTCGGCGACCGGGTAGTTGAGGCTCTGCGGGGTGAACCCGAGCGCCATCTTGCCCGTACGCATCTCGTCGAGGAACGTGGTCAGCGGCTGCGGGGTCAGCTCCAGCTTGATGCCGGCCTCGGCGGCGTCGCCCTGCACCTTGGTCGCCACCGTGCCCAGGTCGACGCCCTTGTACGTGATGGCCGGGTAGTTGAACTTGACGGTGGGGTTGGTCAGCCCCGCCTCGGCGAGCAACGCCTTGGCCTTCGCCACGTCACGCTTCGACTCCTCGCCGGCGGGCAGCGCGCCCGGGTAGGCCGGGGCCACCAGCCCGGCACCGGGGGCGGCGCCCTTGCCGTACAGCCCGGCGATGCCCTGGTAGTCGATGGAGGCCCGCAGCGCCTGGTTGAACTTCGCGTTCGAGGTGACCCCGGAGACGGCCGGGTCGGCGTTGAGGAAGAGGAAGTAGACGGTGTCCTGCATGGCGGAGGTCTTCAGCGTGTCCGGCAGCCCCTCCAGCAGCCTGCCGGAGATGTCCAGCGCGATCTCGGAGCCGCCGGCCCGCTGCATGGTCAGCTTCTGGGTCTGCACGTCCATGTTGCGCAGCACGACCCGGCCGAACTCTGGCTTGGTGCCCCAGTAGTTGGGGTTGGCCTCCAGCACCACCTGCGCCGACGGGTCGTACGACTTCAGCACGTACGGGCCGCTGCCGATGGAGTTCTTGTCGAGGTACTGCTGGGCGGTGTCGGTCTTCGCGGCGTCCGCGGCGTCCGTCGCGCCGTTCTCCTTGGCGACCTTGGAGTTGACCACGCCGGTCGAGGGCATCGCGAGGACCACGGGGATGTTCGGGTCGGCGGTCGCCGAGGTGACCACCACGGTCCGCTCGTCGGTCTTGGCGACCGTGAGGCCGCTGACCATGACCGCCGGGCTGGCCTTGACGTTCTTCAGCCGGTTGAGGGAGAAGACCACGTCGTCGGCGGTCAGCGGGCTGCCGTCGGAGAACTTCACCCCCTCGCGGAGCTTGAAGGTGAAGGTCTTCGCGTCGGCGGAGGCCTCGTACGACTCGGCCAGCGCCGGGACGGGCTTGCTGACGTCTGAGCCCTTGAAGGTCAGCAGGGTGTCGTAGAGGGAGTGCACGGCGGTGAGGCCGGTCGCCTCGTAGATCCGGCCGGGGTCGAGCGTCTTGAGGACGAACGAGGTGTTGACGGTGAGGGTCTTGGCCGAACCACCGTTACCGTTTCCTCCGCTGCCGCCCGCGCTGCACGCGGTGCTGGAGGCTGTGACCAGCGCCGCCAGAGCGATTGCTCCGACGCGGAGCCGGCGAGGGGACACCGACATGCTGTTCCTACCTTCGTCTGGGCCGGCCCGCGCGGGACGGGCTCTGGGTTGTCGCGCCGACGTCGCCGGTGACGCCGAGGTCGGGGGCCGGTGCCAACCGATGGCGGCTCGCGGGGCTTCGCCCGTAGACCGTCATGAGGTTGGATGTATCCGGACGGGACTCCTGTCCGGTTCGCGCCCCGACGTCGCTTGTCTAGTTACGCCAAACACGTTCGCCTTGTGTTTGACCATGCTAGACAGGGGCGTATAGTTGCGTCAAACATTTCTAGCCACACTGTTTTGGAACGGGGAAAGACGCATGCTCGGTGACCAGCTCCGCGACCTGCGCCAGCAGCACTCCCTCACGCTGCGTCAGCTCGCGGCCGCGGCCGACGTCTCGCCCGCCCTGCTCAGCCAGATCGAGAACGGCGCCACAGACCCCAGCCTGGCCACCCTGCGTAAGCTCGCCAAGGTCTTCGACACCTCCATCGCGGCGCTGTTCTCCGAGCCGGACGCGCCGCTGGTGCACATCAGCCGGCCCGGCTCGCGGACCCGGCTCGCCGCTCCCCCCGGGCAGATCGCCTACGACCGGCTCACCCCGGGGCGGGGCGACCTGGAGGTGCTCGAAGCCGAGCTGGCCCCCGGCGACGCCAGCTCCGGCGAGCCGTGGGCGCACCCCTCGACCGAGTGCGCGATCGCCGTCACCGGCGAGGTCGTCGCCGAGATCGGTGGCGAGAAGTACGTGCTGAGTACCGGCGAGGCGATCACCTTCGACTCCCGGCTGCCCCACCTCTACCGCAACGCCAGCGACCAGCGGGCCCGGCTCATCATCGCGGTCACCCCGCCTACCCCCTGACCCACCCGGCACGTCACCCGGCCCGCGTCGCGCACGCGGGCGGTACGACGCCGCCCGTCGAAAGGACCCCGCAGTGGACCGCGACAGCGTCGACTGGTTCGGCTACCTGCCGGCCGTCACCACCCCGTTCACCGCCACCGGCGAGTTGGACCTCGCCGCCTGGCGCGTCCAACTGGACTGGCTCGCCGCCGAGCGGCTGCACGGGATCATCGTCGGGGGCACCACGGGAGAGTGGTTCAGCCTCACCGAACAGGAACGCGCCGCGCTGTTCCGGACGGCCGCCGAACGGGTCGGCGACCGCCTCACGGTGCTCGGCGGCTGCAACGCGTACACGCCGGCGGAGGCGATCCGGCACGCCGAGGCCGCCCGGGACGCCGGCCTGCACGGCATCCTGCTCACCCCGCCGCCGTACGTGGTGCCCACCCGGTCGGAGATCGTGGCCTTCTACCGGACCGTCTCCGAGGCGGTCGACCTGCCGCTCTGCGTCTACAACTGGCCCCGTGGCACCGGCGTCGACCTGGACGCCGACCTGCTGTCGGAGCTGAGCGGGCTGGACACCGTGGTGGCAGTCAAGAACTCCACCCCGGATTTCGGCGGATTCGTCCGCAGCCTCGTCGCCCTGCGCCACCGCGTGCGCTACTTCGGCATCCCCACCAACGAGGTCGGCATCGAGCTGATGACCACGATCGGTGGCGACGGACTGATGGGAGCCGGCGCCGTGCTCGGCGCCGACCACCCCGACTTCTTCCGCGCCCTGCGCGCCGGGGACCTCGACCGGGCCCGGGTCCTCGGCGCCCGCGACCGGGTGATCATGGAGGACTGGTTCGGGCCGGACTACGGCGCCCGGTTCGGCAACGCGCAGGCGATCATGAAGTACGCGCTCACCCTGCGCGGCGTACCGGCCGGTCACGTCCGCGCGCCGCTGCTCCCGCTGACCCCCGCCGAACAGGACCGCGTCCGGGCCACCATGACCCAGCTCGACCTGCTCCCATGAATTCGTACGACACGGCGGTCATCGGCGGCGGTCTGCTCGGCTGCGCGACCGCCTGGCACCTGGCCCGCGCCGGCAACCGGGTCCTGCTCGTCGAGAAGGACCAGGTCAACCGGCACGCCTCCGGGCAGAACGCGGGCAGCCTGCACTTCCAGCTGGAGTTCCGGATGGTCGAGCACGGCGACGACGCGGCCCGCGCGGCGGCCCGCGCGCTCCCGCTGCACCTGGACGCCATGCGGGCCTGGGCCACCGTCGAGGACGAACTCGGTGAGCGGTGCGGGGTGTCCCGCACCGGCGGGCTGATGCTCGCCGAGACCCCGGCGGAGATCGCCGTGCTGGACCGGAAGGCCGCCCTGGAACGCGAGTACGGCCTCGACGTCGCCGTGCTCTCCGGCCCGGAGCTGCGCCGGTTCGCGCCGTACCTGGCGGACACCGTGCTCGCCGCCGGTCACGTGCCCGGCGAGGGCAAGGCCAACCCCCGGCTGGTCACCCCGGCGCTGGCCCGGGCCGCCGGCCGGTACGGCGCCGTGCTGCGTACCGGCTGCCGGGTCACCGGGCTGCACCGGCGCGGCCGGCACTGGGAACTGCGCACCGGGACCGGGCCCGGGGACACCGCCGGGGAGACCCACCTGGCCGACACGGTGGTGCTCGCCGGCGGGGTCTGGACCGCCGAGCTGGCCTCGATGGCCGACGTCCGGCTGCCGGTCTTCCCGGTCGGGCTGACGATGAGCGCCACCGCCCGCAGCCGGCCGTTCCTGCCGCACCTGATCCAGCACGTCGGCCGGCGGCTGTCGATGAAGCAGACCGAGGACGGCAACGTGCTGATCGGTGGCGGATGGCCGGCCAAGCTGGTCAGCCGGGCTGGACAGGTCGACCTGGAGACCAACCCGGAGTTGCGGTACGAGTCGCTGGTCGGCAACGCCGACGCCGCCCGGGTGGTCCCGGCGGTGTTCGACCTGCCGGTGATCCGGACATGGACGGGCATGACCACGCTCACCCCGGACCACCTGCCGTTGCTCGGCGCGGTCCCGCGCCGGCCCGGACTGTTCGTCGCCACCGGCGGCTCGGCCTTCACCCTCGGCCTCACCTACGCCCGGCTCCTCGCCGGCATGGTCGTGACCGGCGAGACCGACCGGTCGATCGAGGACTACTCACCCTCCCGCTTCGGAGCGCTGAACTTTGTCTGAACACCGCCCGTCGAACCCTCCCGACGCGCCGAGGCGCACCCCGATGGGCCGACCCGAGCCGGTCACCATCGAGGTGGACGGGCGGACCGTTCCCGCCCACCCGGGCGAGTCGCTGGCCACCGCGTTGCTCGCCGCCGGTGAGCGGTCCGTCGGCACCACGCGCGGCGGTGCCCGCCGGGCGCCCTACTGCAACATGGGGATCTGCTTCGAGTGCGTCGTGACGGTGGACGACGTGCCCTGCCAGCGTTCCTGCCTGATCCGGGTGCGGGCCGGCATGCGGGTCCGCACGGCGGTGCCCCGGTGAGCGCGCCCGACGTGGTGGTGGTCGGCGCCGGCCCAGCCGGGCTGGCCGCCGCCGCCACCCTCGGCCGGCACGGCGCTGCCGTCACCGTCGTCGACGAGCAGGAGCAGCCGGGCGGGCAGATCTACCGCCAACCGCCGGCCGGGTTCACCCCGCCGGCCGGATCGTCCTCCGCCGGTCGGGCGCTCCTGGCCGAGGCCACCGCCGCTCCCGGCGTCCGGTGGCTCGCCGACACCACGGTGTGGGGCGTCCTCGGCACCCGGGCCGGCCTCGACGGGTACGCCGGCGAGCAGCCCCCGCCGGGCCGCTACCGGGTCGCCACGCACGGTCCGGCCGGGGTTCGCCTGCTCGAACCCCGGGCGGTGCTGCTCACCGCCGGCGCGTACGACCTGCCGGTGCCGTTTCCGGGCTGGACCCTGCCGGGAGTGCTCACGGCGGGCGGCGTGCAGACGTTCGTCAAGGCACAGGGCCTGCTGCCGGGCGGCCGGTTCGTCCTGGCCGGGGGCCACCCGCTGCTGCTGGTCGTGGCTGCCCAACTGGTTCGGGCCGGCGCCCGGGTGGTCGAGGTCGCGCTGATCCAGCGCCGCCGCGACCTCCTGCCCGGACCGGCCGGGCTGGCCGCCGTGGCGGGCGCGGGAGGCAAGATCGCCGAGGGTGTCGACGCGCTGCGCATCCTACACCGGGCGGGCGTGCCCGTCCGGTTCGGCACGGTGGTCCGCCATGCCGCCGGCGACCCGGACCTGACCACGGTGACCCTCGCCGAGGTCGGCCCCACGGGGCTGCCGGTGCCCGGGACCGACCGGGACGTTCCCTGCGACGTGCTGGCGCTGGGGTACGGCTTCGTCCCCTCCGTCGAGCTGGCCCGGCAGGCCGGGTGCGCGGTGACCTGGGATTCCCCCGCAGGCGGCTGGGTGGTCCGGCACGACGAGTGGCTGCGGACCTCGGTTCCTCAGATCGCGGTGGCCGGCGAGCTGACCGGCGTCGCGGGTGCCGAGCAGGCGGAGGTCGAGGGCCGGCTCGCCGCCCTCGGCGTGCTGCGCGACCTGGGGCTGCTCGACGAGCACCGGGCCGTCAAGCTGGCCCGCCCGGTCCGCCGGGAGCTGCGCCGCCGGCGACGCTTCGTCACGCAGGTGCTCGACCGGTTCGCGCCGGACCGGGCGGCCCTGGGCAGCCTGGTCACCGACGACACCGTGCTCTGCCGGTGCGAGGAGGTGCGGGCCGGCGACGTGCGCCGCGCGCTGCGGGCCAATCCGCACCTCGGCACCGCGAACGCCGTGAAGCTGGTGACCCGCGCCGGGATGGGCCTGTGCCAGGGGCGGTCCTGCCAGCCGGGCCTCTGCCAGCTCATCTCCACGCTGACCGGCCGGGGGCCGGAACAGGTCGGCGCGTTCACCGCTCAGGCGCCGGTCAAGCCCGTCCCGCTGCGCGCCCTCGCGGTCGGCGACGAACCGCCCGTCGCGGACTGACCGAGAATCGGCCCAGTCGACGCGGCGCAGATCGGCCCTGCCATCGGGCCGATCGGGCCGTCAGGCTCGCGGGGACGCTTCCCGCGACCGCTGAAGGGCTGGAGCTTTCGCCATGACGACCGCTGGCATGTGCCGCGCTGCCCGTGGGCCTGGAACGCCTCCCGCTGGCTGATGCGGCCAGCGGCACCGGGGAAAGCCGCCGTTTCCTGGATATCTGGGATGCCACACTCGGCTTGTCGGCGGAGCGTCACCTGGCCGACGCGGTGAACGGGTGCAACTTCGCAACCCGCAGGCCGAGTGCCCTTGGCGACTGGCTGCGACGCGAAATTGTCCGAGACCGGCTGTACGGGCGTTCGAGCGTGACCACGATGCGGTCTGGGCGGACGACCTGGCGCGGGCTTACGATCTCGTCCACAGCTGACGAAGCAGCAGGGAGCGGGAGGCTTGCGGCATTTGCGGGCGTGCGCGCTTCCTTCCGCCGTCGGTCGTGAGCAGGTCACTCAACGTTTCGCAAGCTTCGTCGTGCTTTCGTCGACCGATGCGGTCCACGCGCCGGAGCGGTCACCTGTCCGCCGCTGACCTTCCTACGAGTTCGACCCACGCAAGCGGCGACCGTAGCGACCTGGTAAATGTCCGCCCCGGATATCGTGTGGTGATGGTCGACAAGCTGCCCCTGGACAGCCCGCTCTGGAATCAACTGTCGGCCTGCTACTCAAAGGAAAACGCGATCGCCCGGCTCCGGGAGATCGTCGCCACCCGGCAGCTCGGGGAGGCGTGGAGCGACCTGCGCGACGAGATCCTGCACCAGGGTTCCGTCTACGGGGTGTCCTCGGCCGTGATCCCGCATCTGGTCGACGTCGCGCCGCACCTGCCCGCGGCGTCGCGACGTGATCTGTGGATCGAGATCGGGTTCCTGGTCACGGCCGGAGCTGACCGTTTCCCGTCTCCGCCCGCGCCGGGCCTGCAGGAGGGCCTCACCGCCGCACTGCACGTTGCGGAAACGCTGGCGGTGCGGGACTTCCTGACCGACACCGAAATGACCCCCGACGACAGCAGTTACTACGCGCTGGCCTGTGTCGCGCTCGCCGGCCACCGGGTCGGCCGCGCGATGTGGGAGTTTCCCTCACCGAGTTCCGGATATGTGCGGGTGGTCTGCCCCAAATGCGACGCCGAGTACGAGGTGGACGGTTTCGCCGACCCGTTGGCGCCACCTTGCGCTGCGCCGACGGTCGCCTCGGAATCCGACACAGCCGGGCCGTGGCAGGCGGTGGCGGACGCGATCGAACGGGCACACCACGACGAGGTTCTGGGCTCGGGCTGGACTGGCTTCTTCGAGACCGCCCGGCGACTCGCCGTTGCAGGTGTGCCGTTGCAGGCGTCGCCGAGCGCGGTCTGGTGCCTGGTTGCCGCGATGGTGGCGACCGGGTCGGCCGAGGCCGCGCCATGGGCGCGGACGCTCGCCCGGCTGACCGGGCATGTGCGTTGCCTGGACTGCGGCATGGTGTGGGCGATCGCCGACGTCATGAGCGATGCGAATGACGCCGAGCCGGTCGACGTCGCCGACGATGCGCAGAGCCAGTACGCGGGCGCGCAGGGTGTGCTGTTCACGGTGGACCGCAACGACGAGGTCGACGAGCCGCGGTCCCGCGGGGGTGTCTCGTCGGCGACGATCGCCGACGGGGTTGCCGGGTTCCCGGCGCCCCCGGGTCGGAAACTGCTCAGGGCGCAGGTCGCGGCGCGTACGGTGTGGCGCTCCGATGCCGGCGCGGTCGATGCGCTGACGATGGTGGCGGGCCGACCGTCAGTCGTCGCGGCGGCTGGCAGCGACGCGGCCACGTTGTGGGACGTCGTTTCCGGGTCGCCGATCGGGCCGCCGCTCGACGGCCCGGCTGTGGCGGTGGCGTCGGTCGCGTTGCCCGACGGCCGTGCCGTCATAGTCGTAGCTGGCGACGGCGGCACTCTGCGCTGGTGGGATGCCTCGACCGGTCGACCACTGGACGGCCCGGTGGCCGCCGGCACGGCACAGATCGGGTCGCTCGCCCCAATCCTCATGCCGACCGACCCTCATCCGGGAACCGTCGACTGGCTGGCCAAACTCCGCGACGGCCGTACCGTGCTCGCCGTCGGCGACACCGACGGCGCGGTCCGGCTGTGGGACCCGGTGACCCGCAAACCGCTGACCGAGCTGTTCCACCGTGCCGGCCGGCCCGTGGCCGCAATGACGGCCGTCGACTTCGTCAATCAGCCGCCGTGGAGCGGCACCGACGTCGTCACTGTGTACGGCGACTGCACCGTCGACGTGTGGGGGCCGACAGCCGTCCACGGCGACCGTTCGACGATGGCACCCGACTCGCGCAAGCTCGCCGCGATCGGCCACCAACGCCTCATCGGCGTTGCCGTGTCACCTGAACGACTCGGGTATCGCAAGCCGGTCCTGCTGGCCGACCGCAACGGCGCGGTATCGATATGGGAGACCTTCGGCGTGCGGCTGGGCGACCCGTTGCCGCCCGACCTGGCCCACCGCGACGTGGTCGGCATCGTCGCTCTACCGGCGGCCGGCGACGGCATCGCCGTGGTGACAGCGAGCCGGGCGGACCGCAACCTGCGGGTGTGGGAGCCGCTGCGTGGCAGCGTTGCACTCGTGCCACTCGACATCCGACCACGCTGCCTGCTCAGTGCTGGCGACGTGCTGATGATCGGGCACGACGACGGAATCCTCGCCCTGTCCCTCGCCAGCTCAATAAGAAGTAGGCCCCCAGTTACCCAACACTCAGGGTGATCGAGCGGAGCGGGCGGTAACAGTCCATCCAACCTCGCCGAATCGATGTCCTCCACATCACCGGCGGTGGCGCGGTCACCGCCCCGGCCCCACCTCCACGAGCACCGCCCCCGGCTGCGGCAGGTCCAGCTCCAGCATCGTGCTCCCGTCCCGGTCGAGGGCGTCCACCGGCTCGGCGCGCAGGGTGTCGACCGCGCGCAGCGCCTCCCACTTCTCCTCGTCGGGCCACTCGTCGACTCCGAGCCGTTCCGCCAGGGTGGTGATGTCTCCATGCTCGCGGTCGAGCCGGGTGACCCGCACCGGCTGCCCGGCAACGCCACCGATGGTGATCGCGACCCGACGGGCCAGCGCCGGTTCACCGTCCCGCTTCGACTGGTCCAGCGTGGACGCCCATACCAGCACCGCGAGCGAGCCGTCGTCGCGCCGGCTGGCCCAGGTCTGCACCAGCCCGCCAGCGCCATCGCCGTCGGCCTGGACCGGCAGCTCGGTGTCGCCGAGGCGGGAGAGCAGCCACAGTGCGTGGTAGCGGGGCTTGGCGATTCCGCCGACGGTGATCAGCCCGAACCCGCCGTGCAGCAGCCGCGGCGGACGGCCGAGCTCCTCGAAGTGGTCGCTGGCGACCCAGTACGACAAGGCGTCCACCCGGCCCGCCGCCGACCGCATGCCGGTGAGCAGGAACGTCGCGGCGAAGGTGCCGTCGTTGACCGGATGGAAGTGGGTGGGGGTGACTCCCCACTCGGTCCACAGGATGCGGGCGTCCGGGATGCCGAAGCGCCGCAGCGTGGGGCGCAGGTCCAGCGGCGGACTGCCGTAGGTGTGGGTGGAGACGAAGTCGACCGGCGCGCCGTTGGTGCTGGCGTGGTCGAGGAGGGCGTCCACCCAGCCGGCGGCGGCCGACGACGGCCCACCCACGGGGATGCGCGGGTCGACGTCCTTGACCGCCCGGGCGGTGACGTCGTACAGCCGCATCCACTCTGCCCGGGTGCCGGACCAGAACACCTCCAGGTTGGCCTCGTTCCAGACCTCGAAGTCCCAGCCGAGCACCTCGTCGCCGTACCGGTCGAGCAGGTGTCGTACCAGCGCCCGGACCAGGTCGGCCCACCGGTCCCAGTCCTTCGGCGGTGAGATGATGCCGCGGTACTCGAAGACCGTTCGCTCGGGGTCGCAGGCCAGGTCGCGGGGCATGAATCCGATCTCCACCACCGGCCGCAGCCCGGTGGAGAGCAGCAGGTCGTACGTGTCGTCGACGCGGGTGAAGTCGTGCACGGGTTTCCCGTCGACCTCGCGGTAGACGCCGAGGTCGTCGTGCAGGATCGAGTGCGCGCGTACCGTCTCGACGCCGATCTCGTCGCGGACCCGGCCCAGTGCCGCGAGTAGTTCGGTGCCGATCTCCCGGCCGCCGGAGCGGTCGGGGCAGAGCAGCTGGGACAGTCGTTCGCTGCCGATCATCGGTTGCCACGGGCGGTGCAGCGGTACGCCGGGGGCGGCCCCGTCCACCCGCAGGCGCACGGTCGGGGGTTCGCCGGTCGCGGGAAGCGCGGCGGCGGTGACCGGCGCGGAGAGCGGACCGGTGACCGTCACCTCCGGTACGGAGGCGACCGCGTAGGCGTAGGCGCGCCCGGGCTCGCCGGTGGTGTCCACGTACCACGGATCGGGGACGGCGAGTACGTCGCCGCCCAGGTGGTCCACGGGGGCGAAGGGAAGACCGTCCTCGGCCGGTGCGCGGTGGACGAGGTAGCCGACCGCGTCGTCGACCGGCGACCAGGACAGACGCACGTGGCCGACCCCGGGTTCGGCGTGCAGGCTGCTGGGCGGGGGAAGGTCGGGTGCTCCCGGGCGTTCGGTCTCGTCGCTGCGCCGGGAGATGCGGGCCTCCCAGTCGGAGCGGGCGTCGTCGCCAGGGGACGTGTGGGGCGCGCGGGTCACCGAGGTTACCTCCGAGGTGCTTCTGCGTGGCTGTGTAGCGGCTGTAACCGGTTACCCCGTCCGTCGCGGGGACGGGGTAACCGGACGGGGACGGCCTGACCGATCCTGCGGCGCCGGCATCGGCCTGCGCCGCAGGATCGGTCAACGGCCTCTCTGCGGCGTCAGGGGGTCTCCGGGTGCGGCAGGGAGAACTGCTCCATCCGCATCAGCGGCGCGACCCGCTGCTTCATGGCGCCCTCGCTGAACGGCTTGCGGAGCACGTCCTGGGCGAGCGCGTTGCCCAGCGCCGCCATGACCATGCCCTGGTCCAGCGCCAGGTAGCGCTTCGACACCTGCCCGCTGGTCACGTTGACGGCGTCGTAGAAGCCGCCGGGGCCGTACGCGTCGAAGTCTCGCCGCAGGTTGGCCAGGTTCCGCAGGGCGTCGTCCTCGGCGTAGCGCAGCGCGAGGAACGAGGCGTGCGGGGTCACCACACCCTGCCCGTACGCCGTGGGCAGCGGCTGCACCGGCCGGCATTCGCCGTACCCGTAGTCGACGGTGGTGCGCTCCTGGTCGGAGGTGTACCCGCCGGCGTCCATCCCGATCGGGTCCACGCCGTACTCTCGGTACCCGCCGCTGGGGTTGTTCGACGGCGAGAAGCCCCAGTAGCCGTAGCCGGCCTCGCGCAGCCCGTGCTCGATCTGTGCCCGGACGTACGTCGGGTGGTTGATCGCCCAGCTGTCCTTGCCCCACTGCTCCTCGGGTACGAACAGCGGCACCATCAGCGCCTCGAACATCGAGCCGCCCCAGGTGGGCACCAGCTGCATGCCGCGGTAGCGGTAGGCGCCCTCGAACAGCCGCACCCCGAGGTAGGTACGCCACTTGCCGACCGCCCGCTGCTCGGACCACGACCAGTCACAGCCCTCCGGCGGGAAGGTCCGCCACATGCCGAAGTAGTGCTCGGGCGGGATCTGGCCGGCGGCGATGCCCAGGTAGCTGGCGATGCGCGGCTCGGTGTTGAAGGCGCCGTAGTGGTGGCAGGTGTAGTACACGTCGGGCCCGCCGCGGTGGTTGCCGGCGACGGAGCAGCCGGGCGGCGGCTCCACCCAGAAGCCGCCGCGGATCTGCCGCTCGGCCGGGTTGTAGTAGTAGCCGAAGTCCATCCGGCGCAGCAGCGCGTCGGCCGGCGCCGCCAGCTCCGGCACCTGGTCCTTGACGATCGTCAGGGCGGTGGCGAGCCAGCCGTTGTCGACGCTGGACAGGAACGGGTGCACGGTGCTGCCGTCGGCCGGCCAGGTGGTGAGCTTTGCCCCGGTCGACGGGTTGTACCAGTTGTAGTACATGCCCGAGGCCTCATGGATCTCCAGCCGGGCCAGCGTGGCCAGGGTCTGGGCGATGCGGGCCCGTGCCTCGCCGGCCGGGACCAACCTGGTCTCCCGGGCGACAACGGTGCTCCACAGGTAGGCGCCGATGTTGGTCGGTGAGGTGTACGCCGACCGGTCGGCCGGGTCGAGGCCACCGCCGATGTTGTCGGCGACCAGGCCGGTGGCCGGATCGACCAGGGCGGTGAACGACCGCCACGTGTCCGCGGCGTACTGGTGCAGGAGAGCGTTGCTGCCCGTGCTGGACCGGGTGGCCGGAGACGGGGCGGCGGTGGCCGCGGGGGCGGCGGCGACAACCAGTCCGACGGACATGATCACCCCTGCGGCGACGGTCAGACGATTTCTCGATCGCACGGAAGGCTCCTCACTTGAGGCCGGTCATGGCAATGCCTTGCACGAAGTGGCGCTGCAGCAGCACGAAGATGAGCAGGATCGGCAGGATGGTCACCACCGCGCCCGCCATCAGCAGGCCGTAGCGGGTGTTGTTCTCCCCGATGGCGTAGAGCGCGAGGGCCACGGGGAGGGTGTACTTCTCCTCGGATTGGGCGACGACCAGCGGCCAGAGGAAGTTGTTCCAGGTGGCCAGGAATTGCAGGATCCCGAGCGTGGCCAGGGCCGGTCGGCACAGCGGCAGGATGATCCGGGCGAAGATCCGGAACTCCCCGGCACCGTCCACCCGCGCCGCCTGGATCAGGTCGTCGGGCAGACCCAGGATGAACTGCCGCATCAGGAACACCCCGAGCGGCTGGGCCAGCCACGGCAGGATGAGCCCGGCGTAGCTGTTCACCATGCCGAGCTTGCTGACCAGCATGAACAGCGGGACGAAGGTGACCATACCCGGCACCATCAGCATGCCGAGCACGAGCGCGAACACCACCCGCTTGCCGGGGAACCGTAGCTTCGCCAGGGCGTAGCCGAGCATCGAGCAGAAGACGAGATTGCCCAGGGTGATGGCGACGGCCACCACCGTGCTGTTGAGGAAGAACTGCGGGAAGTCCAACTGCGTGAACAGGTGCCGGTAGTTCTCCAGCGTTGCGGACTCGGGCAGCCAGGTGGGTGGCACCCGGCGGACCTCGGCGTTGGTCTTGAACGAGCCGAGCAGCATCCAGACGAACGGACCGACCAGGAGTGCGAGCCCACCGGCGAGGACGGCGTACAACCACAGGTGGCCTCGGGCCTCCGGCGCGCCACCCACGACCCGGCGCCTTCTGCCGGTACGGCGCGGTGCGGGCGGGGCCGGTGTGTGCACGGACGTGGTCATGACGGCTCCCTCACGTCTTCGAGCGGAGCAGCCGGAACTGCACCAGGGTGAGGACGAGGATGGCGATGAAGAGGACATAGCTGATGGCCGCGGCGTAGCTGTAGTTGCCGAAGCCGAACTGGTTGTAGACGTAGAAGGCCACGGACAGCGTCCGGTCCAGCGGCCCGCCCTGCGTCATCACGAACGGCTCCTCGAAGAACTGCAGGTAGCCGATGCCGGTGATGACGCCGCCGAACAGCAGCGTGGGCCGCATCAGCGGCAGCGTGACATGGCGGAACCGCGACCACGCGCCGCTGCCGTCCATGGCCGCCGCCTCGTACAGCTCCTGCGGAATCGCCTGCAGCCCGGCCAGGAAGATCACCATCAGGTACCCCAGGTTCCGCCAGGCCGCCATCAGGATGAGCGCGGGCATGGCCGTCGTCGGGTCGGTCAGCCAGCTCGGGCCGTCGATGCCGACGTAGCCCAGCAGCGTGTTGACCAGCCCGCTGTCCGGCTCGAGCACGAAGCGCCAGACGACGGCGATGGCCACGATGCTGGTGACGACGGGCAGGTAGTAGCCGACCCGGAAGAACGTCCGGAACCTGGTGATCCCCGCGTCCAGGCCGACTGCGGCAGCGAGCCCGAGCACCATCGTCAGCGGGATCCCGACCAGCACGAAGTACGCCGTGTTGAGGGCGGCCTGCCGGAACGTGTCGTCACCGAACAGCTTGACGTAGTTGTCCAGGCCGACAGGGTTGACCCCGAGGGGGTCGCGCAGGTCGGCGCTGCGCAGGTCCGTGAAGCTCATGGCGAGCGAGGCCAGCACCGGGCCCGCCATGAACACCGCGAACACGAGCAGGAACGGGAGCGCGAAGCCCCAACCCGCGACGCCCTCCCGGCGCCTGCTCGTGGTCGTCCGGCTGCCGCCGGTGCGCGTGGGCCGTCGCGCGATGGCGGAGGCCATCTCAGCTCCCGGTGCCGATCGAGGACGCCTTGGCCTGCATCTCCTTGGTGGCGGTGGCGGGATCGGAGACATCGCGGACCACCCGCTCGATGCCGTCGTCGATGACGTCGGCGATCTGCTCCCAGGTGGCGATCACCGGGGCCGACTTCGCGTCCTTGAGCTGCTGACCGAACGCCTTCAGGAACGGGTCGTCGGCCAGCTTGCCGGACTGCCAGGTCTCCTGCACCGACGGGAGGCTGCCGACCAGGTCGTACAGCTTCTGCTGCGCCGCCGGCGTGGTGAGGAACTGGACGAACTTCCAGGCCGTGTCGCGGTTCTTGGAGTCCTTGTAGACCACCAGGTCGGAGCCGCCGATGAAGGATGTGCCGGCCTTTTCGCGCGGCATCTGCGCGACGTCCCACTTACCCTCGAGCGCCGCGCCGCCTTCCTCGCGCAGGATGCCCATGTGCCAGGGGCCGGACACGAAGGCACCCACCTCACCCTTGATGAAGCCGGGTCCCACGGCTTCGGGGGCCAGCTGCGCCGGCGCGAGTCCCTGCTTGAAGAACGAGGCGTAGTACTGCAGCGCCTTCTGCATCTCCGGGGTATCGAGGGTGAACTTGCCGTCCCGCATGATGTCGGCGCCGGCCTGCCAGGCGAAGGGCATGAACGTCTGCCACGAGCCGGTCCCGCCCGGCTGCAGGTAGATGCCCCATTTGGCGCCGCCCTTGTCCTTCATGCCCTTGGCGACGTCGGTGAGCCCCTGCCAGCTGGTCGGCTTCTGCACGCCCGCCTTCGCAGCGAGGTCGCTGCGGTGGAAGATCAGCCGCGTCTCGACGTACCACGGGACGCCGTAGGAGGTGCCGTTGACGACCGTGGTGTTCCACGCGCCCTCGAAGAACTTGCCCTTGTCGACGAGGCCGTCAGGGGTGGGCTCGAACGCGCCCGTCTTGGCGAACTCACCCATCCACGTCGTACCCATCATGCTGACGTCCGGCGTCTGCCGACCCGCGATGGCGGTGGCGATCTTGTCGTGCGCCGCGTCGAAGGGGAACGACGTGACGTTGACCTTGGCCTCCGGGTTATCCTTCGTGAAGTCGGCGGCGAGCGCGGTCAGCTTCTCGCCCTCGGCGCCCATGGCCCAGACCGTGATCTCGCCCTTGGCCTTGCCTTCGGCGATCCCCTTGCCGGCGGGCTGGCCGCCGGAACCCGAGCCGCCCTCGTCGCGGCCGCAGCCGGTCACGCCCAGCGCGAGGGCGGCCACCAGGGCTGTGGCGTACCTCCAGTGCTTTTTCATGGCCTTTCCTTCCCTAAGGGTGGTCGCCGGCGCCGCTCGGCTCGTGCCGCTGTGGCGCGATCTGGGGGGTGCGGCGTCGACCGGTGGGTGTGGGTGCGGTGCTGGTGGGGCAGCCGCAGCTGCCGCGGATGACGAGTTCGGTGGGATGCAGCAGGCTGGTGTGATCGGCGCTGCCGGCGGCGACCTGTAGCAGCAGCCGTGCGGTCTGCGAGGCCAGCTCGCGCACCGGTTGCCGTACGGTCGTCAGCGGCGGGGTAACCAGGGCGGCCATCGGGATGTCGTCGAAGCCGGTGATCACGAGATCCTCCGGCACGCGCAGGCCCCGCCCGGAGGCGCCGATGAGCACCCCCAACGCGGTCTCGTCGTTGGCGCAGACCACGCCCTGCGGCCGGATGGCCCGCCGCAGCACCTGGTCGGCGGCGAAGACGCCGTCGGGCTGCTGAAGACCAACCCGGATCGGGGCCCGGGGTAGCGGCAGCTCCAGGTCGCGGTGCGCCTGGCGGAACCCCGCCCAGCGCTCGGTCACGTCGGGCGAGCCGTTCGGGTCGCCGACGAACTCCAGCCGGCGCAACCCGTGGTCGACAAGCAGGTGCCGGGTCAGCGCGGCCGTTGCGGCGGCGTTGTCCACCCGTACAGCCGGCACTCCGGCGGGCCCGTCGCCGGCCAGGACGACGATCGGACGCATGGTGGCGAGCTCCTCGATCGTGTCGTGGGAGACCGTGCCGCCGAGCACCGCCAGGCCGTCGACCCGGTGGGCCATCTCGATGACCTCGGCGTCTGAGTCGGCGCGCAGATGGGTGCAGAGAATGTGCACGCTGGTCTTGGCCTTCACCGCCTCCGACTCGAAGCCCTGGATCAGTTCGGAGAAGTACGGCCCGGACAGCCCCGGAAAGACCAGGCCGACCGCGCCGTGCCGGCGTGCCGCGAGGGCCCGGCCGAGATGGTCCGGCCGGTAGCCGTGCTCTTCGATGGCCCGCAGCACCCGGCGGCGGGTCTCCTCGGACACCTGCCCGGTGCCGTTGGAGACCCGGGACACCGTCGCGACCGAGACCCCGGCCAAACGAGCGATCTCCCGAACCGTCAGCCGACTGTTGCTCATGCCGCCACCACCGACCCGTTGCGCCTTCGGTACTGAAACCGGTTACAGCAGCACCATAGGCAGCTGTGCCCCAGTTCACAACCTCACGGCCCGAGATTTCCGACGACGAGGAGTTGGCGATGCCACTGTCGCGCCGTACTGCCGTCGCTCCTTCAGAGATTGAGCGCTTTCCAACTCGGGTGGCGCGACCGGATCAAGCGTTGGGTGTCACCCGCGGGTCAGTCCCGGTGGCAGCATGTCTTCGTCGGGTCGGACCCGGTGGGCGTTGGCCAGGGGTCGCGTTGGAGGGTGTTGATCAACGCTTCCGGGTCGCCGACGCAGGTCCAGGTGTCGTCCCAGAGCGCGGAGACCAGCCATGATCGATCCACGCTCTCGCCCGGGGTCCCGGACCGGGGACTGCGTAGATTTCCGTGTTTGACCTGGGTGATCGCCCAGTGGCCCGACGACGAGGCCGAACCGGTCAAGTACTGGTTGTCCAGCCTTCCCGAGGCCACCAGCCGCACCGACCTGGTCCGCTACGGCAAGATCCGCTGGCGCATCGAACACGACTACCGCGAACTCAAGACCGGCCTCGGCCTGGACCACTTCGAAGGCCGCTCCTGGACCGGCTGGCACCGCCACGTCACCCTCGTCACCGCCGCCCACCTGTTCATCACCGAACTACGCCTGGACCCATAAGCGGCTGCGCCGGCCTGACCCTCTACACGGTCATCCGCGAGCTGCAACGACTCCTCGCGACCTGGACCGGCGCCTGCCTCACCTGCCACCAACCCGTGAAACCGTTACACCGCAACAAACGCCACCAAACCTAACAAAGCTTACTAGGGCCTGTCTCAAACTCCGGCTTATTTGATCTTGTGGCAAGATCGTCGGATGCTGCGACTCACCGATTTCATCATCGACTGCCCGGACACGATGGAGCTGGCAGCCTTCTATTCAGAGGTGACGGGTCGCCCGGTCAAGGGGGGCAGCCACGGCAACTGGGCCGGTATCCGGTTTGGCGAGATCGAGCTGGCCTTCATCCGGGTGGAGGACTACCGCGCCCCGCAGTGGCCCGACAGCGAGCACCCCAAGCAGTTCCATCTCGACTTCGAAGTTGACGACATCGAGGCCGAACAGAGTCGCATCCTGGCCCTCGGCGCGACCCTGCAGCAGGACTCCATCGGCCCCGACGGCTACGGCTGGCGCGTCTACACCGACCCCGTCGGCCACCCGTTCTGCCTCTGCCGCAACAAGGGTGTCACCTGGACCGACCAGGGCCTCATCTGGCCCAAGAGCGAGTAGAGCGTGTATCTGAAGTGGGTCAAAGCCATTCGTTGATCGCGGCGATGTGTACGACGGCCTCGTAGCGCACGGCAAGCTTGTCGAAGCGCGGGGCGACGCCGCGGTTGCGTTTGAGCCGGTTGATGCCGCACTTCACAGCGTGACGCTGCTTGTAGGCATCGCGGTCGAAGGCAGGTGGCCGTCCGCCCTTCGACCCTCGCTTACGGCGGTGAGCGTCTTGGTCGGCTTTGCTCGGGATAGTCGCCTTGATCCCGCGTCGGCGCAGATAGGCGTGGCTCGCCCGAGAGGTGTACGCCTTGTCGGCCAGGACCCGGCAGGCCGGGTCCGGGGCCGGCCACCGGTCGGGCGGGGCACACGGATGCCGGCCAGGACCGCGATGAACTGTGGGCTGTCTCCGCGTTGCCCAGCAGTCAACACGATCGACAGCGGCTTTCGGCCCTGCTCGCAGCCCAGATGAAGCTTCGTGGTCAGTCCGCCGCGGGACCGACCAAGAGCGTGATCGGCTGGCTCCACGTATACGCCACCAGGCGTTTCTGCCTGCAGATCCCCCTTTTCCGGGCGCCAGCGGCATGCTGATGCGCTCGGGCGGTTGTCGAGTCCACAGATGCGTCCCAGGTGATGCGGCCGGCCGCGTTCGCGAGGGTCTGCAACGCGGTCAGAATGCGGGCCCAGGTCCGTCGCGCTGCCGGCGGCGGAACAACGCGTACGCCGCCGACCAGGAGCCGTAGCAGGCCGGGACGTCCCGCCACGGGGCACCGCGCAGATGGCGGTCGGCTTCACCGCGATCAGTGTCGTGTTGGCGGATTGCCCGGGCCCACCGCAGCGGACCAGCTGATTGGTGAGCTACCCATCGAGCGTCCTGACAGGCTGGTGCAGGTGGCGGATCTCGAGCGGGGGAGCTTGGCGCTCGCTGCCTGGCGGCTGCCGGATATGCGGCTCAGCGGCTTGTCGACTGGTGGGCCCTCGTGCTGCTACTCGGGATGCTTTGTCCGGTTCTGTAGGTGTGTCGCGACCTCGGGCGGGAGGTCGTCGAGCTGGTCCATGGATTGGCCGGGGCGCAGGAAGTCGAACAGCAGGACGGTGCGGGTCTCGCCGGTGCGGTTCCATGCCTCGTGCTCGACCGTGTCGTCGAACACGAAGATGCTGCCCTCGTGCCAGCGGCGGGTCTGGTTGCCGACCCCCAGTCGCAGCGGTAGGCGGTTGAACGGCTGGTCGACAACTCGCTGGTCGACGAGGAAGCGGGCGAGCGTTTCATGGCCGAGCATCGAGATCCCGACCATCCCTGAGCTGACGCCCGCGCCTCGCGACTTCCTGTACGACGCACACGCATCTGCCGTCGAGCGGGTGCGCCTTGCCGGGCGTTCGTCACTGCCCCTGACGCTGTCCGGGTGTTTCCTCGGCGGTGACGTCTTGGTTGGTGTCGGGCGGATGTTGTTGGCGATGTTGGTCATCGTGGGCTGTTCTCCGAGGGGGGGCGGTCTTGTGAACGCATGGTCGCGGGGAGTCAGGCGGTGGCGTGCTCCGGCCGCGCGGAGCACCACGTTGAGGACCTGGTCGGGGTTGGCGGCGTGGCTTGTGCTGAACCAGGCCATGTTCGCCTTCACCACGGTCCAGTGTTCGTCGCCGCGGTTGGTGTTGCTGGCTAGGCCGACGACGACGGCGCTGGGCAGGCTGTCAGCGCGGACGTCGAGCAGGCTGGCGGCGAAGTCGAGCACGGCGGCGCGGTGCGGGCCGGCGTCGAGGGGGCCGGGAGTCTCGTGCCGTCAGCGGTGACCGCCCTCACACGTTGAACCGGGTGCGCCCCCGCTCGTATACGTGACCAGGAGGTGAGCGTGGACGCTGGCGAGGCACTGATGCGGGCGCTGCACGACGAGCACGCGGGTGCCGTGTATGCGTTCGTCCGGCGGTACGAGCCGGACCCGCAGCGCGCGGAGGACGTGGTGCAGGAGGCCTTCCTGCGGGTCTGGCGGGGAATCGACCGCCTCGACACGAAGCGGCGCAGCCCCCGGGCGTACCTGTTCACGGTGGCGCGGAACGTGCTGACCGATCTGTGGCGGGCCCAGCAGCGGCGGCCGATGCTGGTTGCCGACGAGGACGCGCTGGCCCGGGTGCCCGCCGAGGACGAGGTCGAGCGGGCGCTCGACGACTGGCTGGTGGCCGAGGCGCTCACCCGGCTGTCGTACGAGCACCGACGGGTGGTCGAGGAGATGTATCTCCACGGCCGTACGGTCGCCGACGCCGCGGCAATGCTGGGGATCCCGGAGGGGACCGTGAAGTCTCGGGCGTACTACGCGGTGCGGGCGCTGCGGTCGGCGTTCGAGGAGTTGGGGGTGACGCGATGAGCCCGGAACACGACGCGATGCGGCTACAGCTCGGGGCCTACGTGCTCGGCGGGCTGAGCGCCGCCGACCGCGCCGCGGTGGAGGCGCATCTGGCCAGCTGCGTCGCCTGCCGCGACGAGCTGTCGAGCTTCGCGGTGGTGCCGGCCCTGCTGGCACGTGCCCGCGACACGGTGCGCGACAGCGCCGCCGCGGAACCACCTCCCGAGCTGCTGCCCCGCCTGGTCGAAGCGGTACGCGCCGAGCGGTCGACCGTACGCCGGCACGCCCGCCGGCTCCGCCTCGCCACGGCGCTCACCGCCGCGGCGGCGGCGGTGGCGCTGGTTCTCTCCGGCGTGGTTCTGCTCGACCCGTTTCCCGACCGGGATCCCACGACCCCGATGACGGCCGCTCAAGGGTTCACCGCGTCAGGGAGTGCGGAGCTTGAGGCCCGCCCCTGGGGTACGACGATCGTGCTGGACCTGTGGCACCTGCCGCGCGATGGGCGGTTCGTCGCCTGGGCGGTGGCTGCCGACGGGCGGCGCGAGCAGGCAGCCATTTGGGGATCGACCCCGAACGGACGGGCCCGGGTGGACGGCGCCACCTCGATACCGCGCACCGAACTGGGGCGGGTGGAGGTGGTCACCGAAACCGGCCAGACCGTACTCGTCACCACGACGTAACCCGACAACAAGGAGAAGCAGCATGCACGTACCCATGAGAAAGCTCGCGCTGACCGCAGCCGCCGCCGCATTCGCTCTCGCCAGCACGTCTGGGGCCTCGGTGTCGGCCAAGCCGGCCCCGTCGGACGTGCGGGTCGAGGTGCTCACGCCACGCGGCGGAGACAACGCCGGGATCGGCGGGCGGGGTTGGATCGTCGACCTCGCCGTGGACTATCCCAGCCTGCACGCGGCCGGCTTCTCCGGGCTCCAGCTCACCGGCCCGGCCGCGCACAACAACACCGCCCCGTTCCCGGGCACGTTCTCGCCCGGCCGGGACGACCGGCTGCCCGGTCTGGTCGTGCTGGTCTCGACCACCAGCGCCTTCTCCGGCCCTGGCACCAACCTGGCGAACCTGTTCAACGTCACCGGCGTGACCAACCGAGACGAGGATGTGGCGCAGGTCTGGGACAACTGGGTCGTCGGCGCGCCGCTGTTCGGCGTCGACACGGAGTCGGTGCTGACCGTGGCGGTGGTGGACGACCTGGACGGCAACGGCGTGTACGACGACGCACCGAACGTGGTACCGGACGCCAACCACGACGGCCGGGTGGACGAGGACGACCTGAAGCAGATCGGCATCGCCTCGAACGTCGAAGAGGTGCGGTTCCGCATCAACGGTTCGGCATGAGCCACCTGCCAGGGTAAAGCAGCCGCCTTGACATCCGCAGTTGAGCGGCTGAGGTGAGTCGCCGCGCCGGACGAGCACCACGCGAGCACGCCGGCCGCCGCAGCCCGGCAACGACAGAGGCGCCTGGCCCGCGATTTCCACTGGCCAGGCGCCTTGTCGGCATGACCATGCTGCGCATGGTCCTCGTCGAACTGCTCCGGCTGTTGCGCCGCCCCAGCCACCAGACGGGCTGGGGTTGACCGACCGGTAGCGTGCCCTCCGAGCGTGGATCGGGCAACCGCCGACCGGCCGCCCGCCGGCCACCGATACTGCCCGGCGTGCTAACCCCAGCATGAGCGGGCCACGGTGCAGGACCTCAGCGGGCGATACACCGCCATCTGGATGCCGTTGGCGTACGTGGCGTGTTCGACCAGCGTCAGCTTCTGCTTGTCGGCGCCCTCGATGGCGAAAAGCCGCTTCCCGCTGCCGAGGATGACGGGGAAGATCAGCAGGTGGTACCGGTCTACCAGGCCGGCGCTGGCAAGACCCTGCGCGAGGGTGGCACTGCCGTGGACGAGGATCGGGCCGCCGTCGCCCTGCTTGAGCTCGGCGACCTCGTCGAGCGAGCGCAGGACGGTGGTGTTGTGCCACTGCGGGTCGGTGAGGGTGGAGGAGACTACATACTTCGGCATCGCGTTGTACTCCGGGAACTCCTCCATGCTCGGCCATACCGGAGCGAACTCGTCGTAGCTGACCCGGCCGATCAGCATCGCGCCGGCCTCCTTCTGCTCGCGGCCCTTGAGTTCGTAGGCGGCCTGGTCCATCTCGACGTCCTTGAAGGTCCAGCCGGCGTGCGGGTGGGCGCCACCGCCGGGCGAGTCGATGACGCCGTCGAGGGACATGAACTCGGTGACGATCAGGCCGCGCATCGTGGGCTCCTTAATGAGCCATTTCATCGTGGGTGGCGGGCGTCTTCGGTGGCTTGCAGGACGAGGATGGCCTGCACGATCGGGGTGGCCCGGCGGGGGCAGCAGCGTAGCTTGGTCAGGATTTTCCAGGTCTTGAGGGTGGAGACGGCGCGTTCGCCGAGGGCTCGGATCTTGGCGTGGTGCCGGTTGACGGACTTCTGCCGGCGGGACAGGCGAGTGCGGCGGCGTTTGAATGGGCTCCAGACCGTGCCGCGGGCGTCTTGGTAGCCCTTGTCCGCGAAGGTCAGCACGTTCGCGCCGGTCAGCGCCTCGATCAGGCCGTGTGTGCGGGCGGCGGTGAGGTCGTGGACCGCGCCGGGCAGTGCGGCCGATGCCCAGACCAACCGCCCGGCGGCATCGGCCAGGACCTGCACGTTCACCCCGTGGCGCTTGTGCTTGCCCGAGTAGTAGGGCCGCTGGTCGGCGACCCGGTCGATGGGAATCAGCGTGCCGTCGAGGATGGCGTACGCCAGGCGGGCGGCTCGGCGCATCGCGGCGGTGAGGTCGTCTGCGCAGGCGGCGAGCAGGTCGACGGCTTCGCGCAGGTACCGCCACACGGTGGTGACCGACACTTCGAAGCCGGCCGCGAGGCGGGTGAGGGTGTCGACGTTGCGCAGGTGGGCCAGGGCCATCAGCGCCTGCCGCTGCGCGGGCAGCCTGCGCCGGCGCCCGCCGAGCGTGCGGCGCCGGTCACGGATCAGCTCGGTCAAACGGGTCAGGCTGCGCGTGGACAGCGGGATGCTGGCAGGATAGGTCAGCAACGAAGCTCCCGTACTGGGCGGTCGTTCTTGGTCGACTGCTGTCCTACCGGGAGCTTCGTTCCATCTGGAGCGGCGACACGCCGTCGCGCTTCCTGGTCAGGCGCCCTTCATCACGATGAACTGTTCGCCCTTAGCATGACGCATGCTCGAAGCCGGCAGCCGCACGCGTAGCCAGCCACCCCCACCGGCCATCGTCTTCGAGGCGCTCACCGAGCCTGACCGCGACCCGGCGCGTCCCTGGCTGCGGCTACTCGAAGACGAGCGAACTCCGCAGATCCTGCACGCGGAGCACCCGCGCCTGGTCGTGTGGTCGTCACTATGGCCCAAGCGACCCGATGCTCAGGTGCGTTTCGACCTGGTGCCCGACGGTGCACAAGGCACGCAATTGCGCTGGACGCTGTTGGTCGCCGAGCCCTTGCCCGACCCGTCGCTGCTGGGACACCTACGCAAGCGGCTCAACGAACTGATCAACGCGAACCTACGCTCCACATTCGGCCAGTAGGGGCAGACCACGGCTTTGGTGGGCGCCAGCCAAACGACCGGCGCACTACGATGAAAACTGCTCAGCGGCAACGCCGGTCCGGTGAAGGCCGCCGACCCGAAAAACGGCTGCCGCATCACGGTGCTGTATGCCATCGCCACACCGACGGACGTCGTCTCGAGCGTCCGGACATGCCGCTGTCCGCGCGTTGGTAGCGCCCGGTGCGCTGTCATGCCGATTCGAGTGCCCGCATTCCGCTGTACGGATCGGATAATCTTGGCGCGAGCGGGAAGCGCTTGGTCAAGGGTCGTTGGTGGTTCTCCGCGCGACTGAACCTGGTGCGCTTGACGATGATGGCCGGCTGCCTGCGACATCAAGAACTTCTACTGAACGGAGACGCGGAGTGGATGACTCTTACACCTTGGTCACAACCAGGGAAATTGCTGCACCCGTCGACAGCGTGTGGAAGGCCTGGAATGACCCCGAGAAGATTGCGAAGTGGTGGGGTCCTGCAGGCTTTCGCAGCACTGTCAAGGAACTCGATGTTCGTATAGGTGGCCGCTTCGAGCTGATCATGCATGGACCTGACGGGACTGACTACCCGAACCTTTACATCTTCGATTCTGTGGAGCCCCATATGCAACTCGTCTACACCAATGTAGGTTCAGCGCAGTTTGGCTTGGCACCCTTTCAGTCGGTTTTCGACATGGAAGGCATCGGTGACACTACGCAGGTGGTTCTGAAGGCGCGCTTTGCTACGGAGGAAGACAAACGCAAGCATGTGGAGGATTTTCATGCCGTCGAAGGCTCTCAGCAGCTCCTGCAACGGCTTGAAGAGCAGGCCAGGTCAATGAGCTGAGAGCCGCGATTTGCCCCACACTCGCCTTGGTGGTTGGGGAATGCGGTAGTACGGCCAGTTCATTCATCTGCCGCGATCCGCGCGTTACGCAGGGTTACGTGACCGCTCGCGGCTCGTGGTGTGGATCTGCCGAGTTGAGTATGACCGCCCACGGGAAACTCGAGTTGCCAACCCACATGCCGAGGTTGCTCGACTTCAACGAAGTCCCCGCAAGCCTTCATCGACTCCGCGTCGTTTCGGCGGCGGGGCTAGTCTGTGCCTCGCCTCGACCAAGGGAAGGTTCGTCATGCTCGACGACATGCGCGTGCTGCGTAGTGCAGTGAAGTGCTATCGAGCGGCGGCGACTGCTGCCGGTGTTCCCTGGCTCGATGAGGACGACCGGATCGACGGCTGCCCGTCGATATTCTTTGCCGGTCTTCGACGTGGTCCGCATCGCCGAACAACCGATCTGGCTCAATATCCAGGGCTTGCCGTATGGGTGGGTTCTGCCCGACGGCGCGTTTCCGCTGGTGTGGAACAAGGTCGATGACCTGTTTGGCTACCTGTCCTTCGCGGTCGGGATCCCCTTTCGCAGCGGCATCAGCTACCACTGATCTTCATCGACCACCTCGTTTTTGCGTTCGTGCTCACCGGCGACAATGAGAGGGAGATCTGGCGCTACCAAATCGACGCCGACGACTGGAATCCGGTTCGGGCCGCCCCCTGCCTGGCCGTGCTGTTCACCGAATGGACCAAGGGGTTCGCGGCAAACGTGTACGACCGCTCACCGTACGACACGTGGTTGCATATCGGCTACGACGGGCGCGACCCCGTCGAGGTGCTCCTTGAACGAGACCTCGACCCCTTCGCCTTCCCCGTGTACATCTCGCAGCACCCCCACAAGGATTTGCTCCGTGCACGGCAATTGGAGTGCGGTGTCGACGTAGACCGGGTCGACCAACCCGAGCGCCAAGAAGAACTGCTCGACGCCATCGACGCGGCTCTTGCGTCCCTTCGCAGGTGATCCGGCGCCGTTCGGCGAGTCGGCAGCTCACGCCAACGCACGGATCTGCCGCGAAGCGCTCGTCACGCAAGGTAACTAACTCACGGGTGCATGCATCCGGATGTGCCGAAAGTAGTGCGCGTGCGGCGATCGACGGCGTGCCCATGTCGCTATGCTGCTGTGCTGGCTCGCTGCATCTGGTGCGGCTCAGGAAATTGGGAGTTGCCCCCTGGTTCTGGACACTTGAGCCTTGGATCGTGATGGTCCGGGGAGATCAGGAGTCCCTGACAGATGGTGATGAAGCACTACCCCGTTGAGTTCAAGGCCGACGCGGTCGCGTTGTACCGGTCTCGGCCTGGGGCGACGATCGCGCAGATCGCTGAGGATCTCGGGATCAATCGGGAGACGTTGCGCAGTTGGGTCCGTGCCGATGATCAGCGTCGGGGCGCGGCGGCCGGGCCGGCGGGGTCGGCGGCGGCCGGCTCGGTGGAGGACGAGAACGCTGCATTGCGCAGGCGGGTCCGGGAGCTGGAGGAGGACCTATACACGATGACCCACCCGGTCAACGCAACCCTGGAAACCAGATAATCCCGTCTCCATCAAACTCGGGGCTTGACAGTACGTCAGGTCAACGGGGGCATGGCGGTACGTGTACCGGGCGGTCGACCAATACGGGCAGGTCATCGACGCGCTCGTCTTGACCCGCCGGGACGCCGAGGCGGCCCGCCGGTTCTTCCGCCGAGCCCTGTCGACGTTGAAGGTGACACCCAGCGAGGTCATCACCGACGCCGCAGGGGTCCACCCCGGTGTGCTCGACGACCTGATCCCGTCCGCGTGGCACCACGTCGAGCAGTACGCCAACAATCCGATAGAGGCCGATCACAGCCGGCTTAAACACCGGCTGCGATCAATGCGCGGCCTGCGAACCGACAAGACAGCACGAGTGATCATCGCAGGACACGCCTTCATGCAGAACCTTCGACGCGGACACTACGAACTCGCCGTCAACGCCCCGCCGAACATGCGAATCGCCGCTGCGTTCACCGACCTCGCCCAAGCGATCTGACCGCCCTCGATACAGGTTCAACGCGTCCAACGATCCGGTAACGCAACGGCGCCCTCATGTGAGCGACCAGCGGGTCAACGGTGCAGTCCGGCGGACGCGATCGTGCCGTCGACGGAGATGACATGCCAGATCCAGAGGCGCACAGCACGGTCCAGATCTCGCACAAGTGGTCGGCTCCGGCACGACGTGCAGCTGACATCCGTCGGCTACCCAGCGATCGTCGCCTTCCCCTGCCGGCCGGCCCGTGCCTGGTCCAGCGACCGCGCGAGTGGCCAGCAGCGCGACCGTCTCGCAGACTGGCCGCGGCCGCTGTCGCGGCCGGTCAGAACGCCACGCTGTCAGTCCCAACGGCTACGGTGTCGCCAAGCAGCCAGCAAGATCAGCGGTCGGTGCGGGAATCGTGCCACGGCCACCACCATGCTGGCGATCGCCAGACAGAGCGTTCGGGGACCCACAATGGCCAAGCAACACCTACTCACCTGCATCGGTGCCGGCTCGGCGAAGTTCTGGCAGGTCAGCCAGGACGGTGCCGAGCTGAGCATCCGCTTCGGGCGGCTCGGCTCCACTGGCCAGGCGCAGGTGAAGGAGTTCGACACTGCCGAGGCGGCGACCGCGGCCATGCGCAAGCTGGTCGCCGAGAAGCTCCGCAAGGGCTATACCGAGGGCACTGTCACCGCCGTGCCCGCACCGGCAGTCGGCCAGCCGACCGCGACAGCCGTCGCGCGGCCCGCTCCCGTCCCGGACCAGGAGACACTAGCGCAGGCGATGCCTTCAGCCGAGCTACCGGACGCGACCACACATGACACGCAGGAACCCGCTCATCTCCAGCCGGCTCCGGCCGGGCCGGGTAGGGCCGACAACTCGAGCAACGCGGTCGCACCTGCAGAGGCGCTGCCTGAGGTGCTGGTCGACCCGCCGTGGTCGCGCCCCCGCCGGACCCGCGATCCGGTCGTCGTCGACGGTCTGGTGTGCAGCGACGAACCGAGCGAGACCTGGCGGCCGGGCGAGCGTGCCGCCTGGCAGGCCACGCCGTCCAAGTACGTGTCGTGGGCGAACGACCCCCGGACGAACTGGACGCGTGTCGCCGAGCACGTCGCCGGTGTCCGCAGCGACGGCTACGTCTTCGAGCACCACGAGATCTCACTGTTCACCGCAGGCCCGCAGGAAGCCGCCGAGCCGGTGATCGAACACTGGCGCACTGACCACGTGTGGGACGCCGCGGATTGGATGCCCGCCGTGCTGGCCCGCTTCGAGCTCGCGGCGCTGCCGATGGCGCTCGACGCAGCCCGGCACGGCCCCGCCCAGGTCGTGCCCTGGCTTCTGCCGTTCGCCAGCCCGAAACTGGCAGCGCAGATGGCCGAATGGCTGGCGCGGCTGAAGTCGCTGCGGCCGACCGTTCTGGCGTGGCTGTCGCGGCACCCCGAAGCCGCGGCGCGGGCACTGATCCCGCCGGCACTCGGCCGGCCGGGTCCGGCCCGGGAGCGCGCGGAGCAGGCGCTGCGCGTGCTGGCGTCGGGCAGCCACGAGGTCGTGCTGACGGCGGCCGCCGGATACGGCCCTGACGCGGCTGCGGCGATCGCGGAGCTCGTATCGGCCGATCCGCTGGACGCGCTGCCCGCCACCATGCCGGTGCTGCCCGCCTGGGCCGAACCCGACGAACTCGCACCGATCCGGCTGCGCGACGAGCCGTGCGTCCTGCCAGACGAGGCCGTCCGGCACGTGCTGACGATGCTGGCGATCTCGCAGCCGGGCGACGTCTACGCCGGAGTCGAGCTGGTCAAGGTCGCCTGCGACGGGCCCAGCCTGGCAGGGTTCGCATGGTCGCTGTTCGAGTGTTGGCGGGCCGCCGGCTACCCGGCGGAGGAGCGCTGGGTGCTGCACTCGCTGGGCCTGCTGGGCGACGACACCACCGTGCGCGCGCTGACCCCGCTGATCCGGGTGTGGCCGGGGGAGAACGGCCATGCCCGCGCGGTGCACGGCCTGGACGTGCTGGCCGCCATCGGCTCCGACGTGGCGCTGATGCACCTGCACGGCATCGCGGAGAAGGTGAAGTTCAGCGGTTTGAAGCAACGCGCCAAGCAGAAGCTGGACGAGGTCGCCGAGCAGCGCGGCCTGACCTCGCAGCAGCTGGCCGACCGGCTGGTACCCGACTTCGGTCTGGCCGACGACGGCAGCCTCAGCCTCGACTACGGCAACCGCCGGTTCGTGGTCGGGTTCGACGAGCAGCTCAGGCCGTATGTCGCCGACGCCGACGGCAGACGGCGCAAGGACCTGCCCAAACCCGGCGCGGAAGACGATCCGCACCTGGCCCCGGCCGCCTACCAGCGCTTCACCGCCCTGAAGAAGGACGTGCGCGTCGTCGCCGCCGACAGCATCCGCCGGCTGGAGCAGGCGATGGTGAGCCGCCGCCGCTGGAAGGCCGAGGACTTCAACCGGCTGCTCGTCGGGCACCCGCTGCTGTGGCACATCGTGCGCCGCCTCGTCTGGGGCCGCTACGACGACACCGGCGCGCTGATCGGCGGGCTGCGCGTCGCCGAGGACCGCAGCCTCGCCGACATCGACGACGACATGGTGCACCTGCCGGGCGAGGCCGTCGTCCGGGTGGTGCACCCGGTGGAACTCGGCGACAGCCTGCCCGCTTGGGCGCAGCTGTTTGCTGACTACGAACTCGTGCAGCCGTTCCCGCAGTTGGCACGGGAAGTGAGCAGCCTCGGCGCGGACGAGCGTGTATCCAGTACGCTGGACAGGTTCGCTGGCCTGCAGGTCCCCACCGGGCGGCTGCTCGGGCTCGAGCGGCGGGGTTGGCGGCGCGATCTGCCCGAGAACCAGGGCTACCAGAACGCGATCGAGCACCGCCTGCCCGGTGGCCGCACCGTGGTCATAGATCTCAACCCGGGCATCCCCATCGGCGCCATCACGCACGAACCCGATCAGGTCCTGGAACGGGTGTGGCTGCGCGGCAACCGCGACGACGACGGCCTACACGGCAGTGCCGCCACATTCGGCGTCCTGCACCCGGTGACCGCCTCGGAGATCTTGTCCGATCTTGACGGACTCGTGTCTTGACCTACCAGGCCACGGCTCGCATCCGTCCACCTGCGCGGGTCGGTGCCCCGCATCGTGACCCTCCACCGGCTCCGGCCCGGGCGCGTGGCTTCGGCGTGTTGTGCCGCGTGGAGGTGGAAGGCATCGGATCCTACGCTGTGGCCGTGACTCGACTGTTGCATAGGCAGATCATCACCGTCGTGGAGGTCAACCTGACGGACCGGCAGCCTGGCGCCAGGGCAAAACCGCCGCCAGGGCAAAACCGCCGCCACCGCCGCCACCGCCGCCACCGCCGCCGCCCACGCCGTCCTGTCGGCACAAGCCCGGTTGGCCAGGCCTCAGCCCTCGGTGACGAGTCCGGCCTCGCGGGCTTTGACGACTGCCTGCACCCGGTTCGGTACGCCGATCTTGGTTGGGCGGGCCGAGCCGGTCAGGAACGCCAGCGCCTGGTCGGCGACGGCCCGGCCGAATACGACCTCTCCCGCGGCGACCGCGCGGATCGCGGCCAGGATCCGGTCCTGGTCGGCGCCCTTGACCAGGTATCCGCGGGCGCCTGACCGCATCGCCGCGAACATCGTCTCCTTGTCCTCGTGCATGGTCAGCGCCAGCACCGCGGTCTGCGGCCGTTCGGCCAGCAGGGCCCGGGTCACGTCGATGCCGCTGCGGTCGGGCAGGTGCAGGTCCATCAACACCACCTGCGCCTGGCATTGGGATGCTGCCGCGAGGGCCTGCGCGCCGTCGGCGGCCTCCGCGACGACCTCGATGTCATCCTCGGCGCCCAGCGCGGCCCGCAGCCCGGCCCGGAAGCACAGCAGTGATCACCGTACCCCCGCCTGGGGCGTCAGCCACCGTGAACGTGCCCCCGAGCTCGGCCGCGCGTTCGGCCATCGACGCCAACCCGACCCCGACGCCCCGCTGCTGCGGCGAAGGCATGCCGATCCCGTCGTCGGCCACAGTGACCGTCAGCGCCCCGTGCGATGCGACGCCGAACCGGCACCGACCTCAGTAGACACAGCGTTGACGACCTGACGCCGTCGCTCACGCCCTCAACAGCCGCCCCCGCAAGACACTCGGATGGCGAACTCCCGCAGAAGCCCTCAACGATCACCTACTCTCAATCCAAACAAGCGGTGTTGCGACGACCCCTTGAACCCGGGCAGTACACGTCTCGGGCCTTCGCCGAGGCCTGCACCACGGCAGGCGTCCGGCAGTCGATGAGCGCGGTCGGTAGCTCCGCCGACAACGCCGCCGCGGAGTCGTTCAACGCCACCTTCAAACGCGAAACTCTCCAGGGCCGCCGCGCCTTCACCAACGAACGCGAAGCACGACTGACCGCGTTCCGCTGGCTGCACCGCTACAACACCCTCCGCCGCCACTCCCGGCTCGGACAGCAGTCACCGATCACCTACGAGAACAACACCCGGTCAGCGCCGGCTACGCTGGCCCCGGCCGCATAAACCCCGTGTTCAGGATCAGGGGTCAAGCCCCATTTGATGCGACGGCTCAAGTGGGTCTGATGCCTGCTCAATGGGCCTGGTGGGACGCTTCCCGGCATTTACCTCCGCCCGGCGCTGCCAACGACGCAGCGACCCTGCCGCGATTCCCCGCCTCGGCGCTACGCCTTGATCGCCTCGTACTCCGATTCGTGGTTCTCCCGGGACTCGCCCAGCAGCCGCAACGCGTGCTGGCGAAACTCGGCGGGAACTGACCGGGCATGGTCCGTTCTTCAATAGGGGTTGGAATTACCCAGGACGGTTCAAATGCGCCGCCACGTGAGGTCGCTCGCCGCACCTCTGTCGGATGCGGACACAGGGGCGCGGCGAGTGAACACGCGGCGTCGCCGGCGGTCAGCCGCGCCAGTGCTTCGGCAGCAGCAAGCTGACCGCCGCGATGGCCAGGCCGAGCCCGACCGCCATGAGGAAGACCAGGTCGTAGCCGGCGGCGAGGGCGGCCGGGGAACTCCCGCCGGCCTCCGTCGCGGCTCTGGCGCTAGCGGCCGTCGCGAACACCGCCAGGCTGACCGATCCGCCTACCTGACTGGCGGTGTTGGCCAGGCCGCCGATGGTCCCCGCGTCGCCCTCGGGAACGTCGGCGGTCGCTGCGGCCATGAGGGTGGGGAAGGTCAGTCCGATGCCGACCGCGATGAGCAGCGTGGGCCCGAGCACGCTGGTGACGTAGCCGCTGTCGGCGTGGGCCTGGGCGAGCCAGCCGAAGCCGGCTGCGAGGCAGGCGCACCCGGCCAGCACCAGAGGGCGCACATCGGTTCGCGGCAGCAGGGTGGCGGCCATTCGCGCGATCACCACGAACGTCACCGCCGCGGGTGTCTGCCCGAGCCCGGTTTGCAGCGCGCTGTAGCCGAGTGCGTTCTGCAGGAACAGCGACGTGAAGTACCACATCGCGATGGCGATCCCTCCGAGCAGCAGCAGCATGACGTTGCCGACGGCCACCCCCCGGATGCTGAACAGCCGCAGGGGCATCATTGGCTGGGTGGCGAAACGCGCCTCCACCACGGTGAAGGCGACGAGCAGGAGCAGGCCCGCCACGATTGGTCCGGCGACCTGCACGGACGTCCAGCCATGATCGGTGCTCTGCATGACCCCGTAGATCAGCGCGGCGAGCCCCGCCGTTCCCGTGACCGCGCCAGTGAGGTCGAGCGATGCCCGCCGGCCGGCTCGCGTGCTGGCCAACGACATCATGGCCACTGCGATCAGCACCGCGCCGATCGGCACGTTGATGAGGAATATCCACCGCCACGACAGGCCGGTGGTGATGGCACCGCCCGTGATCGCGCCGGCCATCCCGCCCACACCGCCCGAGGCGGACCATGCGCCGAACGCCCGGGCCCGCGCGTGCGCCTCGGTGAAGTTGGTGTTGATCACGGCCAGCGTTGCCGGGGCCAGCATGGCGGCTCCCACGCCCTGCGCCATGCGAGCCGCCACCAGGACTTCCGCAGCGGTGGCCAGGCCACCGACCAGACTCGAGGCGGAGAACACGACGAGCCCGGCGATGAGTATCTGGCGATGGCCGAACAGGTCAGCGGCGCGGCCACCGAGCAGCATGAAGCCGGCGAAGGTAAGCAGGTAGCCGTTCACCACCCAGGCCAGGCCGGTGGCTGTGAAGCCGAGCTCCCGCTCGATCGAGGGTAGGGCGACATTCACGATGGACGCGTCCAGGATCACCATGAACTGGCAGGCGCACGCCAGTGACAGGACCAACCAGGCAGGGCCGGCGTGTGGCCTGGCCCGCTCAGTTGCGGTGCTGGTGCTTGTCATGACTTCTCCTCTCCCGACTCGCCGCTCACGCGCTTTGAGAGGTGGTTGCGGCCAGGGCTGCGCGGGAGTTCCCCTCGCCCTCGGAGGGGTCGGTGACGAGGCCGCCCCCTAGCAGCCGGATCGTGATCTGGGCCAGCCGCCGCCCTTGGTACCTGGCCGCTTCCAGCGCTGCGGCATCGGGCCCGTCTCCGTTCGGGCTGGTCACATGCGACGTGCCGTAGGGGTTGCCACCGGCGGCGTACACGACCGGATCGGTGAACCCGGGCGGGACGATGAGCGCCCCCCAGTGGTAGAAGACGTTGGCCAGCGACAGGATCGTGGCCTCGCTGCCGCCGTGCCGGTTGAACGCTGAGGTGAAGGACGTCACCGGCTTGTTGGCCAGCTTCCCCTCCTGCCACAGCCCGCCGGCCTGGTCGATGAACTGCTTGAGCTGCGCGGCTGGCGTGCCGAACCGCGTCGGCGTCCCGAACGCGTACGCGTCGGCCCACGCCGGGTCCTCAAGTGAGGCCTGGGCAATTGACGTGCTCGCGTCGGCGTGCCGCCGCCACCGCGGGTTCTGGTCGATCGCGCTGTCGGGCGCCAGCTCGGCGACCCGCCGCAGCCGCACCTCGGCCCCGGCCGAGGCGGCGCCCTCGGCGACCGCCTGCGCGAGCGTGTGCACAGCGCCTGTCGCGCTGTAGTAGATGACAGCGACCTTAACGGTCATGTCCGGCTCCTCGGTGTTGCTAGAATTAGTTACGCGCATAATGTTATGCGCGTAACTAACCTGTCAAGGAGAGCCCATGGACTTCGAGCACGCCGACACCCTGAACCAGGCCATCCGCCTGCTGAGCCTGCGTCACCGGGCCAGGGCCGCCGCGCTGCTGGCCCCGCTCGGCCTGCACCCCGGACAGGAGGCGCTTCTGCTCGAGCTCGCCCGGACCGGCCCGATGATCCAGGCCCAGCTCAGCGACGCGCTCGGCTGCGAGCCGCCCAGCGTTACGCTCATGACCCGCAAGCTCGAAGCCTCCGGCCATCTCCGCCGTACGCCCGCACCCTCCGACAAGCGCGCCAGCATCGTCGAACTCACCGACAGCGGCAAAGCTCTAGCCGACCAGGTCAAGCAGCTGTGGTGCGCCCTGGCGGAGGAGACCGTGACCGGCCTGCCCGCCGAAATGGTGGCAGAACTACCCGGCATCCTCATGACCTTGACCCGCAACGTGGATACCAGGCGCCCCCGCCAGCCACACGGCCGCCGGCCAGGTCCAGCCGCAGAATCGCAACGGACCAGGCACGCTGATCAGGGCAGGGCGTTGACTGGTGATTATGAACCGAGCGCGTCGGAGTGGGTCCGCGAGCACGTCGAGCAGATCGTGCGCACCGGCACGACCGACGGCGTCACGATCAGTGGCCGGCCCACCGTGCTGATGACCTACCGGGGCGCCAAGACCGGCAAGGTTCGCAAGACGCCGGTGATGCGTGTCGAGCACGAGGGCCGCTATGCGGCTGTCGCGTCCAAGGGTGGCGCGCCGACCAACCCGCAGTGGTACGCCAGCCTGGTCGCCGAGCCGGTCATTGAGCTTCAGGACGGCGCGGTGACCCGGCAGTACCAGGCGCGCGAGGTGTTCGGGGACGAGAAGGCCTACTGGTGGCGCCGCGCGGTGGACGCGTACCCGGACTTTGCCGACTACCAGCGCAAGACCGACCGCCAGATCCCGGTCTTCGTGCTCGAACCGGTCAACGGGGGCACACCGGCCGGTGACAGCATCGAGGACTAGCTCGATCCTCCTTGCACCGGAAGTGCATGCCACACCGGGTTTCGCGGATGCAGATCATTGTTCGATCCGGGAGGTCGGGTGATGCCGCTGCCCCCGTCCACCAGCGCAACAGCAGCATCCGGATCTGCCGCGAAGCGCTCGCCACAAAAGGTAGCCGGATCGCGGGTGCCTGCATCCGGGGGCGCCGATGAGCGGGCGTCTGGTCGGTACCGCTCGGATGACGTCCCCGCCTGTCTCTCCCGGATGGCAGTACTTAAGGTCAGCACATGATCGAATCCCAACGCGAAGCCGTGCCGCGCAACGACGGTGGCGAGCTCGACACCACCCTCGCCTTCTTGTCCTTCGCTCGGTCATGCGTGCTGAAGAAGGTCGCGGGCTTGAACGAGGAACAGCTGCGGCGCCGCCTGGTCGTCTCCGACACCACACTGCTGGGCCTGGTCCAGCACCTGACCGACGCCGAACGATACTGGTTCGGCTACACGTTCGCCGGCGACCCGCGCTACGCCGACGTCGACTTCGACATGGTGGTCGAGCCGGACCGGTCCCCGGATCAGATCATTGCCGGCTACCGGACCGCGATCGCAGACAGCGACGCCCACATCATCGCAGCCGCTGGCCCCGACGTCCTCACCGCGCAGCCGGTCGGTGACACGCCTCGTACGCTTCGCTGGGTGCTCGCCCACATGACGAGCGAGACCATCCGGCATGCCGGTCACGCCGACATCCTGCGAGAGCATATCGACGGTGCCACCGGCCGGTAGGAGATCGCGACTCAGAGCCGTACCCCCATCCGGCGCTACTCAGCCTCGTCGAGCGCTCGGAGACCACCAACGGCCCGAAGCGCCGGCAAGGTGACGGTGAGAAACGCATGGATCTGCCGCGAAGCGCCCGTCACGCAAGGTAACCAGCTCGCGGGTGTATGCATCCGGACGTGCCGAGAAGCGTGCGGGTTGACGACCAGCACCGAGCTGGCCGAAGACCGCGAGAGTGTCAGTTGGGGGTGGCGGCTCTGGGCTTCTGGACGTAGGCCCCTTCGACAACGACGACGCCGCCGCGGACTTCGCTGGCGAGTTGGACGCCGTGACGGCGGACGCACGCATCGAGATGGTCGGCAGGGTGCTCGGCCGTGTGGTCACGGCCAACAACGACGTCAACATGTGGCATATCCCGAAGGCCGTAGCCGCAGCCGCCCTCATCGCTGCGCAATGCCCGGGAGGCGAAGCAACCGGCCCCATCTACGGCCCGTCCACGCCGATGCCGCCGTTGGAGTCTTGCGGCAAGGGGTTGTAGGGGCGGTCGGCGAACAGTCCGCCGAGTCTCCGACGGGGTCGGCCGCGACGGCCGTGGACCCGCGGGATCGTGTGGATCAGTGCGAGTGGTCGAGCATCCTCTGGATGGTGTCACGCACCGAGTGGTCTGCCTCCACTCTCAGATGATTGCCGAGGGTCTGACGTAGCTGGCGGCTCAGCCGTCCTCCCTGCGGGTGTTCGTGGTCATGAGGATGGCCGCGAGAGATCGAACATCGGGTACCGGATCTGCGAGTGCTGCGGGCAGGCGAGCGCGGCCGTGCTCGCCTTGGGCAGACAGAGCGCGCAAGATCGCCTCCCTGACGGCCGGGTGCGGTTCCGTCGACAGCGCCTGTGCCAGGACATCGGGGAGCGATGCACTTGGCGCTGGGTGTGTGATGAACGTGCACGCGGCAGCACGCCGTCGCGTTGCGAGTGCGTCGTTCAGCAGCGTGGCCACGAGCGCTGCTTCGTCACCGGCCATCTGGTCTGCGAACCAGGTCAGATCACGATGTCCGGCCAGGGTGAAGTCCAACCAACGCTCATACCAGGCGAGGAAGTCCGGGTCGGTGTGGAAGTGAGGCGCGAAGAAGCCCTCGGCGTTGACCTCGACCAGACGGCCGCGGCCTGGTCCGGTGACGACGAGCAGGGTGAAATCGCTGCATCCTGGCGTCCTCCTCCCAGCAGGCGCGTTCGAGCAGGTGGTGCAGGCGATACGGCCGGTCCAGGCCGACTGCCTCCGCGATCGACCAGCAGTTGCCCGCAACGCCCGGCATCAGTAACCCGCGCAGGTACAACACGCCGTTGGCCCGCAGGTCGCGGCGGCGGTAGACCGGCGCGAGGTCTGCGGCGAGTTCGGCGAATACCGCTTCCATCTGCTCGGGATCTGCACTGCGGCGCAGTGCAGATCCCGAGCCGTGGTCACTGTGCGCGGGGCCTGTCACCTCCGATACCGCTGCGCCACTGCCGCGAAGGCAGCCTTGGGTTCCCATTCCATGTCGGGGTAGGTCTGCCCCCGGCGCCCTTCGAGGAGTTTGACGATGCCCAGGCCGGCCCGGTCCAGATCGTCCCTGGGGTCGCCGTCCGGGCGGTGCGGGTAGCCAGGCAAGGCGAACAAGAACACGAATGCGCTGTTCACGCCCTCGGTCTCGAAGATCTCCAGCAGTTCGCTCAGATATGCGGCCTGGCCGGCCTCGTCACGCTCGTATATGCCGTCCAGCCGTACAGGGGCCTTGGTCTCTGGGTCGTACTCGACCACCTCCAGCACCCGCCCACCGCGGTCTCCCGCGCCGCGGTAGGCCGCGGTGCCGAACCCGGTGATGGCGAGCGGCTTCGGGCCTTGGGCCAGGGTGCGCACCGCGTCCCGGAACCGGTCGGCGACCTCGGCGGAGCGGATCAGCTCGAACGTCACGAAGTCGAAGGGAGTCCAGTCGACCTGCTCGAACTGGATGGATGCGTAGGTGAGCTTGCCCTGGAAGCGCTCGCGGACCGTGGCCGCGGCGTCGCGGAGGAATGCGTTGATGCGCACGCCGAGCTCGCGCATCGCTTCGGCCCGCTGTTCGGGTTGGCGCATCAGCTGCTCGACCCGATCCTCGGGGCTCTCTCCGGGCAGGAACCCGCGGCTCATCACGCTCAGCTCTACACCTGCGACGAACACGACCTCGGCCCCATTACGCCGGAGCCGCTCCGCCCGCTCGGCGCAGTCGCGGAAGAGCGTGAGGATCTGCTCCGGGTCCAGCTCCAGCGGATAGGGCGAGAACCAGACCTCCAGCCCGAGCTCGGCGGCGGCGCCGGCGGCCAGCTCCAGTCGGTCCGGGTCGCCGCCGATGATCTGGATCGCGTTGCAGTGCAGGTCGTCGCGGATGATGGCGAGCTCGCGCCGGACGACCTCTGGGTCGAAGTGCTCGCGGGATATCTGGCCGTGTACGACGAATCCGGTGTCGTAGGTCATTCCTCTTGCTCGCATGGTGACGTCCTCTCTGTCGGTCTCGGTCGGGTCGAGGCTGACAGGAAAAGTGCGTGCGCGCAAGTTTGCGTGCACGCATCTCTGTGTGGAATGCTGACACCGTGACGACACCACCAGGGCTGCGGGAGCGGAAGAAGCAGGCCACGCGCGAGGCGCTACGCGAGGCGGCCCTGCGGCTGGCCGTGGAGCGCGGACCGGACCAGGTGCGAGTCGAGGACATCGCTGAGGCGGCCGGGGTCTCGCCGCGCACCTACAACAACTACTTCGCCAGCCGCGAGCAGGCGATCGTCGCCGCTGTTACCGCGGACCGGGAAGCGCGGATCGCGGCGGCGGTCGCGGCCCGGCCCGCAGGAGTGCGCCTGGCTGACGCCGTCACCGAAGCAGTGGTCGAGCAGTACACGAACACCGGCGAGCGCGAACACGAGGCGCTGCTGCTGATCACCACCCGGACCACGCTGCGCGACGCGTTCCTCGATACCACCGCCGACATCGAGCCCCCTCTCGCGGCGGTGATCGCTGAACGCCTAGGTGACGCCGGAGCGCACACAGTCCGCGTTCTCGCGGCGAGCGTGGCCGCGGCGGTTCGCATCGCGTTGGAAGGCTGGCTTCGGCCGGCCGGGAACGCAGGGGCCGCCGGGAGTTTCGGCGCCGGAGGACTGGTCGTGCCCTCCGGCTCACTGCCCGACCAGCTCCGCGCGGCCCTGTCCCCGCTCGCGCCCGCGTTCGACGCCGCCGAGCGACGCACCCAGCCGTGAAGTCGACCCAACTGGGGCATCCGCTGGACAGACAGTAGATCCGGAACATGCCGATGCACCCGGCCGTCATCATTCTCGTCAGCCGATCAAACGTGGATGACGCCGTGTCAGGTCGCGATCTACGACTGGAGTACTAGCGGTCGACCATGCGGCGATGTGCACGTCAGGAACGAAGGGAAATGACTCGGCTAGATTTCCGTTGACTCCCGCTGCCCCGGACATCCACCGTTACATGGACAGCAGTCCGTACTTTGGGCCGTATCCGCCATGGCCGATATGGCCGCTCTTGACCGGTCAGCACGTATGGACGGCGGCATGAGCGGATGTCTGCGGTGGTGATCGCGCCGAAGCGCGTCGGTGACAGACTTCGCTCTGCCCTCAGCTTCCGCCTCGCAAGCGGTGCGTACGTCCGCTGGTCTAGGGTCCCTGGGATGGTCATGAGCGCGCAGGACGTTGTGGGCGTAATCGAGTCAGACCCGGGAGCAATGAGGGTCCTTCGGGCTACGGCCGACCTTGGACTACCGGACTGGTGGATCGGTGCCGGCTTCGTACGCAACCGCGTCTGGGACGCGATCAGCAACCTCCCGGTCTCGCCAGAGCGCGACGTGGATGTCGCCTACTTCGACCCGGAGAAGCTGGACCAACGCGAGGACGCACGCGCCGAAGCCCAAGCCATGGTGGCCCTGCCTGGGGTGCCGTGGGAGATTCGTAATCAAGCACGGATGCATCTGCGCAATGGCGACGAGCCCTACACGTCCGCCTTGGACGCGATATCGCGCTGGCCCGAAACGGCAACGTGCGTCGCGGTCACTCTACGGGGTGACTCTGTTCGCCTGGTGTCCTGCCATGGGCTGGCTGACCTTGTGGGAATGGTTGTCCGCCCCTCTCCAGCCTTCAACAACGCAGCGGGCCGCGCGAAGGTACAGCGCCGCGTGGAGGTCAAGGGATGGCTCGACCGATGGGCCGGACTGCGGCTGGAGATCTAGCGCTCACACCAAGCGAAGGAAGGGTAGCCCCGACAGGACGTCCTCTTCCCGATCCGCGCACTGTCGCGCGGCAGCACCAGCAGTCTTTGACCCTTACGCACCGTTACTTGGCTCTCCGCGAGACCGGCCCGTGTTGGGCCAGTTATGGCCCGGCCATAACTGGCCCACCATGAGCTGACTGTCGCTGCTCCCGGCTACCGAACGTAGTCTGCGCTGGCGCTTACCGGCGATTGGCGCCGATCCCGCGCGTTGCCTGCGGCAATCAGGATGCCGGCCACGATTCGACAACCCACCTCGGCTGCGGCCTCGTTCACGTGCTACGCATGATCAGCTCGCGGCTGTGGCACCTGAAGAGGTTGATCTGGCCGGCCGGCTCTTTTGCGAAGTCGGGGCACGCACGCTGATCGCCTTCCGCATGGGTAGCCGGCGTACGTTTTGAATTCGAGGGCCTGGACAGCCCCGTCGACGGTCATCCACTCGGCTGCGACCAATTCCCGCATGTCGGGGTCTCCTACGGGTTGCTTATGTCGCCGCCACATCGTGCCTACAACCGGCGCAGCACGCCGGCGACCCGGCGTGACGCTTGCCGGCTGCGTGGGCTGACAGCGACGCCGTTCGGCTCGATCGAGGACCGCTGCGCTCGTGACGCAGGCTCGGCGACAATGACGCCACGTCTGGCGAGAGGTCGGTGCGACCAAGGCGACCACTTCGAAGCGGCTCATCCGATGACGTGCGTGACTGCGCCACTATCGGAGTCGAGGGCCAGCCAGTCTCTGGATAGGAGCAACACATGAAGCAACCCCGCGAGGTGGCAGCCGATCGCCGGCCGCACTGGGCAGGTCAAGGCGACCTGAACAATGTCTATCAGGAGATCTGCGCCAACATTAGGGCCACGGACGACGTCAGCCTCAAGCTCTTGGCGGCGGTCCCGCTGGTGACCGGTGTGGGAATCGTGCTGCTGATGCGGGCTCCTGGGGCGAAGATACCCGACACCGCCATTGTGCTGTTGAGTACTTTCGCCGCACTTGTCACCTTCGCCGTCTATCGGTGGGAACGCAAGAACATCGCGAACTGCAGACACTTCCGGCAGTGGGCGGCCACTCTCGAACGGGACTTCTACGGACTGCGCCAAGAGGATCTGGAGTCCGCGCCGAACGTCCTTCCGCACGCGCGTATTCAGACGCCGCGCTCTCTCGGGCTAGCTTGGACCAAGACGGAGGCACTCCAACTGCTGTACGGGGCGGCGATTCTGGGATGGCTGTCGGCCGGCTTCTATGTCATCCTCTGAACGCTGCAACCTCTGCGAGGGACGTCGTCGCAACCCTCACGCAAGGTACCTCGATAGATTCCGCTATCGGCATGTCCGGACATCGATCAGCGCAGCCCCTCGTGACGCTGCATGGTGCGCGAATCGCGGCAAATCCGTGCATGTGACCTTGGCTTCGGGCTGCGACGGCCGCTGGCCGAATGCAAACGGTTTCTCGGACGATTTGGACGGCATCCGCGGGTTACGCGAAGACCGCGTCCTCAGGCGAACTCGCGCGCGGTGGATTCCAGCCTCTCGCGGTAGGCGGCCCACCACGCCTTGTCTCCCTCGACCACGTTGTCGCCGGGCCGCCGCCAGCCGACCTGGCCGTCGACCAGTTCGCGCACGATGTCGGCGTGCCCAGCGTGCCGGTTCAGCTCGGCGAGCACGTGCACGAGGATGAGGTGCAGCGTCACCGGCGTGTGTTGCCACCACCGCACCGAGCCGGGCGCGTCGATCGGGAGTGTCTCGATCGTGGCGTCCGCGTGTGCCCAGACTCGGTGCCACAGGCCGATGATGTCGTCCCGGGACTCGTCGGCTGCGGCCCACATGTCCGTGTTCGGCTCGGCGTCTTCGTCCAAGCCCGCGACGGGTTCGGGAAAGGGGCGGTCGAACACCTCGCCGAAATACCCGGCGGTCACCAAGGCCACGTGCTTGACCAGCCCGAGCAGGTTCGTCCCGGTCGGCACGAGCGGGCGCCGTACGTCGTACTCCGACAGCCCGTCGAGCTTCCCGAGCAGCGCCTCGCGCGCCTCCCGCAGGTACCGATAGAGATTCGCCTTGGCGTCGATGTCTGTCATGCCGCCCAGGATCTCACCGCTGCGCCCGCCGCGATGCCCTGTACGCCCGCGTTCCGAACCGCGGCTCTGTGGCGGTCACGTGATCGCGGTTCCTGATTGCACCATGTCCATGTGTCGACGTCCGCCGCAACGGTGGGTGGCGCGCGAGTCGCGGCAGATCAGCGCACTGTATCGAGTGTGATCATGCGGGCACCTCGCCGGTTGCTGCGAAGATGCGCGCGAAGATGGCATCGATGACGTCGTTCTTCGCGAGGCTGTAGTCGCTGGGATGATGCGCGGTGTCCCGCGCAAGGCGCCGCTTGGTTGAGGCGTACAGCTCCCGATCTTCGGAATGCGAGCGCAGCCAGTCGCGAAAGAGCCGGTGCCGTACCGGTTCAGGAGCGGCCTGCGGCCAAACGTGAAGGTTGATGTCCTCCGCGGAGTTGACGAGCATCCGGTGCCCGTGCCACCACGGCTCTCGAAGAACGAGCCGGTACCCGAGCCTTTCGAGGGTGGGGATGTAGCGGGACTCGTCCGCGGTGTCCGCGATGAGGAGGTCGATATCAATGACTGGCTTGGCTGCCAGGCCCGGCACCGATGTGGACCCGACATGTTCAACATCGATGATCAGGTCACCCAGAACGTCGTGGAGCGAGGAGCTGGCAGCAGCGAATCGGTCCGCCCAGACCGGGTCGTAGTCCTCGATGACGATGGACTCCCACCTCCTTGGCGGCTCGCCCACGAGAGCGGTAGCCATCTGCTCGGGGGTGCCGTGGAAGCGCTGCGTGACTTCCGGCGGATACTCGGTCAACTCAACCTCCGTAAGAATCAAAGTCGGCCAGAATACGACATCGGAGATTGCCGCACTGAACCCGCCTGTCCATCCGCTCATCGGCATGAGCGGACACCTGTTGGGGACCGCCGCCGTAGGCATCAAGGTGCGTCGCCGTCTCTACAGGCCGGACGCAGCAACCCCGTGGACCAAGCGTTCCACCGGCGTGCCCGGCAAGCCTCGCCTCTGAAATCAGCAGCGGTCTAGCGGCCTGACGAGGTCCGTCCCAGTCTTCGGCGCGGGTGAGCCGAGGACCGACAGCGCGTCGGCCACCGCCGACCGGTGTACAGCCTTCACGTCGACGGCCAGCGTCGGCGTACTGTCTACACCCTCGGCCGAACCATCCACCACCTCCTTGACTCCCCACACGGCTGGCGCGGCTCCCGCGAGCAACAACAGGTAGCCGTACGCGCCACCACCACGACACCCGCCGACCGATACCCCGACGTGGCAGCACTCGCCGCCGCCTGGCGCACACCGCCCTGCCGAACCCGTAACGCGCGCCGAGGGCCTGTGACTGTGGTGGCGCACCTCCTGAGCAAAAAATCCCCACTCAGGGGGACTCGCGGGAGGGCAAGCTGCGGAAGCGGGTCCAGCGCAGCCCGTGGCTGATCCGGGCGCTGAGTGTCGTGCGGGACTCATCCCGAACGCTGAACCTGCGTCGGCGTCTTGACCTGAGCCAGCGAACGAAGCTCGCGGAGGGTTGCCGTCGAGCCGCGCTCCTGCCGGCCGGCGGGTCTCGGGCCGGGGGAGCGCACATCATGATCTTCGATGATGTGCGGGTGCTCTCCAGCGAATGCTAACCCGGGTCAACCCGTGCCAACGCGGGTCACTGTGGCCGACCGCCGGTCGCGAACCGGGGTTCGTGTGCTCCGGGTGTGGCCCTGGGCTGCGAGAACGGCGGTCCGGGGAACGTTGGTGAACGTGGGCCACTCCCTGCCACCCCAGGTGAGCGCCCAGGTCGCGAGACTAGGCCCTCGCGCCCTCGTAGCTCAGGGGATAGAGCAACGGTTTTCCGATCCGTGCGTCCTCGATGCTCGTATCGTGAGGATGACCCCTGCTTAACCACGGACGGTGGGTGCATGGACGACGGAGAACGCGAGCAGGCTCTGCTCACCGCCCTGACCACCGAGCATTTCGTGCTTCAGACTTCGCGCAGCGCGACCGTCACGGAGTCGGTGGGCCGAGCGACCGTCTTCCTGTCCATGCTCTCTGCCGCGCTGATCGGGCTCGGTTTCGTCGCCAGCAACGCCGCGCTCGTCCCGCCGTACCTTGGAGCGGTGCTGCCGACGCTGGTGATCACCGGACTGCTTACGTTCCTGCGGCTGGTGCAGAACATGGCGGAGAACGAGCTGGATCTCGCGCGGATCCAGCGCATCCGGGCGTACTACCACCGCCGGCTGGCCGGCGAGCACGACTTCTTCGCCGACGCGGTGCAAGGCGTGGGCATCATGGGGGCGACCTGGGCGGCGGTCGGTAACGTGCCCCGGCGGTCGCAGCTGTTGCTGACTACGGCGGCGATGGTGGGCGCGGTGAACGCGCTGCTGGTGGGGCTCGCGGTCACGCTGCTGACCGGGCTCGCGGGGCTGTCGTCCGGGTTCGCGATCGGCGTCGGCACCGTGTTGGCTCTGCTGGCCTTCGCCGCCCAGGTCGCCTACATCAACCGTGAGTCGATCTCCCAGCCCGGGTAGGGGTTGCTCGCGGGGCGAAGGCACGTTGCCTCAGCCCTGTATGCGGACTGTAGCCGGCAGCGCGCACTGACATCGGCAGATCCGTGCACCGCCGTGCGGCAGCACCAGCAGCCTTGGCCCTTACGCAACGTTACTTGGCTCTCAGCGAGGCCGGCCCGTGGTGGGCCAGCCATGGCCGTCCCGGTGGAGCCCATTTCGTCTGCCATAGCCATTAGGAGGCTTGTCCGTCGATGACGCGGCGTAGCGCTCGCCCGGTGGCCGGGAAGGCGAGCCGCAGCCTCAGATGGCGCGGTCACGCCCACGGCTAGGCGACCGGCGGGGTCGAGGGCGATGCCGTGCGGCATGACGCGGTCATGGCGTCTGGGTCGAAGCGGGTGCGCAGCACCTCCACGTCCAGCGCGTCGAGCGCAGTGGCCACAGCGCGGACGGTGTCGCGGTCGAGCAGGCGAGGCGGAACGTACCGCAACCCGGCTCTCTGCCGGGTATCGCTATCCCGTTGGACTTCAGTCTTGAGGCTTGCAGGATATGGAGCGAACTGGCCGGGACGGGCGGGTGCCCGTCCCGGCCGGCTGTCGACTCAGGTCACATGCTCAGGAGTGGTTGCCAGCCGTCGCGGTAGCACACGCCGCGAGGTTGCAGTCGGATCTGGCCGTGCGCTGTTCCGGAGACCTGCTCAGTTCGTATTGCTTGGGGCCGGTCCACCACGACGCAGACGTCCTCGCCGGGCCACCACCAGCCGCAGGAGCGGGCCAGGCCGACCCAGGCGTCGAGGTGTTCGGCCTCGTCCGGCCCGTACACGGCAAGGCCGAGTCGATGCAGCACGTCGTAGTAGGCGATCCAGGACGCGTCCTGCTGCCCGTACCAGCACACGGGTACCGGAGCGTCGCTGGTCAGCGCCGCGCGCACGGGAAGGTAATACCCGTGCGCGAGGCTCCGGTGCAATGCCGCGCGTACGCCTTGGTGCAGCACGACAGCGAGCGGAACGCCGCTGTCGAGCGCCTGCGGCGGCGCCAGTTCGGGCCATGGTTCTTTGGTCTTGCTCGTACGCACGGGTGACAGTTCGGGGTCGGTGTGAGTGACGCCCCCGCTCAGCGCGCCGCGTAGCTGAGAGGTGATCATGGCGAGATCGCTTGCCATCGGTGGTGTCCCGCGCGGCCGGGGGTCCCGGATGCGCTCGTAGAGTTGATCGAGGGTGGGCCAGCCAGTGATCAGGGGGCGCGCCTCGTCTGGCGAGTCGACCCATTCGAACCGGGGTCGGGGCCGCGATGCCCTAGCGTAAATGGCGGTCAGGCAGCGTTCGGCGGTCGACTTGTCAGCCGGCTGCGTGGACAGGGCGTGGTCGAGCCATTCCTGGCGGATCCGGATGGCCTGCTGCCACAGGTCGTGAGGGTTGCCGCTGCGAACGGCCTGTGGAGGTTTCGCGGCGTCGTTGCGCCGCGCGGGGGCGCTCACAGCGCCAGGGCGTCGCCGCCCTTCCGGTACGAGATCATGGAACGACTATGGCCCACAACGCGGCACCGCCGCAAGGCGGTTCCCACCGGCAACGCCCTGCTGCCCGCGTCTCGGGGCGATGCAAGATCAGGGCGCCACCGGTATCGGGGTTCTTCCGGGCCGGTACGCCGAGCATCCGCTAGCGCCATTGACGGCGCGGGTTCCATCCGATGTACGACGTCATCGATGAGGCGGGTCTCCGGCCGGATGGAGGGGGCGGGGTTGGCCGCCGGCGGGGGAGAGGTCGCCTGGGGGCAGGATGGCGGGGTGGCGGTGGGGCTGGACTGGGCTGGCGCGAGCCGTTCGCCAGCGGGCTGGGCATGCACAACATTCACCAGAACCAGGGCGACCCATTGGGCAGCCAGTGGTACGCCGAGAACGGCGCGTGGCAGGACGGCGGCACGGTGGTGGTACGACCGGACAGGCGGTGTTGCTTGTTCCTCTCGAAGTTCACTACGCAGTCGTTCGACCCGACGACGATGGGCACCCCAGGTAGTACGTCATCCATGACGGAGCGGCCGCCTCGAGGTGCAGCGAGCCCGCTTCTACAAGCACGGCAGTATCGCCGAACGATGCTCTGCGGCGCCACAGGTTCAGTTGATCGCCGCCGACATCCGCTGGTTGGGCGGGCCCTACGTCGGCCATTAGGACACTCCGATCGCCCGGACACTCGAGTCAACCGCCAAATTCGGGAGCAACTTGGAGCACCGGAGCAGCTTCCGCACGCGACCGGAGACTCGTTGCAATGCACCCGGCTGAGGCTCCAGTCCACCATGCTCCACGCGGCGGACGACCTGCGGGACAGCGCAAGGCATTCGACCTCTGACATGTCCTTGGGGGCCCCGGAACGGGAGCAGCTTGGGAGCAGCCGGCTGCGCTGGACGGCGTTGAACCGCATCCAACGGCACCGAGCGGCACTCAACGGCACCCGCCCCGACCTGCGGACTTTCGTTTTAGCAGGTCAGAGTGGTAAGGAGTGTCGACCGCCCGGGCCTTACAGGTGGGTGCAGGATGGGTGCAGCTTGGCGAAGTGGTCACCGCGTCCGAAGTGCTCGCCGAGGCCGGACGTAGAGAAGCGGTGTGACCTGCGATGATGCCGACCAGTAAATCGGCGTGACCTCCCTGAGAAGACCGAGGTGTTCAGGCTTCGCTGCTCCCGGCCCGCGTGTTGCAGACATCGAAGGTGGCGGCGCGTCGCTGCGTGGTGCGGAAGTGCGAGGGGCTCACGCCGTACCGCTGAACGAAGGCTTGGCGCATCGTCTCTGCGGAGGTGAAGGCGCACTGCTTGGCGACCTGCGCGAGCGGGAGGTCGGTCGCGGCCAGGAGCCGGGCGGCGACTTCCAGTCGGATCCGGCGGACGGTGCGCCCTGGTGGCTCGCCCAACTGGTCGCGGAAGAGCCGGTTGAGCTGTCGGACGCTGACGCCGGCCCAGGCCGCCAGCGTGGTCGCACGCAGGTCGGCCCCCGGGTTGCTGGTGATGCGGTCGATGGTTCGCCTGATCAGCAGGTCATCGGGCCTCGGGACGCTCGTGAACATGCTCATCTGGGCCTGGTTCCCGGGCCGTTGCAGATACGTCACCATGCCGAGAGCGACTCGTCGGGCCAGCTCGTGGCCATGGTCCTCCTCGATGAACGCGAGAGTGAGGTCGAGCGCGGCGGTGACGCCGCCTGAGGTCGCGACGTGACCGTCCCGGATGAAGACCGGGACGGGGGCGACGTGGACCTGCGGGAAGCATGCGGCCAGGCGGCGGGCGTACAGCCAGTGCGTCGTCGCGCGGCGGCCGTCAAGCAGGCCGGCGGCTGCCAGGACGCTGGCGCCGGTGCAGACGGAGGCGACACGGCGTGACTGAGCGGCCAGGCGTCGCACGTGCCCGACCAGACGTGCATCGGCGGTAGCGTCTTCGTGGCCGAGTCCACCGGAGACCACGAGGGTGTCGACGGTCTCGAACCGGCTCGCCAGCCGCGCCTGGGCCTTGAGACGCAGACCGGAGTCGCAGCGGACCTCCCGTCCGCCCAGCGTCGCGAGCGTGACCTCGTAGCCAGGGTCGGCACCAAGGCGGGTGGCGATGAACAGGCCAGTCGTCACGCAGGCGATGTCCACCAGTTCGGATCCGTCGTAGGCCACGACGACGACGTGACGGGATCGCATGCACCCACCGTAGGCGGTTCGGCCGCGGCCAACAGGACGGGTTTCCCAGGATTTGTGCCAGGGCGCGCCTGGCCTCTTGTCCGCGGCGCGGGCTCGCCGTGAGGCTCGTCCTCGTCCCCCTTGCGAGGCGGCCAGCGCGCAGCAGGGACAGGTGACGCAACTGAGACCGCGTTACCGCAGTTCCGGGGGTCAGGTTGCAAATCGCACGACTGCCTGCAGTAGACCTGCGATGGAAGGGGGTGCCGCGGTGCGGTGGCGGTCGGTTGGGTTGGTGGCGACGCTGCTCGTGGCGGGTTTGGCGGCGCCGGTCGCGGTCGGTGCGGTCGGGATCGCCGGGGCCCGCGACACCACGTATCCGGCCCGCGAGGCTGGCGCCGCTGCACTAGGAAGTGTGGTGGTGCCGCCGCCGCGGCACGATCCGGCCAAGCCTACCGTGGCGTTGGTACTCGGAGTGCAAGGCGCTAACGTAGCCGACCTGCTGGCTCCGTATGAGGTGCTGGCCGACACCGGCAGGTTCAATCTCTACACCGTGGCCGCCGAGCGTCGCCCGGTGACGTTGACCGGTGGCTTGGACCTGCTGCCCGATCTGACCTTCGCCGAGCTTGACGCACGGACACTGGCCGGGCCCGACGTGATCGTGGTCCCGCAGCTGGTCGGGGGCGGCACCGCCACCGTCGCTGCTGCTTCCACTGTTGTGGCTCGGATTCCTGTCCACCGGTGCGTTTCTGACCTCGGGTCACGTGCTGATGTTCCTCGCGATGGCTGCCGTCATGCTGTGCCATGTCGAGGAGTACGCCAGCTTGACGCATCGCGCGGAGCACGACCGGATCCCTCTGCGCCCAATCCACCGCCGATTACCGATGCGACGACGAGGTGAGTACCCAGATGCCGACTTCAGTCACGTCTAGCAGCACGACGGTCGCCCGGGGCGGCCACGCGCGGTGGGGCCCGCATGACCGGCGTGGGGTGCGATGGCGTGGCGCGATGAATCGTGCGGCGTTGACAGGTCAAGCTGTTGAGAAACCCGCAGGCACGAAACGGAAGGCATTGATATGCCGGCATTGATGGTCGACTACATCACCTCGCTGGACGGATACGGTGCGGCCGAGGGCTGGCCGGGCTTGTGGGGCCTGGGGGGCCCGGAGTACTTCGCGTGGCTCGGCGAGGACGCCAAGAGTGAGTACACCCTGCTGATGGGGGCGAACACGTATCGCTTGTTCGCCGGCTTCGCCGAGTCCGGCCAGGAGGGAATCGAGGAGCTCGCGGCCACCCCGAAGGTCGTGTTCTCCCGCACCTTGGCTGCCCCGCTGAGCTGGGCCAACACGACGCTGGTCGATCAGGACGCCGTGGAGGTGGTCCGGTCGATGAAGCAGGACGGTCAGCTTCCGCTGCGCACCATCGGCAGCCCCGGCCTGTGCCGGTCACTGCTGAAAGCAGGGCTGGTTGACCGGTACCGGGTGGTGGTGTTCCCCGTCGTCAACGGCGTAACCGGCAGGGACCGGATCTACGACGGATGGCCGGACGTGGCGCTGCAGATGGTCGACTCGCGCACCTTCGACGGCAGGCTCCAGCTCTTGGAGTTCGTTCCCACCGTCCTGACCGGTCCCCCGGGGTCGTCGGCGACGGACTGACAACGCACTGTCGCGAATACGCCAAGACCTGCTACGCCAAGCACCTGGCCGCCGGCGACACCTGCACGGAAGCCCTCCGCCGCCTCACACGACGCCTCGCCCGTCATGTCTTTCAACACGGTCGAAACCCAGCCCTTCGATCACGGCAGGCACCTCGTGCCGGCCGCGGCTTGACATAGGAGAGCACCCATGTCCATCAGACTCGACAACGTCGGCATCGCCGTCCGCGACTTAGAAGCCGCTATCGCCTTCTTCACCGACCTCGGCCTGACGGTGCTCGGACGCGCCCGGATCAGCGGCGAGTGGGCTGACACCGCCGTGGGTCTGGACGGCAACACCGCCGACATCGCCGTGCTCCAGACGCCCGACGGCAACGGTCGCATCGAGATGTTCCAGTACGTGCACCCGGCCGCGATCGAGGCCGAGCCCGTCCAACCGAACACCATCGGCATGCACCGCGTCTGCTTTGCCGTGGACAACATCGACGCCGCCATCGAGGTCGCCGCCAGGCATGGCTGTCACCCGCTCCGCGGCGTCGCCACGTACGAGGATGTCTACAAGCTCACCTATCTCCGCGGTCCCAGCGGCATTCTCGTGATGTTCGCCGAAGAGCTGCAGAAGGCGGACTGACCGCGAACCCCTGGGCCCGCACCCGTCTTCCGCCGGATGACGGCGCCCATCGTTCAGACGGTCCGGCCCCTGGGCCGGGGCAGAGTACCCGTGACGTACCGCGACGGAGCTGGACCCGGCGAGCTCATCGGGCGGATGTACTGTGCCCAATCCCGGGACCGACCGTGTTTGTCGAGGACCGGCGCGGCATGGGCGGCGCCGGTGAGGACAGCGCGGCTGCACGACTGGCCGGTCCGCAGCGTGGCCCGGCGGCGCAGAATCGGACTCGACCCTCACGCATCGGCAGGCGGGAGCCTTGGTCGCGGAAGGTGGGGGAACCGGCCTCTTCGCCGCCGACGGCCCTGGCCTTGCGGGCCGGAGCGCACCAAGGCTGGCCACAGGCATGATCACTCCCGTCGTTGCCTACGAGATGCGGAACCCGGGTTAACTTGGCGCTCCCGCGTACACAGGTGCCCCGATGCGTGCTGTACGCACCGGGGCACCGGCGGTGGTGTTACAGGGTCAGCGTCCAGGAGTTGATGTGGCCGGTGTCGCGGCGGGTGGTGTCCTGCACCCGCAACTTCCAGGTCCCGTTGCGCGTTTCGCTCGACAGGTCGACGGTGTACGTCTCATCGAGGTTGTCGGCGCTGCCGCCGCCGCCGTTGCGCAGCAGGTAGGCCGAGCCGTCCGGGGCGACCAAGTGCACGACCAGGTCACCCCGGAAGGTGTGCACGATGTGTACCTCGACGGTGCTGGTCGCGGAGGCGTTACCCGTGCAACCCGACACCGTTACGCTGCTCTCGACTGTGGAGACGTCGGGGATGGTCAGGTCGGTGTCGTTCGTCCCTCCGCAGTCGGGCGGCACGGTGCCGCCGCCCAGGTCCAGCGCCCAGGAGTTGACGTGGCCGCTGTCAAGGCTGGCGGCGTCCTGTACCCGTAGCTTCCAGGCGCCGTTGGCGGCCTCACCGGCGAGGTTGACGGTGTAGGTCTGGTCGATGTTGTCGGTGCCGCTGCCGGTCCGGTTGTGCAGCAGGTAGGTGGTGCCGTCCGGGGCGACCAGGTTGACCACAAGGTCACCGATGTAGGTGTGGACGATGTGCACCTCGACCGTGCTGGTCGCCGAGGCGTTGCCCGCACAACCGGAGATGATGATCGTGCTTTCTGCGGTGGAGTTGTCCGGGATCGCCACGTCGGTGTTGTTGCCGCCGGAGCAGCCGCCGCTGGTGGGGTACACCGCCCACGTGAACGTGGCGCTCCCCGATCGAGGTGGACTTGCCGAGTCGATCGCGGTCACCGTCACCGTCGATGTGCCAGCTGTCGTCGGGGTACCGGTGATCCGCCCTGTCGACGCGTCGATCGACAACCCGGCCGGCAATCCGGACGCCGACCATGAGTACGGCGCCGAACCACCGGAAGCGGAGGTGTCGAGGGACACCGCGACACCCACCGCCGACGACTGGTCGCCCGGGTCGGCGACAACCACGTCAGCCGGGTCACCGGCGACGGCGGTGGTCCACAACGCGTACGTCGCCGCGTCGCCAGCCCGGTCCAGGATGGTGTCGCTGATGTTGCCGGTGGTGTCGCAGGAGGCGTGGTAGCACGGGTCGAAGGCGGACTGAGTGCCACCCCACTTCGCCACCTGCTCCGCCGTTTTCCGGTAGCTGGCGCCCGCCGCCACGCCACTGGTTTCGATGCCGGCCGCGTTGAACGACGCGTCATCGGAACGGCCCGCGCCTTCGTAGTTCTCCTCGGTTTCCACACCGATCGAGTCGTAGTAGGCCTTCAGGACCTGCCCGGCTTCGCTGGTGATCCGGTTGATGAAGTAGCCGCCGTTGATCGAGCCGACCATGTCGAAGTTGTAGTAGGCCTGGATCTTCGCGCGTTCCGCCGCAGGCAGCTGGTCTACGTAGAAGTCGGACCCGTTGAGGCCCTGCTCCTCGTCGGTCCACCAGCCGAACCGGACGTGTTTGAGCATGGTCGGGTTCTGTGCGGCCAGGGTGAGCGCGATCTCGAGGATGGTGGCCGAGCCGGAGGCGTTGTCGTTGATGCCCGGTCCGGCCGAGACGCCATCGAGGTGGGCGCCCAGCATGATGACCTGGCCGGGGTCGCCGCCGGGCCAGTCGGCGATCACGTTCGGACCGGAGCCGCTGGTACATCCCGATGTGCATGGTTGCTTGACCACGGTGAACCCGGCCGCGGTAAGCCGGTCGTAGACGTAGTTCACCGACCCGGTGTAGCCGGTGCTCCGGGAACTGCGGTTGCCGCCGTTGTTGTTGGCAATTGTCTGGAACTGGTCGAGGTGCGCCTTCACGTTCGCCAGTGAGAGGTCCGGTGACGAGAGCGTGGCCGGCGCGGGGACTCCGGTCTGTGCGACCGCAGGGGCCGGCGCGCCAGAAATTGCCAGCGCTGACACGGCGACCGCCGCCAGCACACCACGTTGGATGACATTGCTTCGTCTCATGACGCTTTCCTTCATGAATGGTCAGGAAACACGCGCAGGCAGCCCCCCGGCGTGGACGGCTTCTGCGTTGTGCGCCTGGAGGCGAGGGTGTTCCGGTGCGCCGATCGGCGCACCGGAACACACTTCACATGCGGTAACGGTTCTCGGCTGTGTTAAAGGGTCAGCGTCCAGGAGTTGATGTGGCCGGTGTCGCGGCGGGTGGTGTCCTGCACCCGCAACTTCCAGGTCCCGTTGCGCGTTTCGCTCGACAGGTCGACGGTGTACGTCTCATCGAGGTTGTCGGCGCTGCCGCCGCCGCCGTTGCGCAGCAGGTAGGCCGAGCCGTCCGGGGCGACCAAGTGCACGACCAGGTCACCCCGGAAGGTGTGCACGATGTGTACCTCGACGGTGCTGGTCGCGGAGGCGTTACCCGTGCAACCCGACACCGTTACGCTGCTCTCGACTGTGGAGACGTCGGGGATGGTCAGGTCGGTGTCGTTCGTCCCTCCGCAGTCGGGCGGCACGGTGCCGCCGCCCAGGTCCAGCGCCCAGGAGTTGACGTGGCCGCTGTCAAGGCTGGCGGCGTCCTGTACCCGTAGCTTCCAGGCGCCGTTGGCGGCCTCACCGGCGAGGTTGACGGTGTAGGTCTGGTCGATGTTGTCGGTGCCGCTGCCGGTCCGGTTGTGCAGCAGGTAGGTGGTGCCGTCCGGGGCGACCAGGTTGACCACAAGGTCACCGATGTAGGTGTGGACGATGTGCACCTCGACCGTGCTGGTCGCCGAGGCGTTGCCCGCACAACCGGAGATGACAATCGCGCTCTCCACCGTGGAGTTGTCCGGGATCGCCACGTCGGTGTTGTTACTGCCAGAGCAGCCGGGCAGGCCGTTGACGGTCAGCGTGAAGGGGGCGGTGCGGGTGGCTTCGGTGCCGGTACCGGTGACGGTCACGGTGTAGACGCCACTGGGGGTCGACGCCGAGGTGCTGATCGTCATGGTCGAGGAGCCGCTGTCTGAGGTGATCGAGGACGGGCTGAACGCGGCGGTGGCACCGGCCGGCAGGCCAGAGGCGGACAGGTTCACCGTCTGGGCCGAGCCCCGGATCAGAGTGGTCGACACGGTCGTCGCGGTCGAGTTGCCCGGGTCCACCGACGCCGCCGCCGGCGAGACCGCCACGGTGAAGTCGTTGGCCGCACAGCTCGGGTCGTTGCCGGCCACGTTGACGGCGGTCCAGGCGGCCTGGACGGTCTTGTACTCGGTGGAGCACAGGCCGTACAGGTCGGTCGTCGCGCTGAGGGTGTAGGCGCGGGCGGTGTTGGCCGGGTTGGTGGTGTTGACGTACGAGGTGTTGGAGGTGAAGTAGGTGTCCAGGGCGCGGAACCAGATCTTCTCCGCCTTGGCCCGGCCGATGCCGGTGACCGCCGGCGCGGTGCCGCAGACCGGGGAGGTGCCGTACGGCGTGGCGCCGCTCCCTTCGGCCAGCATGAAGTAGAAGTGGTTGGCCACACCGGACGAGTAGTGCACGTCGATGTTCTTGGTGGTGGTCGACCAGCAGGAGTGTGAGGCTCCGTCCAGCGACGGGTTGTACATGTACCGCAACGGGGTCCCGTCGCCGTTGATGTCGATCTCTTCACCGACGTCGTAGTCGCCGGGGTCGCTGCTGTTGCCTGCGGAGAACTCGACCATGTTGCCGAAGATGTCGCTGGTGGCCTCGTTCAGGCCGCCCGACTCGCCCGAGTAGGTCAGGTCGCCGGGAACGACGTTCTCCGTGACGCCGTGGCTCATCTCGTGCCCGGCCACGTCGATCGAGACCAGCGGGTTGGCGTTACCGTCACCGTCGCCGTACGTCATCTGGGAGCCGTCCCAGAACGCGTTGACGTAGTTGCTGCCGTAGTGCACCCGCGACGGGACGCCCTGACCGTTACCGAAGATGCCGTTGCGCCCGTGCACGTTCTTGAAGTAGTCGAAGGTCAACGCGGCGCCATAGTGCGCATCCACCGCGGCGGACTGGTCGTTCGACGGGGACCCGTTGCCCCACACGTTGTCCGCGTCGGTGAAGGTCGTGCACGTCGACGTGCCGTTGTTCATGTCGCACGTGTTGCCGTTGCCGTGCGTCGGGTCGACCATCTGGTACGAACTGCCCGACTGGGTCGTCGAGACCGACACGGTGCCCGCGTAGACCGAGTTGCCCGTGCCGTCCACCATCTCGATCTCGTCGTAGGAGCCGATGAACTTCCCGGTCACCGCGTCACTGATCACGTGCAGCCGGGACGGGGTCTGCCCGTCCGGCGCCCAACCGGCGAGCATCGTCTCCCACGCCAGCCGACCGTAGCCGCTGGAGGCCTCCACAAACAGCTCAGCCGCGCCGACCGCGGTCAAGGACCCGTGGAACTGTGCTTTGGCCGCCTTCGCCGCCTTCGCCGCCGACACCTTGGGCGTGGTGCCGAGCGTCAACGGGGCGACCAGACCGACCGAACTGCCCGCGTAGCCGCCGTCGGGCGCGGTGTGGATGACGATGTCCCCGCCACGGACGCGCAAACCCTGGTAGGTGCGGGTGTACCGCACGTGCGCGGCGCCATTAGCGTCGACCTTCGAACTGTAGACGGCAAACCGGTCGGCGCCCGAAGCCCGGACGACCCCCAGGTGCTGGCCCAGCGCCTGATCGGCCCGGGCCACCGTCCCGGCCGGACCCGGCTCCGCGGGCGGTGCCGCCGATGCTGACGTGGCGGCGTTGGTCAGCAGGGCACCCACGAGTAGGGCGACGCTGGCCACTGCGATGGGTCTTCTCACGAGTCCTCCAACACAGAGGTGGCATGTGACGGCAGTCACACGCATTCACGTATATCGAAAGATCGATGAAGATGAAAGACCTTCAGTAGAAGCGACTTAACGCTTATTAAGGTCGCCCCGGCTCGCCGCCGAGGCATGGAACCATCCCACCTGCGGTAGCGTCAGTAGCGCCATGAGGCGATATCGATATCCACTGGTGGCAGCCATCGCCGTCCTCGGCGTGACGGCCGGCTGCGGGCACGGATCCGACTCACCCGCACCGGCGGCCACACCGACCGGCATGAACGCCCCGAAGGTCACCGTGGAGCGCACCGGCGGCTTCGCCGGCGTACACGACACCACGGTCGTCGAGCCCGGCGGCGGCTGGACCCGCACCAGCCAGCGCGGGGAACAACGCTCGGGCCGGCTGACCGCCGCGCAGCAACGCGAACTGGGCCGCCTCGTCAACGATCCCCGGCTGCCCGGCGAGGCCCGGCCCACGCCCGGCGACAGCCAGTGCCGGGACGGGTTCAACTACCGGGTCGCGATCGGCGCCATCGTGATCAGCTACGTCGACTGCGGCAGCGATGAGCCGGCGGCGACGAAGGCGGTGGTCGCGTTCGTGGCAACCACCGCCGGCGGCTGAACTGTTCCCGCGGCACGTCCGCCGGGCAACGGCAGTGGGACCAGCACCCGGCCGGGCGTCCGGCCTGGCTGGTGTGTCACCGCCGTCCTTTGGGTGGCGTCGACCGCGCGCGGTCAGTGCACGCTGCGCCCGGCCCATTCGGCAACCTGAGTCGCCGGCACCCCGGCGTTGAGTCAGAGCGACACGGCCGCGTGTCGCAGGTCGTACGGCCGGCGGGCCAGCGGTGAGCGCTGCTGTGCCGGCATTGGCACCTTATGACCGCTTGTCCCGCGAGGCCTTCCCGTAGGCGTTGTTCGGGATCGGCTGCCCGGCGGTGAGCACGTACCGGCCGCCGGGGCCGCGCCGGGTGACGAACAGCTTGCCGTTCGATTAACGGTCATATCTATACCCTGGCCGAACCCTGCCCCCCGACCCTGAGCCGACCCTGAGGCCTCCCGGAACTACCCCTGCAAGCCATGGCGATACCTGGGCGGCAGAGAAACTATGCAGGTCATGACCCACACGGCACAACCTCCCCGGTCTGATAAGACGGGTCGCGCGCTGGAGCTAGAGAACGTCAGCCGTTACCGCCACCCCCTTGCCTTTTACGTCCTCGCCACCGCCATCCCGTGGGCGCTGTGGTTCACCGCCGCCTGGCTGTCGAACCAGCCCGATCCCAGCCAGACCACTCTCGCCGTCATGACCGGCCTCGGCCTGGCTGGTCTCGCTGCCCCGGTCGTCGTGGCGATCTGGTTCATCCGCAAGGACGGGCTCACCCGCGACGTCCTCACTCGCCTGGTCGCGCCGCGCGGCACTCGCGCCTGGGTCTGGCTGGCGGCCGTCGCCCTGCTCCCCGGCGCCCTGCTCGTCGCCACCGCGATCTCCATCCCGTTCGGCTACGACGTTTCGCAGTTCGAGCTCCGCAACGGCTTCACGTTCGCGACAGGCCTGCTGCCGGCGTGGATCACGCTCGTCCTGGCCCCCGTTCTGGAGGAGGTCGCCTGGAAGACCTACGGCACGGATGCGCTCGCGTCCCGGATGAACGTCCTGTGGACTTCGCTGCTGTTCGGTGTCGTCTGGGTGCTGTGGCACGTGCCGCTCGGCTTCATCAAGGGCTACTACCAGGCGGAGGTCGTCGAGGAGGGACTGATCCACAGCCTCAACTACGCCTTCTCGCTGATCCCGTTCATCATCCTGATGAACTGGCTCTACTACCGCGGCGGCCGCAGCGTCCTCGTCGCGATCGTTTTCCACCTCGCCGCCAACTTCGGCAACGAGATCTTCCGCACGCACCCGGACACCAAGGTGATCCAGACCGCCCTGCTGCTGGTGCTGTCCGTCGTTGTGGTTTGGCGCGATCGGGAGCTGTTCCTGACGCCCCCCGGACGCCGCGCGTGAACCCGGCCGCCAGGTCCTCGGCTGCCCTCAGCCAAAGCTTGCGTTGATACGGCGCGCCGCGGCGCGATGCCGGCCGGAGGCCGCCAGCAGCGCAGATGCAAGCGCGTCCGGTGCTGCGCGCGAAGCCTTAGTGGTCGCCGTCGTTGCCCGAGAGCTGAGTTTGTGTCGGATGCGTGTCGCCGACGGCGTGCGACGGGGTGAATCCCCTGGTCACAGCGCTGCGTTTGGCGCTCTGTAAATCCGTCGCGAAAGCTACAGAGGTTCGAATCCTCTACCCGCCACCAGGAGCACCAACGGCCCCTGACCAGCAGGAATGCTGATTAGGGGCCGTTGTCGTTGATCTAGCGGAGTCCGGCTAAGTCCAGCCGTTGACGACTGGTTGTGGGCAGATCGTGGCGGGTCGATCTTGCCGCTGACGGCCCCTCTGAGGCCGTGACTGCTGGTGCTGTTGGTGCTGTTGGCTTCTAGGGTTGACGCGGGCCGTGCGTGTAGCGACCGGCTGAGGGCCGCGCGCTGGGGCGTAGTTGGTCGCGGGAGGTGGGCCGGGGGCAAGCCAGTCCCGGGGTTGGATGACATCTGCGATCTTCCGCAACCGCTTCGCGCCGACATGCTCGGGGCCGAGCAACGATCAGCCGCTCAGCCGAATCGAGGCTCGCTTGATGAACGCGAGCTGGGCGGCGAAGGCGAGCAGTGCGACCGCCACGCCGAGCGCGATCGCCAACGTGGGGGATCCGTCCGACACTCCGGTCAGCAGGGCCGCGCCCAGGCCGATCAACAGTGCGTTGACGGCACCCACCCTGGCCGCCGTGGTCAGTAGCAGTTGCCAGCGAGAGGCGCCGCCGCCAACCGCCGCCGCGATCATCCGTGTGTCGCCCCCACCGGTCCCGCGTCGACGAAGAAGTCTTGCTCGCCGGCGAACCGGCGGTGATAGTAGGCGCGGATGCGCTGGATGCGCTTGAGACCCAGCGAGTTCTCCACCATGTTCTCCACCAGCCCGGCGAAGGTGAGCAGCCCGGTGATCACCAGGGTCGGCAGCACCGCACCGGGGTACGGCTTGGTCAGGTATCCGCAGCTGGAGACGAAGCCCTGCCCGATCAGCGCGGCGGACAGCAGTGACAGGAACACAGTTGCCCGTCCGACGGCCTCTGCGCGGCGCGTGGGAGCCCGATCGTCTCAGGCAGGCTGTTCAACGAAGGTCGGAGATGCGGTCGCTACCTGTCACAGGGCTCCGGGTTGGCGATAAAGCCGGCCACGCAATGTCGTCAATCGCGAGCCACGGCGCGACAGCCATGGCTGTGGGCGTAAGCCCGGTGAACGCCTTGACCTCGCGGTGGAGGTGGGACTGGTCGACGTAGCCGCTCTCGGTGGCAACGCTGGCGACGGCGCGGCCCGCCGCGAGAAGGTGGGCGGCGTGGTCGAACCGCACCAGTCGGGTGGCGCGTTTGGGTGTGATGCCGAGCTGGGACCGGAAGCGGGACCACAGGCGCTTGCGGCTCCAGCCGACCTCGTCCGCTAGGCCGTCGACCCGCACCCGCCCGCGGCTGGTGAGCGTCCGCCGCCAGGTGTAGGCGACTTCCGGATCGACCGGTGGGTGGGCGTCCAGCCGTCGGCCGAGGATTTCCTGCGCGATCGTGAACCTTTCGTCCCACGACGTGGCGGCGCGCAGCCTGTCCTCGGCTCGCCCGGCGTCGCGGCCCCAGACATCCTCGAGGGTTACCACCGTCCCGCTGAGCTCGGTCGATGCGCCGAGCACCGCCGCCGCGGTGGCCGGCTCCAGCCGGATCTGGAGGCACGTGCCGGCTCCCCGGCCAGTTGCTCGAAGATCGCCGGGGATGAGCCCGATGACGACACTGCCGCGCTCGTGCCGGCCATGGGTGTCGTAGACGAGGCATTCTTCCTCGCTCAGGTCGATGAGCAGGGTGACGGATGGGTGCGCGACCATGTCGATGTCCACGAGTGCGGGGACACGGTGGCGGAACCCGGCCATGCTGATCCCCGGCAGCCGATCTGACGGGCGCGGGACTGCAACCTCCACCCACGCCCAGTCGGGTGGTGTCCCGGTCGACAGCACGAGGTCAGTCTATGCCTGAGGGATCACGGGCGGTGTGTCAGCGGCTGTTGCCGTGAAGCCCAGCAGCAGCTTGCTGGTCTCCTCGGGTGCTTCGAGCATGGGCATGTGCCCGACGTCGGACAGTGATGCAGCAGTCTACGGCGACGTCGTCTAGGACCAGGCCGACGAGCCGGTCGTAGGCGTCCACCGCGATCTGCTTGAGCTGGGCGAACATCCCGAGGCGAATCCACTCGTCACGACGATCACGGATGGCGCTCGGAGAACTGAGGGCGACGGGTCCGACAGGCAACCGAGGGCGGGACCTACGGCCCTGCCGTATCGAGTTGATGCGCCCCAGGATTCGCACAGCGCGTCCGTCGCTGTCGGTCTGGTCGCCGCGCGGCGGCACGTCCCGGTCGTGACAGGACGCGCGGGCTGGAAAAGACGGCGCCCGCGCCAGCTGGACGCGGCGGCAGGAGGGACGAGGATGGCCGAAGGCATGGCAGGTGCGGCGGTGTACCGCCGCACCCCGGGAGTGCTGGCGGATCTGTGGGGCCGATCCGTACCGCGTGACGTGGTCCTGGTCGTCGGCGCTACCGCCATGACGGGGGCCGCGGCACAGGTCGCGCTCCCGGTGCCGGGGTCACCGGTGCCGATCACCGGGCAGACCTTCGCCGTTCTGCTCGCCGGGGCAGCGCTGGGACCGACCCGCGGGGCGGTCAGCATGCTGCTGTACGTCGTAGCCGGCGGCTTCGGCCTACCGTGGTTCGCCGGCGGCGCGTCCGGGTTGGGCACCGCCACTCTCGGCTACCTGCTGGGCTTCGTGCTCGCCGCCGCGCTCGTCGGCCGGCTCGCCCTAGCTGGCGCGGACCGACGGCCGTGGCGCACCATCGGCATGATGGCGGCCGGCAACGCGCTGATCTACCTGGTCGGCGTGCCGTGGCTGGCCGTCGCGATGGGTGTGGGCCTGCCCAGAGCGCTTGCCTTGGGATTTGTTCCCTACCTGATCGGGGACGTGCTCAAGGCGGTGCTGGCGGCCGGCCTGCTGCCCGGGGTCTGGCGGCTACTGCAACAGTTGCTCACATGCGGCGCCAACCGGCGGGACCGTTGATGGCCGGCGAAACGGCTCCGGTCGTCATCCAGGGCGGCATGGGGGTCGGTATCTCCGGTTGGCGGCTGGCGCGGGCGGTGGCGGCCGCCGGGCAGCTCGGTGTGGTCTCTGGCGTCGCCCTCGACGCCCTGCTGGCACGGCGCCTGCAGCGCGGCGACGACGGCGGTCACATCCGTCGGGCTCTCGGCCACTTCCCGGTCCCGGCCGTGGCGCAACGGATGCTGGACCGGTACTTCGTGGCCGGTGGGCGGCCCGAAGACGAGCCGTTCCGGCCGGTGCCGCGTCTGGGGCTGCGGCCCGGGCGCCACGGGCAGGAACTGGCGGTGGTCGCCAACTTTGTCGAGGTCTTCCTGGCAAAGGAGGGCCACGACGGCCCGGTCGGGGTGAACTACCTGGAGAAGATCCAGCTGGCCACGCCGGCGGCGGTGTACGGCGCCATGCTGGCCGGCGTCGACTATGTGCTGATGGGCGCCGGGTTGCCCACCGAGATACCGCGCCTGCTCGACGCCCTGGCCGCCGGCGTCGCGGCGCGGCTGTCGGTCGCGGTGGACGCCGCCGCGCCCGGCGAGCAGCACCAGCTCGCCTTCGACCCGCGGGACCTGTTCGGCGAGGCGCCCCGACCGCTGCGGCGGCCGCGGCTGCTGGCCATCGTGTCGTCCGCCACGCTGGCCGCCTACCTGGCCCGCGACGAGACGACCCGCCCGGACGGTTTCGTGCTGGAGAGCCCGGCCGCCGGCGGGCACAGCGTCCGGCCTCGCGGACCGCTGACCCTCAATGTCGACGGCGAGCCTGTGTATGGGCCGCGGGACCGCCTGGACGTGGCGAAGGTGGCGAACCTGGGTCTGCCGTTCTGGCTGGCCGGTGGGCAGACCGGCCCGGAGCGGCTGAGCGCCGCCCGGGCCGCGGGCGCCGCGGGGGTGCAGGTAGGGACCGCGTTTGCGCTGTGCCGCGAATCGGGCCTCGACCCGGCCTTGCGACGACGGATGCTGCGGGACGCGGCCCGCAACGCGCTCGTCGTACGCAACCACGCCACGGCCTCCCCGACGGGGTTCCCGTTCAAGCTGGTTCACCTGCCCGGCACCGCAGCCGACGAGCAGGTCTACGCCGACCGGCCACGCCACTGCGATCTGGGATACCTGCGTACGCCGTACCGCCGCCCGGACGGCAGGGTCGGATACCGCTGCCCCGCGGAACCGGTCGACGAGTACGTACGCAAGGGCGGGTCGGTCGACGACACGGTAGGCAGCCGGTGTCTGTGCAACGGGCTCGTCGCCACCGTAGGGCTCGGTCAGCGGCGGCCGGACGGCTACGTCGAGCCACCGCTGGTGACGCTCGGGCAAGACCTGGCCTTCCTCCCGCACCTGACTCGCCGAGGTGACGACTACACCGCCGCCGACGTCATCGCGTATCTGCTCGGTCCGACGGCACCGGGTAACCGGCTCCTACGCTAAGGCCTGTCAATCCCCTGGAACGGTGGAGGGCGCCGGTATGCGGCCCGGGCCTCTAGGACGCGGGTTCTGATCGTTCGTAGTCGGTGGGTGAGCGCCAGTCAGAGACGGAGTGCCGGCGGCGCCGGTTGTAGAAGTCGGTGATCCAGGTAGCGATCTTCAGGCGGGCTTCGGTGCGGGTGCGGAAGTGACGGCGGTGCACGTACTCGACCTTGATGGTGGAGAAGGTGGCCTCGGCGACGGCGTTGTCGAAGCATGATCCGCTCGCCGACCACGACATCACGGTCGAACTGCGCTAAGCGCCTCACCTCACCCCTCCCACCCGCACCAGCGCCACCGGCAACGACCTGACCAGCACCTTCTGATCCGTGAGATCACGTCGTTCCTCGGCGCGGAACACTTCCCGGCTTTCGCACTGCCGACGTCACTACCGTGATCCGGACAGCGGCCCAACGCACGTTGACCGACCGCACGCTCATGCCGGGATGCGAGCGCCGCCGTGACGACGACGGATGTCCGGGCTCGGGCCTTCGAGGCGGCTGCTCCCATCCTCTCTGTTCACCAATCCGCCGCGGCAGGCAAGCGGCGATCGTCCCCGCGACGCTGCCGAAGGACAGGGCGAAGGCCAGCGGGAGGAACAAGTCCCACCGGCGGCGGCCGGAATCGGCAGAGAGGGCCGCGGCGGCGATCGGCGCGTGGTCCGCCCAGTCGCCGACCCCGCCCTCGGTGCTCGGCACCAGGACAAAATGGGTGGCCTCGCCAGCCCGCCCCGCCCTACCTTGTAACTGGATCTTCTTCTCCGGCCCACTCACAAGAGGACTTCACCCCGCGTGACGCCGCCTGCTCTTTAGACCTGACACCTTCGCCGTGCATCGGTCGCCGACGTCGCCGTCGGCTCTTTCCCCATGCCTTCCGTCAGGTCTTCAGAGAGAGATCATGTCTACGCGTCCTCATATCGCGCCGTCCTGGACCGTTCGGCGCACGCGCCTTCCCCTGCTCGCCTTCCGCTGTGTCCACTGCCATTCCGGCCTCGCCAGCACCGGCGACGGGAAGTTCCGCGTCAATGCCAACGGCAAGCTCCTCGACATCTGGCTCCTGGTCGCCTGCGTTTCCTGCGGCCGCACCAGCAAAATCACCGTTCACGATCGCGTCCCGGTCCGGTACCTGGATCCGATCCTTCTGGAGGGCTACTCCGGCAACTCCTCTTCCCTCCTCGCCCGCGTCCTTCTCGACCCGCCGATCGCCCGGCGCAACCGGTTCGCCCTGGAGTGGGACCCATGCTGGGAACTGCTCGCCCCGTCCCCTCCCGTAAGCCCCCGGCCCGTCCACGGTTCAGTCACCTTCGACCCCGTGCCCCTTCGCCCCGAACGGCTCATCACCCAGGGGGCTGGGCATCAGCTGCGGAGAGATCGCTCGCCGCGTCAAGATCGGCATTCCGCTGAACCGCAGGACTCACAGGGACTTCTCGTTCGTCTTGCTATGAGCCGCCGTGGGCCTGAGCCGGAGCGAGAGGCACGGTGGCCTTGCCGCGGACTGCATCACGCGGCGGTCCGCGCGCGGTCGCTCATGACCGGGCACGAACGAGGGTCAGGGCCGGCCCGATACCGGCGACGAAGGTGAACGCCCGGGTGCATACATCCGGACGTGCCGATGAGCAGGCGGTCGGCTACCGGCTGGTCTCAGGCGCATCAGGGAGGCCGACCTGGACTCGCCAGGGACGCGGTTCGAATGGGCCGGAGGCGAGGACGTCCATCAACATCGCCGTGCCGGCAGCGAACGCCTCGACCAGTTCGTGGCTGTTTGCCGTGTGCCACTGCGCCTGGCGCACCTGGTGCATGTTGTGGTCCTGCGGGCACCAGCACGCCACCTCCACCGCCGCGTCCACGGTGAGCTTTGGTGGTGCCAGCCAGGCGATGTCGAGCGTGAGTTCGAGCCAGTCGTCGCGGGTGTTGTACAACGTAATCGTCGTGTCGACGAGCAGCAGGTAAAGGCGTCTGTTCGAGGTCTGCGGGGACTTGCTCCGGTCTGGATACCAATGCCATAGCGTGCGTTCGGCAGCCGACGGGTGGCTGTCGAGTGCGTTCGCCAACCTCCGCAGCTCGCCTTCAGCGCTCAAGTAGTCACGCGGTAGTACCTCGCGCAGCGGGACGTGCGCCATTGATGGAGCCGGTCCGACCATGCTCCGATGATCCACTAGAACGCCCGCTCGTGCTGCCGTCCGGGCGTTCAGTGGGGGAACGCGCGGGGGATGCGTGCGTTGAGGAGTTCGTCGCGGAACGCTTGGATGCGCGTGATGACCTGTCGTCTGCCGATGGTGTTTTCGATGCGGTCGAGGTACAGGCATCGGGCGGCGAGTTTGTCGAGGTCGACGGTGAAGTAGATCGCCATCAGCGGGTTGACGAACAGGTCGCCGCCGCCGGTGCGCCGGGTGAACCGGATGTCTCCGAACGCGCCGCTGGTGGCGGCGGCGATCTGTCCTTGGACGATGTGAGCATCGACCCGCTGCCGTCCTACGTCTGGTACCAGGACATGGCCGACTTCGCTGAGAGGATCAGTGACGCGGCGGCCGGCCGCCGACTCGCGCGAGCTATCCAGGGCCGGGGTGCCTTCCGCCGGTTCAAGAACGAGTTGTACGAGGAGTATCCGCACCTGCTGCCGGCGTGGCACGCCTTCCGCGACGTGCGCGCAAGGCGGCGGGCGGTTGAATGGCTGGTCGACAACTCGCTGGTCGACGAGGAAGCGGGCGCGCGTTTCGTGGCCGAGCATCGAGATCCCGACCTTCCCTGAGCTGACGCCCGCGCCTCGCGCCGGCCAGACCCGTTCGGCCCCTGACCGGCCCGGCTTCCCTGGCGCACCATGGGGGACCACCCGGATGGCATCGAGCGGTTACGATGTGTCGGCCGCTTGGTCATGAGGGGGAGTGACGTATGGGTAGTCGATGGAGGATCGTCCGGCGAAATCTCGCCGCCGCGCTGCTGGCACTGACCATGGGAGCGGTCGTCCTGCCCGCACCCGCGCAGGCGGTAGACTACCCCGGCGGGCGGCGTATCTACAGCGTCGCGCTCGGGGCCATCCCCGCCGCCAGCGCGCCCGCCACCGGTCCGGTCTGGGTCCGGCTGGCGACCTACTACTTCTTCGGCAACGGCACGGTCACCGAGAGCTTCTGGTACTGGGACCGGGCCACCGCCATCGGGGCTGCCGGCACGGGTGTCCGGACAACCGGCTGCACCGGCCACGACTGCGAAGTGCGTACGGCTGCCGGGTTCCAGCCCGGTGGCGTCGTGAAGTCCCTGAGCGGGACGTACACCAACTCCGGTGACAGCATCACCATCACCTGGAGCGGGAGCGTCCAGGAGACCTGGCAGGTCAGCGAGCCTGCCAGCGACCTGGCCCGGCTCGACTTCGTCAGCTCCAACTACGGGGTCACCGTCGGCTGGGGCTTCGGCAGTTCCGCCTCGAACGACGCGTACACGCCGGTCAGCAACATCCCGCTGGCCCAGTACGCCGGCCGGTACGCCGGCTACAGCGGAAGCACCGGCGCCGCCGGCCCCAGCGGGATGGACCTCCGGTCGTTCGCCCGATGCAACGGGAACTGCCTGAGCTGGCTCAGCCCCCCGACCGCCACCTGCTCGTCCTGCCCGAACGGCGCGACCTCCGCCCCAATCCGCTACTACCTCGCGGGAGCGGGCCGGCGAAACTTCTACGAACACTGGTGCACCTGCCTGACGTCGAGCACCTGCTACACCGGCGGGTCGCACCGCAAGCCGCAGCTCCAGGTGATCGGCGACACCGGGACGTTCCACGGGTGGGTCGGCGTGGAAGCGTCCAACTCCACGGCGAACACCGGCTACTTCGCGGTGCACTTCCACGTGAACGTCTGACCGGGCGGGGGAGCGGCCCGGCTCAGGCCAGGGTACGCAGGTCCAGGGTGTGCCAGCTGGTGACCGTACGCCCGCCAGTGGACCACCGGAGCACGTCGCCCCGGCAGAGCACCAGGCCCGCCCCGCCGGCCACCACCAGCGTGCGCCGCCGGGTGACGTCGTACAGCTGCAACTGAGCGGCAGCGCCGACGGCGTCCTCCGGATCGGTGTGCAGGAGCGCCTCGAACCGGTCGCGCACCCCGACGTCGACCAGCGCGGCGCTGACGTCCCACTGCCGCCGACGCGGTGCCTGGCCGGGGCGATGCCGCGCCAGTGCTGACGCCTCCGACCTCGACCAGGTGTTGTGGGTCAGAACATCAGTTCCTCGGCCACCAGTGACCATTCGCGGAGCAGCCCCTCGTCCCGCTGCGGCACGGTGTAGCGGCGTTCGCGGATCAGCGCCAGGAAGTCCTCGGGGAGGGCCACCCGGTGCCGGTGGACGTAGTACGCCAGGTCGTCGCGCCACAACCAGTCACCGTCGGTGCGGATCGTCGACCCGTTCATGACCTGTCGCGCCGAGTCGAACGGGTCGTCGGCTAGGTCCATCATGTCGATGAGGACGTACCCCGCCTTCAGGTAACGGACGACCTCGTCGACATCCGGCATCTCCTCGGCGGAGACGTTGTCGAAGATGCTCTCCTGAACCAGGCCCAGGCCGACGGGTCCCAGCTCGCGGAACATCCCGGCGAAGCGCAACGCCGGCTTACCCATCGGTCCCCCCGCCGGGATAGAAGGTCACCCACTGGCCGCCGTTCCTGATCCGAGGAACCTGCCCCACCGGACCATACCGGTTCACACCGACCGCATCGGTAGGCGCCATGACCGTCACCCCCAGCGCGTCCGCGACCTGCTGGGCCGGCGGTGCGACGCCCGCGTCAGGCGCCACGGTGCCCGAGTGGCAGGACACCAGACGCACCGGCCCGCCGTTGTAGTGCGGATTGCCGCGGATCGCCTCGGCGATCTGGGCCGGGTGGGTGTAGTTCGACGGATGGCCGGCACCGTCTGCCCCAATCACGCCCGGCCGGAACAGCCCGTTGCGCTCACCATGGACCACGACGTCGTGGTAACCCGGCTCGGGTGCGACGGCATCGAAGTTCCGTATGGTCGATTCGTCGTAGCCGATCGCCGTGGCGCCGGGACGGTGGTAGACCGGGTCGCCGCCGGCGAGTTGCGAATCCGGCGGCCGGGTCGGCGGTTGCGGATGTGCGCGGGGATCGGCCCAGTCCGATCTGCGGCCCATCGAATCCGTCGTCGCCGGTATTCCCATCAGGGCATTGAGCACCTGTGGAAAGAACACGGCGAACGCCGTGTAACCGGCGAGGGCGGCACCACCCAGCACCGCGAACGCTGCGATGCCGACGGCGGGGACCGCTCCGTAACAGCCGGCGATGCCGTCGGCCATGCCGCCACAATCGATGGGTACGCCGTCGGCCAGCACGTTGACAGACATCGCCGCAGACATTGCCTCCCAATCGAGCGCCGGGATTGAACCAAGTGCATGCGTATCCGCGTGCACTTGTATGACCGCCGCTTCGGGTTAGGCTAGGGTAACCCGCCGCCGTGGACGGAGGAAGCCGTGCCAGACGGGACCGAGCCCGCGGAAGCTCGCCTTCCGGTACGCGTGATGACTGTCCTCGGTCTGATCGCGGTGGTCGTCGTCCTCGCCTCAACTGTCGTCCTAGCCGTGTCCTGGCCGACCACCCCACAACGTTCTCCTGCCCTGCCGATCCGGCTCTACGCATACGACTCGGCCACCGCGAGCATCGTCGATTTGCCGCAGGGGAGATTCCGGCAGGGACAGATCCCGGCCGCCACGATCGACGAGGGTGTGGCCGCGTCAGTAGCCGCGGAACCTGCGTGGGCGAGCTGGTACGACGCGTTCGGCCACCGGACCAACAGCGTGGACCTGCCGGATCTCGACGACCTGCGGGCCAGTCCGGTGCCGTTGAGCGTCACCTCCGCGGTACCCGCTGGGACATATCAGTTTGTGTTGGCCACCGTCGAAGGGAACCGGGCGGAGGAGGTGCTCGCCTGGGTGCACGTGGAAATCGAGCGATGACGGAGGAGACGCCGCAGCCGACCAGTGCACCGCGGGAGGGTTCCGGGCTCGGCCTCGCACCGCCACCCCGCCCGGTGAACGGGCCGGTGGTGCCGGACCCGACCGTGCCGGCGGCGTACCGGCTCGACCGGCTCGGCGCCGCTCTCACCACTGGTGAGGCGTTGCTGGTGATGATTGCCGTAGCGTCGCTGGTCGGCGTCATCCGCGATGACGACGCCGGGGTACGCGTCCTCGGCATGGTCAGCCTCGGGGTTGCCGGCATCTCACTGTTCACCGCCTGCATCGCCGCTGTCGTCGTCGCCGTAACCTCAGCCACGGGTGACTCGCCGCGTCGCCGCTTCATGACCTGGGCCATCTGTGGTGGAGTGGTGTTCGCCGGGCCCGCCCTCCTGGTTGTGTTCCTCACCCTCCTGCAGGTGGGAATCGCCTGGCGGGGCGCGCTGCTGAGCATTCCAACGACCCTTTTCGCGCTGTGGACATTCCGCCGGATGCAGCGCAACCGCAAGCCACCGTGGCGACTGGTCGTGGTCGCCTTTGCCTGGGGCCTGTTCGTCGCCGCTTACTTCGCCCAGATGGTCGAGGGCATCCTGCACGTCGTCATCACGGCAGAGGTTCTGCCGGGCACCGCGGCGATCCTCAGCCACGCGGCCGCCGCCGCGGTCCCTGAGGAGCTGGGCAAGGGTGCTGGGGTCCTCGTGATCGTGCTGCTCGCCTGGCGGCGCGTTGACGGCATGCTCGGTGGCATCGTCATCGGCGCCTGCGTCGGAATCGGCTTTCAGTTCGCCGAGTCGATGTCCTACATGACCGGAGACTTCGGCGCTGTGCTCTACCAGCACTGGTACCGGCAGGTCACCGGGCTCCTGATCAGCCATGCCACCTACACGGGGATCATCGGCGCCGGCATCGGACTCGCCATACAGTTCAACGACTGGCGACGGCGGGCGGTCTGCGTCGGTAGCGGCTTCCTCGTCGCCATCGCGGCCCACCTGATCTGGGACGTCTTCGCGATGGGCCGCCTGTACTGGGAGTCTGACAATTCCCTGCTCCAGCTGTTCGTGGTGCAGCCGCTGAACCTCGTCGTCCTCAAGGGACCGGCGTTCGCCATCCTGCTGTTCCTCATCATCATCGCGTTGCGTCAAGAAACCAGGTCGCTGCACCAGCACCTCTGGAGGGAGGCGCGCGACCCGCGCGGCGCGATCACCCCGGCCGAGGTGCCCGTACTGGTGAATCCGCCACTGCGCTTCCGGATGCGGCTACAGGCACTCTTGCGTGGCGACCGTCCGGCCTACACCCGGATGAAGCGTCTGCACTCCGCGCAACTGGACCTGGCGTTCGCCGGATGGCGCCGCGACCGGGGTGACGCGCAGCCGCCGGGAGTCGAAGAAACGCTGCGGCAGCGGATTCACGATCTCAAGGCGGAATCCCCTCTGGTCCCGGCCGCCGTCGCCGGCCGGCGGTGACGATCGCATGACGTGAGCCTTCCCGCGTCGGCTGACCTACAGAGCCAGCGCGGTGCGTTGAGGTACTGGGGTCTGCCGACCTCAGCCAGGCGAGTGCCAGACGTATCCACGGCGCTGTGACACATTGCCCACACCCAGGGGCCAGCGAATCCGACAGCGGATACCTACAGTCGGGCCATGAGCACCGACAAAGGCGTGCGGGTCTGGCTCCGCCGGCATGGAGCTGAGCAGATCGCGCACCCCGGGGGCAACCTGTACGCCCACCTATGTCGAGTCAGCGAACGACTCGCCGTGCTTGGCTGCAGCAGTGAAGTGCAAGCCGCGGGCCTTACCCACTCGCTCATGGACCTGAGCATCGTCAACGACCTGGACGTCATCGAGCACGATCCTGCGGTGGTGGACCGGCACGGTACCTACTTCCGGGAACTGTTCGCCTCTTGGGCCACACTGGCCTCTGAGCAGGTCATCCGCGATGCGCAGCGGGTCTTGCGGCCGTGACACCCGAACCATCGGCAGGGCCACGTTCGATTGCACGCACCCCCGGTCGCGTTCGCGTGCGAGCCGTCTACCCCGGCAGCTTTGATCCCTTCACTCCCGGGCATTTGAATGTGGTGAACCGGGCACGCGGCCTCTTCGACGAAGTGGTCGTGCTCGTCGCGGTCAACAGCATCAAGCATCCGGGCACCGACGAAGAGGAGCGAGCAGCCGCTGTTCGGGCCATTCTGCCGGTCGAGTGGACCTCCGTCACCGTTGCGGCCTGGAGCGGGTTGACCTCCACCTACTGCCGTCGCCATGAAGTAGGAGTGATCGTCCGCGGCGTGCGTAACACCACCGACCTTCGGACCGAGTACCAGCTCGCCGCGATGAACCAGTCGCTGGATGTCCCCACGGTATTTCTGCCTGCGCAGCCCGAACTGGCCGCGGTGTCTTCGACTGCGGTGCGCACGCTGGGGCAGTGGCCCTCGTCCACGCAGCCGTAGACTTCCGGACATTGGCAAACCCCCTCGCCGGACCGCCGTTCGGATAGTTTTTGAGACTGCCGCGTCAAGATCAGGTGACGTTGGAGTATTAGAGCGACCGGCGATAGGTGTTACCTGAGCCTGCGGGTGGTGGGGCGTGTGTCCCAGCGGTAGAGGGTGCGGGCGCGGTAGATGAGTTGACG
>NZ_JBIDDG010000029.1:0-85443 GCF_043205005.1 Micromonospora sp. NPDC047620 | reverse complement strand
AACAAACCATAAAGGCTTGCCAGTCCGGGGTATAAATCAATTTGGCACTGGCTTATCAAGCACCCTGTTGAGTTCTCAAAGAACAACCACACACCACTCGAGCATCCCACATCGCGGGAGCCCGCTTGGGGCAACTTCTCTACCTTACTCGGCTCACTTCGCGCTGTCAACCTCGTGCCCGAGGTGATCAACGTTCGGTGTTCCAGATCCACGATGACGCACGCCGTATCACGGCGGTCGTTTCTGTCGCGGGAAACCGCAGACCGGCCGATCGCCGCTCCGCGGCTATCCGCCCGGCTCCTGCCGGCTTCAGCACTCTACCCGGTCAGTCTCGCGATCGCAACCCCGTGTCGGAGTGTCTTCGCACCGCCCGATTCCCAGTCCCGCTCGGCGTCTCCGCCACGAGCCTGGTGCCCGTTGTCAGCCAGTTTGTCCGGCCTCCCGCGTGCAGAGAGAAAGTTACGCGGACTGCTTCAGGAAGGCAAATCAGCGTCCGTCACTGCCCGGCTGTCGCTGGCGGAGGGGGTCCCGCATTCGTGATGGCGGCACAGGGTCCGCACGGGGCTCCGCCGTGCCAGAGTGTTCGTCATGGACGACCTCACCCGCCCCCGGCCGGCGGTGCTCGCCGAGGACGCGCTGCTCGGGCTGCTGCTGCCGTTCTGGCAGTTGGTCATCGGCGCCTTCGTGCTCTTCGTCCTCGTGGTGTCGGTGGCACGGCTGGCCCGACGGGGGCGGTCCCGGATGACGACGGCCCTCCTCGTCACGGCCGCGGCAATCGCCGGCTTCGCCGTGGTGGGCGTGCTGCTGCAGGGCTGAGGGCTTACAGGCGCCGGTTAGCCAGGCTCGGCAACTCGGCACGGATGGTCCGCAGCCGGTCGAGATCGAGGTCGGCGACGGCGACACCCGGGCCGTCGGGCACCTGGGTAAGCACCGTCCCCCACGGGTCGACCACCATGCTGCGCCCGAAGCAGGTCCGGCCCGGGTCGTGGTCGCCGGTCTGCCCCGCCGCGGCGACGAAACACTGGTTCTCGATCGCCCGGGCGCGCAGCAGCACCTCCCAGTGGTCCCGCCCGGTGTGCAGCATGAAGGCCGCCGGCACCACCAGCAACTGGGCGCCGCCGTCCGTGGCGAGCTGCCGGTACAGCTCCGGGAAGCGGAGGTCGTAGCAGATCGACAGCCCGACGCGGAGCCCCTCGACGTCGACCACCACCGGCTGGTCGCCGGGGGCGACGGTGGCGGACTCCAGGTAGGAGACCCGGCCGGGGATCTCCACGTCGTACAGGTGGATCTTGCGGTAGGTGGCCGCGAGCGCTCCGGAGCGGTCGAGGACCAGGGTGGTGTTCCAGGTGCGGCCCGGGTCCGGCCCGCGCTCGTGGATCGACCCGGCGATCACCCAGATGCCCAGCCGGCGCGCGACGCCGGCGAAGAACTGCCCCACCTCGCCGTCCACCGGCTCCGGCTCGGGCAGGCCGGCGGCGGGGCCGAGGTAGTCGACGTACTCCGGCAGGAGGGCGACGTCCGCGCCGGCCGCAGCCGCGCGCTCCAGCAGGGCCTCGGCGGCCGCGAGGTTGGCCTTACGGTCGTCCCGGGCGTTGAGCTGGCAGACGGCGACGCGCATGGGGATCAGCGTACGACCGGACCCGGCCACGGCGACAGCGGCAACGGTCGACACTCCGCCCCCGGTGGCGTCTCACCCGCTGCCGACGCTCACCGCTGCCTGGAAACGCCGACCGCGCCCGACCTCGACGGACGGGCGCGGTGGCGGTGGTTCAGGCCGACTTCTCCTCGCGGTCCCGCCGGGCGCGGCGGCCGGTGAACTCGCGGGGCACGATCGTCGGGTTCACGTTCTCCAGGACCACCTCGCGGGTGATCAGCACCCGCGCGGCGTCGGGGTTGCTCGGCACCTCGTACATCGTGGAGAGCAGGACCTCCTCGATGATGGCGCGCAGCCCACGGGCGCCGGTGCCGCGCAGCATCGCCTGGTCGGCGATCGCCTCCAATGCTGGCTGGTCGAACTCCAGCTCCACGCCGTCGAGCTCGAAGAGGCGCTGGTATTGCCGGACGAGGGCGTTACGCGGCTCGGTGAGGATGCGCACCAGCGCGGTGCGGTCGAGGCTGCGCACGTTGGTGATCACGGGGAGCCGGCCGACGAACTCGGGGATCAGCCCGAACTTCAGCATGTCCTCCGGCATGACCTGGCTGAAGACGTCGTCGGTCGACCGCTCGCTGACCGACCGGAGCCGGGCGCCGAAGCCCGTGCCGCCGTGGCCGGTGCGGGCCTCGATGATCTGGTCGAGCCCGGCGAAGGCACCGCCGCAGATGAACAGCACGTTGGTGGTGTCGATCTGGATGAACTCCTGGTGCGGGTGCTTGCGCCCGCCCTGCGGCGGCACATTGGCCACCGTGCCTTCCAGCATCTTGAGCAGCGCCTGCTGGACACCCTCGCCGGAGACGTCCCGCGTGATCGACGGGTTCTCCGACTTGCGGGCGATCTTGTCGACCTCGTCGATGTAGATGATGCCGGTCTCGGCGCGCTTGATGTCGTAGTCCGCCGCCTGGATCAGCTTGAGGAGGATGTTCTCCACGTCCTCGCCCACGTAGCCGGCCTCGGTGAGCGCGGTGGCGTCGGCGATGGCGAACGGGACGTTCAGCATCCGCGCCAGCGTCTGCGCCAGGTGGGTCTTGCCGCACCCCGTCGGGCCGAGCAGCAGGATGTTGGACTTGGCCAGCTCGACGGCGTCGCTGCCGGAACCCGGCGCGCCAGCCGCATCGGCCTGGATCCGCTTGTAGTGGTTGTAGACCGCGACGGCGAGCGCCTTCTTGGCCTGGTCCTGCCCGACCACGTAGTTGTCGAGGAACTGGCAGATCTCCATCGGCTTGGGAAGCTCTTCCCACTTCACCTCGCCGGACTCGGCCAACTCCTCCTCGATGATCTCGTTGCAGAGATCGATGCACTCGTCGCAGATGTAGACCCCTGGGCCCGCGATGAGCTTCTTGACCTGCTTCTGCGACTTGCCGCAGAAGGAGCATTTCAGTAGGTCGCCGCCGTCACCGATCCGTGCCACCTACGTTCTCCCTGCACTCATCGGCCGGAGACCCGGCCCTGACCTGCGGACGGTGCGCCGCCCGCCTCGTTCACCCCAGCCGGAGGACCGGCGGAGCGGTACAGACCCGACGTTACCCGCTGGCGGAGCTTTCTCCGACCCCCAAAACGGGTGTGTCAGACGGTCGGCCGGGAGCGGACTCCCGGCCGACCTCGACGCGAAACGGCTCAGCTGGCGGCGTTGGCCGCCAGCAGGCCCTTCTTGCGGCTGGTGAGGATGGTGTCCACCAGCCCGTACTCCCGGGACTCCTCGGCCGTCATGATCTTGTCACGGTCGATGTCCTTGCGGACCTTCTCCATCGGCTGGTTGCAGTGCCGGGAGAGCATCTCCTCGAGCTGGGTCCGCATCCGCAGGATCTCCCGGGCCTGGATCTCGATGTCCGAGCCCTGCCCGTAGCCGCCCTCGGTCGCCGGCTGGTGGATGATGATCCGCGAGTTCGGCAGCGCCATGCGCTTGCCCGGGGTGCCGGCGGCCAGCAGCACGGCCGCGGCGCTCGCGGCCTGGCCGAGGCAGACCGTCTGGATGTCCGGCCGGACGTACTGCATGGTGTCGTAGATCGCCGTCATGGCGGTGAACGAGCCACCCGGCGAGTTGATGTACATGATGATGTCGCGGTCGGGGTCGGTGCCCTCGAGCGTCAGCAGCTGCGCCATCACGTCGTTGGCCGACGCGTCGTCGACCTGGACGCCGAGGAAGATGATCCGGTCCTCGAAGAGCTTGTTGTACGGGTTCGACTCCTTGACCCCGTACGACGTGCGCTCGACGAACGACGGCAGGACGTAGCGGTTGTGCACGGCCGCGAACTGCGGCGGCAGGCTCAGGTCGGTCATCGTCAGCTCCTCAGCTCAGGGTCCCGGCGCCTTCCGGAACCTGCGTGGCTCCGGTGATCACCTTGTCGATGAAGCCGTAGTCCGTGGCCTCCTGGGCGGTGAACCAGCGGTCGCGGTCGGAATCCGCCTCGATCTGCGCCTGGCTCTGCCCGGTGTGGAAGGCGACCCGCTCCTGGAACATCCGCTTGGTGTAGAGCATCTGCTCCGCCTGGATGGCGATGTCCGACGCCGTGCCGCCCATGCCGCCGGACGGCTGGTGCATCATGATCCGCGCGTGCGGCAGGGCGTAACGCTTGCCCTTGGTGCCGGCGCAGAGCAGCAGCTGGCCCATCGAGGCCGCCATGCCCATCGCCACGGTCGACACGTCGTTGTCGATGAACTGCATGGTGTCGTAGATCGCCATGCCCGAGTAGACCGAGCCACCCGGCGAGTTGATCCACAGGTTGATGTCGCGGTCCGGGTCCTCCGCGGCGAGCAGCAGGAGCTGCGCGCAGATGCGGTTGGCGACCTGGTCGGTCACCTCGCTGCCCAGGAAGATGATCCGCTCCTTGAGCAACCGGTTGTAGACCGAGTCATCGAGGTTGCCAATGTTGTCGCCACCGCGGGCCTCGATCGCCCGGAGCGGCATCGCTTGCATGTGCATGTCGGTCATGGCAGCCCTTCGCTCTCCGTACCGTCCTACCCGACACTAACCGCTCAGCCGGGTGGCAGAGTCCCGGTCCGGGCAGTGTTCGCTAACAGCGCAGCCCTGGAGACGTACCCCGGAAAGGGATCGGGCCGCCGCCCACCGCAAGCGGCGGACGGCGGCCTCACCCGACGATCAGTGCTCGTGGTTGTGCTCGGCCTCGCTCTCGGCGCGGAGGGCGTCGAGCGTCACCTCGTTGCCGGCCGAGTCCTTGATCTTGATGCGCTCCATGACCGAGGCCAGGGCCTTGCCGCGCCGCACGTCCCCGAAGACGGCGCCGGCCGCGCCGGAGCGGACCAGCTGGTCGTAGTACTGCTGCGGAGCCATCCCGGCGCGCTGGGCACGGTGCACGATCTCGTGGCCGAACTCGTCGTCGCTGACCTGGACCTCCTCGGCGTCGGCGAGGGTGTCCAGCAGCAGCTGGATCTTGACGCCCTCGGTCGCCGCCTCGGTCAGCTCGGCGTCGATCTGCTCCTCGGTCTTCTCCTCGGCCGCCAGGTATTCCTCCAGGGAGGCCCCGATGCGCTCGAGCTGGTCGACCATCGCCTGCTTGCGGCTCTCGACCTCCTCGCGGACGACGCCCTCCGGCGCCGGCACCTCGGCGGCGGCGACGAGCTGCTCCAGGGCCTTGTCGCGAGCGGCGTAGATCTGCTCGACCCGCTTGCCCCGGGTGACCCGCTCGCGCAGGTCCCCGCGCAGCTCCTCGATGCTGTCGAACTCGCTCGCCATCTGGGCGAACTCGTCGTCGAGCTCCGGCAGCTCCTTCTCCTTGACCGTGCGGACGGTCACCGCCACCTCGGCGTCGCGGCCGGCGAAGTCGCCGCCGACGAGCTGGGTGGTGAAGGAGGTGCTCTCGCCGGCGGACAGGCCGACGACGGCCTCGTCCAGACCCGGGAGGAGCTGCTTGCTGCCGACCTCGTGGGAGATGTTGCTCGCCTGGCCGCCCGGCACGTCCTCGCCGTCGACGGTCGCGTTCAGGTCGATCTGGACGTAGTCGCCCTCCTGGGCGGCCCGCTCGACGGTCTTCAGGGTGGCGAAGCGCTCGCGCAGGTTCTTCACCTGCTCGTCGATCTCGCTGTCGTCGATCTGCAGCTCGTCGACGGTCACCTCGATGGTGGCCGGGTCCGGCAGGGTGATCTCCGGGCGGACGTCGACCTCGGCGGTGAAGTTCAGCGAGTCACCGTCGTTGAACTCGGTGATCTCGACCTCGGGGCGGCCGAGCGTCTTCAGGTCGTGCTCGCGGACGGCAGCGAGGATGTTCTGCGGGATGGCCTCCTGGACCGCCTCGTTGAGGACGGTGCCCCGGCCGACCCGCTGGTCGATCACAGCCGCCGGAACCTTGCCCTTGCGGAAGCCGGGAACCTGGACCTGCTGCCCGATCTCCCGGTACGCCTTCTTGAGGCTCGGCTCGAGCTCGACGAACGGCACCTCGATGGCGAGCCGCACGCGCGTCGGGCTCAGAGTCTCGACGGTGCTCTTCACAGGCGTACTCCTTGACGGATCTCGGTTTTAGTCTGGGCGTGATAAGCCCATCGAGTGTAGGCGAGCCGGCCGGGCGCACCGGCAGCGGCCGGGGACCGCGCGGAGGGCGACCCCGGCGACCGGCCGCGGACGACAGTCGGGGTGGCGGGATTTGAACCCACGGCCCCTCGCTCCCAAAGCGAGTGCGCTACCAAGCTGCGCCACACCCCGTGGCGACGAGCAGTCTATGCGGTCGCGGCCGGCGCGACGTGCCGGGGCGTCACCCAACGCGCCGAACGGGGACCAACCGGACACCGGGTGCGCCGGCCACCCCTGCACCGGACGACGGCACGCGCCGCGCCGGGATACGGCTGAGCGGACGGGGTGGGCCATTGGGTACGCTGTCGGCGCGTCCCGCAGCGTCGGGGCGTACGCGGGCGTAGCTCAATGGCAGAGCTTCAGTCTTCCAAACTGACGGTGCGGGTTCGATTCCCGTCGCCCGCTCCACGAACTCCGGCCCAGGTCAGCGGCGTTGTCGCCGAGCCTGGGCCGTTCTCGTTTCAGCCCTCTTTGATCTTGCGTGCCATTGGCGTGCCAGTAGCGCCGGCCATGCCGTCCGAGGCGGGTTCGCATGCCGGCCGCTTCGGCTTCGCGCCCTTGGCCGCCTTGCGCGCCGCCGGCTTCTCCTTGGGTGCGTTCTGCTTGGCGGCCTTGCCCTTGGTCGCCTTGTCCTTCTTCTTGCTCGCCTTGGCCGGCGCGTACCTGACGCTGTAGCGGAACCCGTACGCCGACAGGGGATGACGCACCCGGCCGGGAACAGGGTGGTGACCAGGGGCTTGATGCGGTGGTAGGCGTCTGCGGGCCGAGGGTCGCAGCGGTGCGCGACAAGGCGCACGACGCCCGGGTCCTGGTCTCCGGTCGCGTCAGGTTTCTTGCGGCGGCAGCCTGCACTCCCATCCCGCATCATGCGTGACGACCTGCAAGCCCATCTGCTGGTAGCGGTCGAGCACGGCCGGCTCGTCGCCCCATGACTCCATCTCGACCGAGCCGGGCCCGAGCAGGCACAGCGCACCGCCGAGCAGCTGCGCATACCGGTCGACGTCACGGTGCCCGGGGACGATGCCTGGGCCGTCGACGTATCGGCGCTGCCGATGGACGCGGCACAGCCCGATCCACATGTCCGCGACGCGCAGCCCGAGGTGAATCCATGCGGGGTCCGGCAGGTAGTCCGCTCGCGGCTGGTGGTGACCCCACTGGCCTCGGTAGCAGTCCGCGAAGACCTGACGAATCGTCGCGGTGTCCGTGATCTCCACGACCTCGGGCAGCGGCGAAGGGGGTTGTGTCACCTGCCCCCGCATCAAGGTGTAGCCACCTCTGAGGTGGAAGCCGTCGCCCTGGTGATCGCCACCGTGCAGCCACAACCGGCGAGCACCACCGGCCACCGCTGCCTCAACCAGCGCGGTGACCGGCACACCCGTTGGCGCTGGAGAATCTGCCTCAGCGATACGGTCACCATCGCTGGAAACACCGAAGGTGATCACAATTGGCACTCTCCTTGTGCGAAGGCGACTCGCCCCTGACGCGACTCGACCAAGCTTGATCATTAACCGCTTGGTGATCAGTGTGCACGATGCCGGGCGGATCGATGAGGTCGGGCGAATCCGGCCCCGGTCCCCGAGCAGCAGCAGCCGCAGGAGCCGGCGACGACTGCCGGAGCCCGACCTTGCGCCCCTCCTTACCTGACGACGCGAGTGAGCAGCGTGAACGCCCGCACCGGGTCGCCGGTGAGCTGGGCGCGGTCGGCGTCGGCGATCAGCGTCGCCCAGTCCGCCGGGGCGTCACCGCGTACCACGGTGGCCTGGGCGGCGTCCCGGGCCAGGCCAAGGGTCGCCTCGACCAGCGCCGCGTCCCGCTGACCGGCACCGAGCTGCCGGCCGAGCGTCCGCAGCGTCCCGGGGGCGTCGCGTAGCGAACCGTCGGCGTTCCAGTCGGCCGCCACCAGGGTGGCGCGCAGCTGGGGTCGGTCGGCGGCGAGCATCGCCAGCCGGTCCCGGCCCGGCTGGGTGCCCAGGCCCCAGCCGAACGGGAAGAGCGGCTGGTAGTCGGCGTCGCCGACGTTGATCGGCACTTGCGCCTCGGTGCGCGGCCAGCTCACCGGCAGCCGGCCGGTGAACGGACGCCGGCCGAAGAGCACGTCGGCCACGCCGGCGCCCTCGCTGCCGGGCAGCCAGGACGCCACGAGCGCGTCGATCTCGCCGAGCTGGTCGGTGAGGACCTGCGGCCGGCCTGAGACCACCAGCACCACGCAGGTGGGCGCAGACCTTGTCGATGACGGCCCGGTCGCCGGGCTGCAGGCTCAGCGACTTCTCCTCCTGCTGGGGCACCGTGCACCAGCCGCACTCCGGGCCGCCGACGTCGCCGTACCCCTCCGCGTACGGGGTCTCGCCGACCACCACGACGCCCACCTCGGCGCCGCCGGTGGGGGCCGAGGCGTCCGTGCTGTAGGTGACCTTGGCGTGCGGGGCGACCTCCCGGATGCCATCGAGGATGGAGGTGCCGGGAATCGCGTCGCCGGAGACCCCCTGCCAGGTGATCGTCCAGCCGCCGGCCTGGTTGCCGAGATCGTCGGCGTTGCGGCCGGCCACGTAGATCGAGGCGTCCGGCGCAGCGGCAGCGCCTGGCCGCTGTTCTTCAGACGACACCACTGCCGAAACACTCTCTTTTGGATCAAGGCGCCGCGCAAGCGCGGCGCAGCGGCTGGGCGCGCTCGGCCTGCTGGCGGCCTCCGGCCGGCATCGGCCGGCACACCCAGCCGCCCTGAAGCGGGACTATTCGCGATCGATCATGCGGTGCGCCTGGTCAACGCCGAGACACGCGACAACGGTCGACGCGTCTGCCGAAAGAAAGATCTGGAAGTGGTAGGGCGGGTCGGCGGCCGCCACCGACCCGAGACGTAACGGCAGGTGGCCTGCATCTGTCAGGGCTTGGACGGCTTCAGCGAAGCCAAGGGAGGAAACCCCTCTGGCTTTGATGTGCCTCTCCCGCCTTCGGTAGATGCGGACCATGTGGCTCGCTGGCAAGGGGTCGCTGTCGATCACGAAAGGCGCCCCTTGCCGGAGCGCAGCGCGGCAGGCAACCGGAGCTTCGTCTGAAGTGTCGAGTAGCGACATGAGGCGGTCTCGATCCACGGTAAGACGGTACTGCCGTCGAGGGCCGGGAGGGCGATCCGCGCTGCTCGGGCTGATGCACTTACAAACCCTGACGATCGCGACGGTGGTCGGCCGCCGTCTGGGCCGGGCCGATCGGCTGCCGCGCCGCTCCGCGGCTTGCTACCGGCTACCCGGCTCCGGACTCGCGGCAAGCCGGCGGCACGGCAAGCCGCCCCCGACCCGAGAGGCCGGGGGCGGTAAGCCGCACGCCGCCGGACGCCCACGTGCCGCCGTGCCAGCTACGTGCCAGTAGCCGGTGTCCCAGGCGGTCAACAGCGGTCATGATCGGGCACCACGGCACCGCCGCTGACCAGGCGTTCCGGACAGCTCAGGTCAGCCGGAAACGATCTTCCAAACTGACGGTGCGGGTTCGATTCCCGTCGCCCGCTCCACCCCCTCCGGCCCAGGTCAGAGGCAATCTGCCCCGATTCTGGGCCGGTCGACTACCCCTGATTTGATCTTCCGGGCCATCCGCGGGCCACTACTCGCCGAGCAGGGTCCGCCTCGACCTTGATTGCGCCGCCACTGCTTACGCTCAGGTCACAACGGTGACGGGTCGTCCCTCAGGCGGCTGCACAGGTAACCGTCGCACCACCGGCCGTCCCGGAACTCACACGCTCGCACCACGCCCTCCAACCGAAATCCGGCCTTCTCCAGAGACTTCTGTTCGACGCCAACGCTCGCTCATTTCTCCCCGAGCCACCCACACACCCAATACGATCCGCCCGCGTCCCGTTCCACGTACCACGAGTAGGTGACCTCTCCTGCTGGATCCCCCGTGGACGGTTTGAGCTGCGTCATCTTCGCCTTGACGATGATTCGGTCGGCATCTGCCGGAACCTCGTACGGCAGCAGCGTCCATTTCCCGATGTAGTAGCCGTTCAACGCAAACCCGAGCAGGGTGGACCGCAGCCGCGGGCAGGTGCCGGACTTGAAAAACGTCCATGTTGTGGCCGGTGAGCCGTCCATGTAGGTGCGGAACACCCTGTCGATCTCGGCGGGCGACATCGGCGTACGCGTCGGGTACGACGGCGTGTGAATGCTCGGAGTCGGTGTCTGTTCTGCGGCGGGGGTGCCGGGCTGGGCAACGGCCGGGGTCGTCAGCGGCGACGGCGACGCCGTGTTCGAGTTGTTCCTGACGACAATCACGCCGACCACGACGACCACTACGGCCACGGCGATCGCGATAAGCCCGAACACGCCTCCGACGAGGCCGACGATCAATCCGGTGTTCGGCTTGGGCGGAGGTGGCGGCGCTGGTGCCTCAGCAGTCGACTGCTGTCCCGAGTTGGGCCCGGGTGGGGGGGGGTCATGGCACTCATGCGCCCAGACTGAGATGCTTCTATAACTGCCGAGAACAGGGGGCTGTGGGCCGAAACCCTGCGCGTACATCGGCTCGTGACGGACTCTCCAGCCGTAGGCGACGTGATCGACCGAGATGGGCGGCCCGCGAGGACGAAGACCTCCGAGATCCCCATTTTCGTACGCGATGAGTCAGCCCAGCCGCGCGGATGGGTGACCGGCCGTGCCGACCCCGGGCGCGGTCGGCGGGCGGGGGTTTCCTCCCGACGCCGGCTCCGGGAGGGCACGGAACAGCATCCAGGCCAGGGCTGGCAGCGCGGGCAGCGGAGCGAGGGCCGCCTGGAGTGAGGTGGCGTCGGCGACGCTGCCGATCAGGGGGCTGGCCAGGCCGCCGATGCTGACGGCCAGGCCGAGGGTGATGCCGCTGGCGGTGCCGACCCGGGTGGGCAGGTAGTCCTGGCCGAGGGTGACCTGTAGCGAGAACGGGATGGCGAGGCCCATGGAGGTCAGGGCCACGAAGAGGTACAGCGCGGGGCCGGGGACGAACACGACGCCCGCCGTGGCGGCCACGGTGCCCAGGTACGACCAGCGCGCGACGGTGACCCGCCCCCAGCGGCCGGCCAGCTTTCCGCCGAGCACGGTGCCCACCGCGCCGCCGAGGTAGAGCACGAACAGCGCCAGGGCGCCCGCCGACCGGCCGCCGCCGGTACGCAGCTCGGCGTAGACCGAGACGAACGTGCTCAGCCCGACGAACAGGATCGACCGGCAGACCACGGCCAGCGACAGCCGCACGAACGACGCGCGGTCGTCGGTCCCGGTCGGGGTCGACGCGCCACCGCCGACGCGTCCATGATCACCCAGCGCGCGCAGTACGGGCAGGCACAGTGCGCTGCCCACGAGGGCGGGCAGCACGAGCAGCGGCGTGAGCCGCAGACCGCCGTGGGCGACCACGAGGGCGACCAGGACGGGCGCGGCGGCGAAGCCGAGGTTGCCGCCCAGGGCGAACCAGCCCATCGCCGCGTGGCTGCCCCGGCTGGCGATCCGCGCGAGGCGGGCGGACTCGGGATGGTAGGCGGCGACCCCGATGCCGGAGACCGCCACGAACAGCAGGGTCAGCGCGTAGGAGCCGCCGATGCCGCTCAGCGCGATGCCCAGCCCGCCGAGGACGGTGCTCACGGGCAACAGCCACGGCGACCGCCGCCGGTCGGTCAGCGCGCCGAACAGCGGCTGCGCCACCGAGGACAGCAGGGACGCGGCCAGCACGATGCCGGAGGCGGCGGCGTAGCCGTACTGGCGCTCGGCGATGAAGTACGGGACGAGCGACGCCACGGCACCCTGGTAGACGTCCACGCAGGCATGGCCGACCGACAGCAGGACGACGGGTCTGTTCCTCGGCATCCGGCAATGCTCGTCAGCACCGCCGTTGTCGCGCTTCCGATAACCTGCCACCTGATGCCGGAAGTCCGCCATTCTCCCGTCGCCCCGACCCGCGCCCTGTGGTTGACTCCCGGCTCCGGGATCGACGCGCACCGACACGACGACCACCAGATCGTCTACGCCGCGCGAGGGGTGCTGGCCGTCAGCACCGACGCGGGGGCGTGGGTCACTCCCGCCACCCGCGCCATCTGGATACCCGCCGGGACGGTGCACGCCCACCAGGCCCACGGCCGACTCGAACTGCACCTCGTCGGCCTGCCGACGGCGGAGAACCCGCTCGGCCTGGACCGGCCGACGGTGTTGGCCGTCGGCCCGCTGTTACGTGAGCTGATCCTCGCCTACACCCGTCGCCCGCACGACGACAGCCCGGCACGCGAGCGGCTGCGGGTAGTCCTGCTCGACGAGCTGCGAGCCTCCCCCCAGCAGCCCCTGCACCTGCCCGCTCCCCGCGACCCCCGGTTGGCGGCGCTGTGCGCGGCCCTCCACGCGGATCCGGCCGACAACCGCACCCTCGCCGCACTCGGGAAGCAGGTCGGTGCGAGCGGTCGCACCCTGTCCCGGCTCTTCACCGCCGACCTCGGCATGAGCTTCCCGCAGTGGCGTACGCAACTGCGCCTGCACCACGCCCTGCTCCTGCTGGCCGACGACATGCCGGTGACCACCGTGGCACACCGGTGCGGGTGGTCGTCGGCCAGCGCGTTCATCGACGCGTTCCGCCGCACCTTCGGGCACACCCCTGGGGCGCACCGGAGGTGAGCCGGGCAGTCAGCTTGGACCGACCATCGGGGTGTGACCAGGCACCCTGGCTGCCGGCGCCAGGTTCGGCAACTCCTCGTCGGCCGGGCCGCGCTCGGCGAGGGCCTCGGCCCGCTCCGCCAGGGGACTCGGGGCGAGATCGGCGCCGGTGCGGCTGCTGCGTACCATGCGGGGCCGGGCATCCCCTCGTCCCGCGGAGGTATCGGCAGATGGCAGGCCAGCACGAGGGGTACGCCCTCGGCGTCGACCTCGGCACGTCGCACACCGTCGCCGTGCTGCGCCGGCCCGACGGGCACACCCGGCCGCTGCTGGTGGACGGCCAGCCGATCATCCCCTCCGGCGTGTACGCCGACGCGGACGGGCTGCTGCACGCCGGCCGGGACGCCCAGCGGCTGGCCCGCACCGATCCGGGCCGGTACGAGCCCAACCCGAAGCGGCGCATCGACGAGCCCGCGGTGTCGCTGGGCGACCGGCGGTATCCGCCGGCCGAACTGCTGGCCGCGACGCTGCACGCGGTGGCCCGGGCGGCCGTCGAGGCGGTCGGCTTCCTTCCCCCGGCGGTGCTCACCTGCCCGGCGACCTGGGACGCGGCCCGGCGGCAGGTGCTCGCCGACGCCCTGGCCGTGGCCGGGTGGCCGTCCGCGGCCGAGCACACGCTCTCCGGCCCCACCCCAGCGGGCACCCGGCTGCTGCGGGAGCCGGTCGCCGCCGCCCGCTACTACACCCAGGTGCTGCGCCGGCCGGTGCCGGTGGGCGGGACTATCGCCGTTTTCGACTTCGGTGCCGGCACCCTGGACGTCGCCGTGCTCCTCAACAAGGGCGCCGACCCGTGGGGCGACTCGGGGTTCAGCGTGGTCGCCGCGGGCGGCGCCGACGACCTCGGCGGCCTGGACGTCGACGCGGTCCTGCTGGGCCGGCTCGGCGAGTTGGTCGCGGGCGACCATCCGGCGCAGTGGCAGCGGCTGGTCCACCCGCAGTCGGCGACGCAGCGGCGGGAGCAGCACGAACTCTGGGAGAACGCCCGGGGCGCGAAGGAGATGCTGTCCCGCGCGACGGCCGCGCCGGTGGCCGTGCCGGGGGTGGAGGCGGTCGTCACCCTCACCCGCGCCGACCTGGAGCGGGTGGCCGCGCCGCTGCTGGGCCGGGCGGTGGCGGTGACCCGGGAGGTGATCGGCGCGGCCGGCCTCGACCCGCAGCAGCTCGCCGGCCTGTTCCTGGTCGGCGGCGCCACCCGGATGCCGATGGTGGCCCGGCTCCTGCACGCCGAGCTGGGCATCGCCCCGACCGTGCTGGAGCAGCCGGAGCTGCCGGTCGCCGAGGGGGCGCTCACCGACCTGCCCCTGCCCCGACGCCCCCGCGGCGCCGCCGCCTTCGCCGTGCCCGCGCAGGCCGGATCCGCCGCGCCGCCACAGCCAGGGCCAGCGCCGGCGCAGCAGCCGGGACCGGTCGCGCCGGCGCAGGCCGGACCGACCGCATCGCCGCAGGACGCAGCCGCCGTGCCGGCGCTGCCCCAGCCCGCCGGGCCCGTGGGCCCCACGCTGACCGTTGTCGCCGGGCCGGAAGGCGTCACGCCGGCTCTCCCCGCCGGACTGACGCCCACCCTGGTCGCGGGTGCGTCGACCACGCCGACCGTGCCCGCCGCACCGGCCCCGACCACGCCGTACGGACCGCCGGGAGCCGCCCCGCCCGGGAGTCCGGTGCCGGCCGCCGTACCCGCCGGTCACGGCCAGCACGGCGGTCACGACGGCCACGGCCAGCACGGCGGTCATGGCGGTCAGCCGTTGGGCGTGTCCGGGCCGCCTCAGGCGGGCGGATGGGCGCCCGGCGTACCCCCGGCGAGCCTGCCCGCCGGGTCGGGCGCGTCGCCGGCGGCGTGGCCGGGCGTACCCGTCTCCGGCACGCCGGTGTCGCCGCCGCCCGGCGCCGGCCCGGCCGCGCCCGCGTTCCCCCGCCGCCGGGCGCTGTGGATCACAGCCGGGGCCGTCGTCGCCCTCGCCGGCGTGGTGACCGCGGCGGTGCTCTACCTGACCTGGGACCGCTACCCCGCCCTGGAGTTCCGGGCCGCCGTGGCCGAGGTGGAGCGGGTGGCCGCCGGGGACGACCGGCCGGAGGCGATGTTCACCGCGGTGCTCGGCGACCGGGCGTACCTCGCGCACCCGCTCGACGACGGGCGGCTGGAGGTGGTGGCGGTCGACGCCGACACCGGCGGGGTCAGGTGGCGGAAGCAGACCGAGGCGTCCGCCGAGCGGTGGGAGCGGATCGTCGCGCTGCCCGGCGCGGTGGTGGCCTTCGCCGACGCCATCGGCGACGACACCCCCCGGGACCTGGTGCTGCTCGACGGCGCCTCCGGCGACGAGCGGTGGCGCCGGCCGATCCTGGGCAACGACGAGGTCTTCTTCGGCGAGGACGTCGCGGTGCTGGTCGACCAGACCGAGAAGCGGCTGGTCGGGCTGCGGCTGAGCGACGGCGGGGAGACGTGGACGCAGCCCAGCCCGCAGGACGAGTACGGCGGGGCCCGCACCAGCGTCCACCCGGTCACCACGGACGAGGCGCTGGGCGGACCGGCCTTCGTCGACGGCTGGCCGCGCGACCCCTGGCGCGGCGAGGTCCGCCGGCTCGTGCAGGTGGGCGCGGACCGTTCCGTCCGGGTGGTCGACATGGACAGCGGCCGCATCGTCCACAGCCATGCCGGCGTGGCCGACCAGGACGACCTGGTGGTGGCGCACGAGGACCGCCTCTACGTCGCCCGCGACGAGGCCGGCTACCAGTTGCTGGCGTACGACCTGACGACCGGCGCCCAGCCGAAGGTGCTGCACACCGCCACGGACGACCGCAAGCGGCCGGAGGCGCTGGTGCCCTGCGGCGAGCACCGGGCCTGCCTGCTGGAGACCACGGGCGGTGAGGACGAGAGCACCGAGGTGGTGGCGGCGACCGAGGAGAAGGTGGCCTACTGGCCGGCGCCGGAGGCGACCCGGCTGGTGCCGCTCGGCGAGCATCTGCTGGTCCGGCGGACCTCCTCGGAGTCGGTCAGCACCCTGTTCGACCCGGACGGTCGCGCGGTGCTGCGGGACCGGCCGGGGGTGGCGGTCCGGCTCGACGCGGGCAACCTGCTGGTCTTCGCCGACCCGCCGAGCTCCGTCGAGGACGACCGCAGCGTCGCCGGGGTGGCGGCCGGCTCGGGCGAGGTGACCGAGATGGGCCAGTTGAAGGACGTACGCAGCGAGACGTGCTCGTGGAACACCAGCGTGATCGTCTGCGGCGCCAAGGAGGACTTCGTGATCTACCGGTTCGCCGACCGTTAGCCGAATCCCGACAACCATTCAGATCGATCTATATAACCGATAGCCTCCTCTCAACGGCCAGGCCGCCCCGCGTCCGGCCACGAGCCGGCGCGGGGCCGACAGGAGGAGGACCGGCATGACACTTCCCCGTACCCGGCGGTGGCGGGCCCGCCCGGTGGGCGTACTCGCCCTCGCCGCCGCGCTCGTCGCCACCGTGGGCACCCCCGCCACCGCGGCCTCCGCCGGCGAGATCCGGCACGCCGACGACGCGAACGCCGTGACCGACGGCTACGTCGTGGTGCTCCGGGACGACAGCGTCGGCCGGCACGCCGGCGACCGGCAGGTTGCGGTCAGGAACGTCGCGGGCCGGCTGGCCGACCGCTACGGCGCCACCCTCGGCCACGTCTACGGCCACGCGCTCACCGGCTTCGCGGCGCGGCTGCCGGAGCGCGCGGCCCGTCGGCTCGCCGCCGACCCGGCCGTGGCGTACGTGGAGCGGGACCGGGTGGTCACCCTCGTCGGGCCGGGCGTCCAGCTCAACCCGCCGTCCTGGGGCCTGGACCGGATCGACCAGCGCAGCCTCCCGCTCGACGGCCGGTACGCCTACCCGAACACCGCGCACAACGTGCACGCGTACGTCATCGACACGGGCCTGCGGCGCACCCACACCGACTTCGGCGGGCGGGCCGGCGTGGGGGTGGACCTCGTCGACGGCGGCCCGGCCGACGACTGCAACGGCCACGGCACCCACCTGGCCGGCACCGTCGGCGGCACGCGGCACGGGGTGGCGAAGGAGATCCAGCTACGCCCGGTGCGGGTGCTGAACTGCGCCGGCAGCGGCACCTTCTCCCAGGTCATCGCCGGGGTGGACTGGGTCACCGCGAACGCGGTCCGGCCGGCGGTGGCGCTGCTGGCGCTCGGCGGCGGGGCCAGCACGGCCCTCGACTCGGCCGTGAACCGGTCGATCTCGTCCGGCGTCACCTACGTCGTCACGGCCGGCAGCTCGAACGCCAACGCCTGCAACTACTCCCCCGCCCGGGTGCCGGCGGCGCTCACCGTGGCCGGCACCACCAGCACCGACGGCCGGATGCCGAGCGGCAACTACGGCAGTTGCCTCGACCTCTACGCCCCCGGCGCCAACATCACCTCCACCTGGCACACCACCGACACGGCGGTGGCCACCCTCAGCGGCGGGTCGATGGCCGCCGCGCACGTCGCCGGGTGCGCCGCGCTCGCCCTCTCGGCCAATCCCACCTGGACTCCCGCCCAGGTGGCGGCCTACCTGACCGGCAGGGCGACCACCGGGGTCGTCAGCGGCGTGGTCGCCGGCACGCCGAACCGCCTGCTCTACTGCGGCGCCTGACCCGGGAACGCCGGGGCCACCGGCACCGGCGCCGCCGAGCCGGCACCGGGCGGTCATCCTGCCGGCGCTCGGCCGGGTCACCCGCATGCCGACGTCCGCCCGCGCGACCCGTCGATCCTGCGGGCCGCGCGGGCGGATCGTCCGCACAACATCGATGTTCATCGACGGTTGTCGCCGGAGGCGTCTGCGGCTACCGTCAAATCCAGTGACGATCGACTATATGGTCATCGGCGCGGGCATCGCGGGCGCCAGCGCCGGACACCACCTCGCCGCGTACGGCAGCGTGCTGCTGGCCGAGATGGAACACGTCCCCGGCCAGCACTCCACCAGCCGCTCGGCCGCCCTGTTCTCCGAGTACTACGGCGGGCCGGTGGTGCGCGGGCTGACCCGGGCCAGCCGGGGCTTTCTCACCGCCCCGCCGCCGGGGTTCGCCGACCATCCGCTGCTCACCCCGCGCGGCGCGCTCACCCTCTGCCCGCCGGGCGCCGAGGACGAGTTCGACGCGGCGCTGCGCGACGGGGCCGACGTGGACCCGCCGGCCCGCGAGATCGACCTGGCCGAGGTGGCAGCGTACTGCCCAGTGGTGCGGCCCGGGTGGTGCCGGCGGGCGATGGTGAAGCCGGCCGCCCGGGACCTCGACGTCGCCGCGCTGCACCAGGGATACCTGCGGGGCATCCGCGCGGCCGGCGGTCGGGTGGTGTGCGGCGCCCGGGTCCGCCGGCTGCGGCGGGCGGGCGGGGCGTGGCGGGTCACCACCGACGCCGGCGAGTTCACCGCGCGGGTCGTCGTCAACGCGGCGGGCGCCTGGGCCGACGAGGTCGCCGCGGCGGCCGGCGTACGACCGGTGGGGCTGACCCCGCTGCGGCGCACCGCCTTCCTCGTGGACGCGCCGGCCGGCGTCCCGGCGACGGGCTGGCCGATGGTCAACGACGTGGCCGGCACCTTCTACTTCAAGCCGGAGTCGGGGCGCCTGCTGGTCTCCCCGTCCGACGCCACCCCGGCGCCGCCCGGGGACGCCCGCCCCGACGACCTCGACGTGGCGATCGGCGCCGAGCGGGTGCAGGAGGCCACCACGCTGAGCTTCCGCCGGGTCCACCGGGCCTGGGCCGGTCTGCGGACCGCCGCCCCGGACGACGTGCCGGTGATCGGCCCGGCCCCCGAGGCGCCGGACTTCCTCTGGCTGGCGGGGCTGAGCGGCTACGGCGTCCAGACGGCGCCCGCGGCGGGCGCACTGCTCGCCGCGCTGGCGGCCGGCGCCCCACCACCCGTCGACCCCGCCCCGCTCTCCCCCGCCCGCTTCCCCTGACCGCCCGAGGGGTCAGTGGGGGCGTTGGCCCACCAGCGAGCGACGGGGCAGCATCGTCCACGCCGAGATGCCCGCCGACACCAGCGCCGCCAGCAGCATCACCTGGAAGACCGCCGGATAGCCGGCCGCGCTGGCGACCAGGCCGGCCAGCGGCGCCCCGGCCACCAGGCCCAGGTCCCAGAACGACGTGAACGCGCCGAGCGCCGCCCCCTGGTGCGCCGGGTCGGTCCGGTTGATCACGAGCAGGGCCAGCGCCGGGAAGAGCAGCGAGAGCCCGGCGCCGATCACCAGCCCGCCGACGACCGCGACCACGAGATTCGGCGCGACCGCGACCAGGAGCAGCCCCACCGCCTCCACCAGCGCCGACGCGACCGCCACCCGGCCGGCGCCGAGCCGGTCGGGCAGCCCGCCCACGAACAGCCGGACGCCGACATAGGTGAAGCCGAACGCGTTGAACGCGGCGATCCCGTTCTCGATGCCCCGGTCGGCCAGGTGCAGGGCGACGAACGCGGCCAGTGCGGCGTACCCGAACCCGGCCAGGGAGAGCGCGACGCCCGGGGCGACCGCGCTGCGCGGCAGGATGCCGGCCGGGCCCTTCGGTTCCGGCTGCTGCGGCCGGGGGCGGACGGCCACGAGCGCGGCCCCGGCCAGCGCCGCCAGGATCGCGAACAGCCACACGGCGGGGTAGCCGCCCGAGGTGCGCAGCAGCACCGCGCCGAGCAGCGCGCCGAGCGTGATGCCCAGCCACATGTGGATGCCGTACAGGCCGACGACGCGGCCCCGCCGGTCGGCCGGCGCGAGCGCCACCAGCCAGGCGGCGCCGGCGGTGTAGACGGCCGCCTCCCCCACGCCGTGCAGGACCCGGACGCCGACCAGCACGCCGACGTTGCCGGCCACCAGGTAGGCCGCGGCGGCGGCGGCGCACACGGCCGCCCCGGCCAGCATCACCGTCCGGTACCCGTGCCGGTCGCCGAGCCGGCCGGCGATGGGCCGGGCGATCACGGCGGAGACCGCGATCGCGGCGATCACCACGCCCACCTCGACCCGGTTGCCGTCGAGTTCGTCGAGGACGTAGAAGGGCAACACGGCCAGGGACGCGCCGACGCCGAGCAGGCAGAGGAAGATGGCGCCGAACAGCGGCACGATGGGCCGGTAGAACGAGAGTTTCCCGCCGGTCGTGGTCATGCGGTGACGCTCCTAGGCCGGTACGACGTGGAAGAAGTGGGTCGGCAGGTGCACGGCCAGGCCCTCGTGGATCTCGGCGCAGACGGCCGGGCCGTCGGTGGCGAAGGTGCCCGGCGGCGGGGTCGCCACGCGGATCGCGGAGCGCCCGGCGTCGAGCAGGCGCGCCGCCATCGCGAAGTCGCCCACCACCGCCTCGCCCGGCGCCACCATCCGGGTGCGGCTGATCAGGACGCCGTTGCGGTGCAGGTCCGCCAGCAGCGCGTCGCGCCCGAGCAGGTGGGTGTAGTAGTCCCTCGGGTTGACGATCATCGCGTGCGGGGTGGCGCCGGTCTGCTCGATCTCGTCGCAGGCGGCGAGCAGACCGGTCAGCCAGTCGTGCCGGTACGGCAGCCGCCCGATCTCGGGGTGCCGCAGCAACCCGTGCTCGCCGATGGTCAGCGCCTGGTTCTCGGCGGTGGCGAGGCGGACCAGCAGCCGGTAGTCGACGAAGACGGCCAACCCCTCCGGGTCGTCGGCGAGTTCCTCGGGGATGCGTACCCAGGCGCGGATCGGGTGCACGGCGGCCGAGGCGGTGCCGAACCGGAAGGCCGCCTCGCGGCGCAGGCCGGACTCGTGCACCGCGGCGGCCTCCCCGGCGTCGGGCCGGCCCTCGCACCAGAACCGGACCGGGTCCATCCCGACCGACCGCTTGCGGAACAGGTTGCGGACGGTCACCCGGGGGCGTTCCTTGGTCGGCTGGAAGGCGTCCGTGATGGTGTAGTCGAAGCGCACCTCGGCACCGGCCGGGTCGGCGGCGTACGCGCGGGCGAACACCTCGCCGGGCGACAGGGTCGACGACGCGGTCACGGGCGGCGCGGCGGTGGTGGTCATGAGTCCTCCCCGATGGCGATGGCGTGCCGGATCAGCCGCTGGTAGAAGGGCTGGTGGTGGTCGTGGTACGAGCGCAGGGTGTCGTCGTTGTCGACGGTCACCGCGAAGGACTTGGCGACCGGCGAGAAGCCCGAGGTGCGCTCGACGTCGAGGTGCCACTTGCGGGTGCGCCGCCACTCGGCGCGCTCCCCCGGTTCCCAGTTCAGCGCCTCCGGCCGGAACGGCAGCCCCACGGCGGCGCACCAGGCCGCCACCGTGTCGGCGGGCCGGCGCAGCAGGTCCTCGGCCCGGATCACCACCGGCGGCCGGCGCGCGGTCCGGCGGACCAGGTCGAACAGCTCCCACTGGTGCTCGAAGCCGATCTCCGGGCAGGTCACCGTGGGCTTGATGGCGTAGTGCGAGCTGATCGTGCGGGCCGGTTCCCGGACGATGAAGGTGTGTGTGACGTCGGCGATCGACTCGGGATCGTCGAACAGGTGCCGGTACCGGTACTCGAGGGTGTCCTTGACGAAGACCGTCCGGTCCCGGCCCAGCCCGGTCAGGTGCGCGACGACCTCGGCCGGGTCGGTGACGGTGACGGTGCCGCCGTCGGCGGTGGGCAGGTCGACGTGCCCCTCGTCGACGAGGGTGACCAGCGGCTCGTGCACGACCGTCACGTCGCCGCGGGCGATCATCATGCGCAGGAACGCGGTGGAGAGCGCCCGCGGATGCGCCCACATGGCGATCACCGGCATGCCGGCCCCCCGTACCGCCTGGCCCGCCGGACCGGCGCGCCGCCGGAACGGTGGACGGGCCTCACTGGGACCACCAGGTCGGCTTGCGGTCCCAGCGGTGGTCGCGCAGCCGGTCCAGCAGCCCGGCGTCCAGCGGCGCGCCGTCGCTGACGGCCAGGTTGGCGCGGACGTGCTCGACCCGGCGCATGCCGGGGATCACCGTGCTCACCGCCGGGTGGTGCAGGATGAACCGCAGCGCCAGCTCCGGCATGGTCGTCCCCGGCGGCACGTCGGCGGCCAGCCGCTCGGCGCGCTCCACGCTGGGCAGCAGGTTCTCCGGGCCGAAGTACGTGCTGCGCCAGTCCTCCTCCGGCCACGTGCTGTCGGCGGTCAGCGTGCCGGTCAGCGTCCCCTCGTCGAACGGCACCCGGGCGATGATCCCGATGTCGTCGCGTTGCGCGCGGGGGAACAGCTCGTCCTCGGGCGCCTGGTCGAAGATGTTGTAGATGACCTGGACGACGTCGATCAGCCCGGTGTCGAGGGCGGCGTGGCAGTTCGTCGGCTCCCACCGGTTGACGCTGATCCCGACGCCGTCGACCAGGCCCTCGCGCTTGAGGTCCGCGACGGTCTCCTGCCAGCGCCCGTCGGCCGCCCAGCGGTCCTCCCAGACGTGGAACTGGAGCAGGTCGATCCGGTCCACCCCGAGGTTCTCCAGGCTGTGCCGGGTGTACTCGCGGATGTGGTCGGCCGGGAAGACGTCGTCCAGGGTGTCCTGCGGGCCGGGCGGCCACTCCCGGTTCTTCGGCGGGATCTTGGTGGCCAGGTAGAGCCGGCGGTCCGGGTGCCGGCGCACGAGGGCGCCGAGCAGCCGCTCGCTGACGCCCCGCCCGTAGACCCAGGCGGTGTCGAAGAAGTTGCAGCCCCGTTCCACCGCCTCGTCCAGGCAGGCCGGCGCGGTGTCGTAGTCCCAGCCGGTGAAGCCGCCCGGTCCCCCGCCGATGCCCCACATCCCGTACCCGACCTCGCTGACCTGCCAGCCGAGCCGACCCATCCTGCGGTATCGCATTCCACTCCCTCGTCCGTGCGGATCGCCGCGCCGCGCGCGGCTGGTCACCCTGGTCCGGCCGGCAGCAGCAGCCGGTCGGTCGCCCGTCGCTCGTGCTCGCCCAGCCACGCCCGGTAGGCGCCGACGGACGGCCCGAGCCGGTGGTCGGTGAAGCCCCGGCGCCGTTCCAGCTCGGCGCAGCCGTCGCGGCGGAACAGCCGGGGGTTGTCGGTGAGCAGCGTCGCGAAGACCGCCCGCAGCCGCTCCTCGTCGGCGCCGGCCCCGGCCGGGAACAGCGCGAGCAGCACGGCGGCGGCCCGGTCGCCGTCGGTCGCCGCCTCGCGCAGCGCCGCCACGAAGCGCACGCAGCTCACCCGGGGCAGGGCGTCCGCGCCGGCCAGCGGCAGGTCCGTGAAGTCGACGCTCACCGGGTGCAGGACGTGCAGCGTGCCGCCCCACAGCCGCGGGTCGACGACGGCGGCGACGATCCGGCGCGCGGCCCAGTCCACCGGCGTCCAGTCGGAGCGGACCGGCGCGTCGGGGCGCATCCGCAGCCGGTGGCAGGCGGCCAGCAGCAGGTGGGTCAGCGCCCGGGGGTTGGGCTGCCCGTCGTCGGCGGCGGGCATCACCTCGCCGAGACGCAGCACGGTGACGGTCGCGCCGCGCCGCCGGGCCTCGGCGAGATACCGCTCCGCCACCCACTTCGACCGGCTGTAGCCGCTGGTGGGCGGGACGGCGAGGGCCGGGTCGCACCCTTCCGGCAGCGGGTCGGGGCGGCGGGCGGCCTCGGTGTCGAGGACGCCGAGGGTGGAGACGTGGTGCAGCGGCTTCGGCCGGCCGGTCAGCGCCAGCCGGAGCAGCTCGGCGGTGCCGAGGACGTTCGCCTGGCGGTGGGCCCGGTAGTCGAACAGGAAGTTGACCAGCGCCCCGGCGTGCAGCACGAGGTCGCAGTCGTGGGCCAGCCGGGCCCAGGCCTCCGGGTCCAGGCCGAGGGCGGGGCGGGCCAGGTCCGCGGCGTACCCGTGCAGGCGCAGGCCGTGGCCGGGCCGCCACAGGCCCCGCTCGGCCAACGCCCGGACGACGCGGGCGGTGGCCTCGGCGTCGTCGGCGGCCCGCGCGAGGCACAGCACCCGGACGTCGGTGGTGGCGAGCAGTTCGTGGACCAGCCGCGCGCCGACGAATCCGGTGGCGCCGGTGACCAGGACGGTGCGCGGCGACCGGCGTCGGGCGACGGGGCGCACCGGCAGGTCGGCCGGGACGGCCGCGTCGCGTTCCACCAGCTCGGCCTCGGTCTCGGCGGGGTCGGCCGCACGCAGGCGCGCCGCGACCACCCGGGCGAGCCGGGCGGCGGTGGGGTGGGCGAAGAGGTCCTGGACGCCGACCCGGACGTGGTGGTCGGCGTCGATCGCGGTCACCACGTCGAGCGCCTGGAGCGAGTCGCCGCCGGCGTCGAGGAAGTCGGTGTCCGGGTCGAGGTCCGGCCGCCCGAGGACGGTCCGGAACACGGCCAGCACCCGGCCCGGCAGCGTACGCGCCTCGGCGCGCGCGGCGCTCGCCCGCGCCCGATCGGCGAGCGTACGGTCGAGCCAGGTCTCCAGGGCCCGCCGGTCGACCTTGCCGTTGCCGGTCAGCGGCAGCGCGTCCCGCACCACGACGTGCCGGGGCACGTGGGGCCGGGGCAGCAGCCGGCGCAGGTGCGCCCGCACCGCCGGCTCGGTCACCTCCGGGTCGGCGGCGACGAAGAGGGCCAGCGACTTCCCCCGGCCCTCCCGGGCGAGGAGGACCTTCGCCTGCCGCACCCCGGGCAGCCGGGTGGCGGCGGTCTCGATCTCGCCAGCCTCGATCCGGACGCCGTTCACCTTGAGCTGGAAGTCGCGCCGGCCGACGAAGTGCAGTCGGCCGTCGGCGGCGAGACGGCCCAGGTCCCCGGTGCGGTAGAGCCGGGTGCCGGGGATGCCGGGCAGCGGGTTGGGGACGAACACCTCGGCGGTGCGGGCCGGGTCACCGAGGTATCCCTCGCCGAGGCAGACCCCGCCGATGACGATCTCGCCGGTCGCGCCGGGCGGCAGCGGGCGCAGCCCGGCGTCCACCACCGCCGCGTAGCAGTTGTCGATGGGCCGGCCGATGGGGATGACGTCGCCGTCGGACCGGGTGACGGTGTGGAAGACCATGCCGATGGAGGCCTCGGTCGGGCCGTACCCGTTGGTGGCCGACACTCCCGGCACCAGGTCGGCCAGGCGGTGCACCGCCCACGGGTCGATCTCCTCGCCGCCGACGATCACGTGCCGCAGCGTGGCGACGGCACGGCGGGCCGCCGGGTCCCGGTCCAGGACCGACACCAGCGCGCCGAGCACGCTCGGCACGAAGTCGGTCATCGTGACGGCCTCGTCGGCGATGGTGCGGACGGTCCGTTCGACGTCGAGGAAGCCGCCCTCGACGGGCACCACCACCCGGCCGCCGGTGGTCAGCGGCCAGAACATCTGCCACACCGACGAGTCGAAGGTGTGCCGGCTGTTCTGCAGCACCACCTCCGCGCCGGTGGCGGCGAAGTAGCGGGTCATGAAGCGGAACCGGTTGGCGATGCCGTCGTGCCGGTTGACGGCGCACTTCGGGGCGCCGGTGGTGCCGGAGGTGAAGATGCCGTAGATCAGGTCGCCCGGGCCGACGGGCATCCCGGGCCGGCGGCGGGTCGGGGTGATCTCGTCGAGGTCCACCGGCAGGCAGGCAACATCCCCGGTGTCGGGACGCGGGTCGCCACCCCGGACCACCGCGAGCCGGGGCCGGATCACCGCCAGGGACGCGCGCAGCCGGTCCGCCGGCCAGCCGGGGTCGACGGGCACGAAGGCCGCGCCGAGCTTCATCAGGGCCAGGTCGACGACGGGGAGTTCGAGGCCGTCGGCGAGGAGCACGGGCACCACGTCGCCCCGCCCGACCCCCCGGGCCGCGAGGGCGGCGGCGACGCCGTTGGCCAGGTCGTCCAGTTCGCGGTAGGTCAGCGAGCGCCCCCGGAACGACACCGCCCGGCGCTGCGGATGCAGGTCGACGCGGTGTTCGATCATGCGCGGCACCGCCACGAAGGGCCCGTCGTCGTGCCGGCGGCCGGCCCGCTCCACCAGGGCCCGGGAGGCGGGCCCGAGGGCCGACGCCGTCGACGCGGGCGACGCCGGGTCGGCGAGCAGGGCGGCGAGCAGTTCGGCGTACATCTCCGCCACGGCGGCGGCATCGGCCGACCACGGATCGTCGGCGGCGCAGCGGAGCACGACCGCGACCGTCGTGTCGGTGACGTCGGCGGTGAGCAGCACGGGTGGCGCGCCGGCGGACGGTGCCGGCGAGCCGCCGTCGAGGAGCACGAGGACGTGGTCGACGCCCTCGTGGTCGAGTGCGGCGGCGCACGTGCGGACCGTGGCGCGCGCCCGGTCGCCGGGCATCCGGTGCAGGTCCGCCGGCCAGACCGGCAGGTCCAGCATCTCCGCGCCGGCCCGTACTCGCACCGGTGCCTGGCGGCCCAGGCGGTCGAGCAGTTCCACGGCGGCCAGGGCGGCCGTGGACACCCGGTCGCGGCTGCCGTCGGCTGCGCTGCCCAGGTCGGCTGCGGGGTGCGGCCCGGCGGCCGACGGGCGGGTGGCGGTGTACCGGTACGTCGACCCGTACGAGACGGGAACCGCTGCCGCGGACCCGCTGTCGCCCGACCTCATCACGCCTCCTGTCCCGAGCCCGTGCGGCCGTCGGTCGCAGCCGCGTACGGAGCTGTGCCGGCCCGCCGCACGCCGACAGTGATCGGCGTCGGTCGATGGACGGCCGCTGGTCATGGACACTAGAGGCCTGATCGACGGTAGGGAATACGCAACTTTCTGCTACATCGATTCCCGTCACTTGTCTGCGTCGGCGTCGGTCGTCGCGCCCCGGACGCGCGACCCGTCCGGGGAACCGGCCCGCGACCAGCCGATCCTCCGGACCCCGCCGGCCGGACACGACGGTTCCGCCCCGCCGCAGCCCGGGCGGCCGGGGGCCGGGACGGGGCTGCGCGGCTCTCTCGTCACCCGATCGATCAGCGGGAATCACGTCCGGTAGTCGGCATCGCGAGGGCGGACACGCGCGGGGACCCGGCCGGACGGGCCGGCCGGGTCCCCGCACACCGCTCCCGCGGCTAGCCGCCGAGGCTCGCCGCCGCCGAGGCGATCGCCGGGGCGAAGGTGCTCACCTGGGTGTAGACGCCGGGGTAGTTGGGGCGGGCGCAGCCGTAGCCCCAGCTCGTGATCCCGACCTGGATCCAGGCGTTGGTCGCGTCCCGCCGGAACATCGGGCCGCCCGAGTCGCCCTGGCAGGTGTCGACGCCGCCGCTGGCGTAGCCCGCGCAGATCTCCTCGCTCGGGATGATCTGGCCGCCGTAGTAGGAGTTGCAGGTGGCGTCGCTGACGAACGGCACGGTCGCCTTGCGCAGGTAGCGCTGCTGCGCGCCGCCCTCCCAGGTGGCACCCCACCCGGCGACCGTGAAGGTGCCGTTGTCGTACGCGGTGCTGGTGGCGATCTTGAGCGTGGACAGCGTGGTCACCGGGGTGGCCAGCCGGATCAGGGCCCAGTCCTTGCCGTTGCCGTTGTAGCCGGGCGCCCGGTAGACGTAGTCGGACCGCACCTGGATCCGGCTCGACGACTGGAGGTCCACCACGCCGAGGGTGGCGGTGATGCTGGTGTTCGCGCCGGTCCCGCCGACGCAGTGTGCGGCGGTCAGCACCAGCCGGGGGCTGTAGAGAGAGCCGCCGCAGCCCATCGAGAGCCGGACCATGAAGGGGAACTCGCCCTGCGCGGCGAGGGTGCCGCCGACGACGTACGGAGTCACGTCCGACGCGGGCCTGGCACCGGCCGGAACGGCCAGGACGAACGAGCCGGCGGTGACCGCCACCAACGCGGCGGCCAACCGGCCGATGAGTCTGCGCCAACGGACCATGGGAGCCTCCCCGAGCTTCGCGGCGCGCGGGGGTCGACGCGCCGGCATCCGATGGCGGGATCCTATGGACATATATCGATGAATGGCAATGTTCGGGCCCATCCCGCGTCGGTCATACCGTTGCGCACCGGGCGGTCGCCCTCCTGCGGGCGAGCGCCCGTTTTGCGTCGGGACCGCCCGGGTACCGCAGCCCGGGTGGCCTCCCGAAGGCGGACGCGGAGGGCCACGGCGGCAAGCACTGACCGCCGGGTCAGGCCGGCCCGGGCGCGGATGAACCGCGACCCGCCGGGTAAGCAGCGGCCGACCTGGTGGAGTGGAGAACGACCGGGGTCGCGACACCCGCGACCGGGCGCGCGGGCGGGCGGCGGACGCCGACCCGCCCGGGCGTGCGGTCAGTCCCGGAGTGATGCGGTTTCTCCGGTCAGGCCCGTTGATGCCCGCTGTCCGGTCAGTTCCCGCTGATCCAGTTCCAGGCCGACACGACCCACTCGGTCTGCTGCAGGTAGGCGATGCCGAGGCCGGCCAGGAAGACCGCCGTGACCAGGTGCGCCCCGCGCGCGCTGCGGCGCACCCGGCCCAGCTGCCGCTCCAGCACCACGCGGCCGAGCAGCCGGGCCAGCGCGAAGAGACCGGCCGCCACCAGCAGGCTCAGCACGAAGATCAGCAGCGGCCCGGCCAGGTCGCCGCCGCCCGAGATCGCCCAGATCCCCCAGCAGACGAACGCGAAGAGCGCCCCGGCGGCGCTCCACTCGCCGCCGCGCTTGAGCTGCGCGACGTGCCAGCTCAGCGGGCGCCGCGGCGCCGGCCCGTCGGGCCAGCCCGTGCCGGTCGGCTCCTGCCCGACCACGGGGAACGGTTCGGTGCGCGGAGCCCGGGGCTGCCCGACCGAGGCCACCCCCCGCCGGTACGCGTCGCGCTGCGGCGGCACCCCGACACCGGGCTGCGGCGGCACCTCGACGGTCCGCTCGGCCCACGGCTGTGTCTGGTCGGCCATCTCGTCCCTCCCCTGGACCGACGGCGACCACCGGCCACCGTCCGGCTTCGAGGGTAGCCAGCCGACAAATGGGTCGCCGAGCCCGCACCGATCGGCTAGACACGGCGGGGTGACGAAACCCCCACTTGCGGTCGGGACCGCCCGAGCCGATGACTTCGACGAGCTGGCCCGGCTGCTCGGCCACCTCTTCCACGCCCCGCCCGACCCCGAAACGCACGAGATCGAGCGGGCGCTCTTCGAGCCCGAGCGCACGCTGCTGGTCCGGGACGGCGGCGAGGCGGTGGCGACCGCACGGGCGTTCACCCGGGAACTCACCGTGCCGGGCGCGCGGGTGCCGGCCGCCCACGTCAGCGGGGTGGGCGTCGCACCCACCCACCGACGCCGGGGACTGCTCACCCAGCTCATGGTGCGACAGCTGCGGCAGGTGCGCGACGAGGGCCGGGAACCGGTGGCGGTGCTGTGGGCCAGCGAGGGCGGGATCTACCCGCGCTTCGGCTACGGCCTGGCCGCCCAGCGGCTCTCCGTCCAGTGCGCCACCGTCGCGCTGCGGATGCCGGACCCGACGCCCACGCAGGGCCGGCTGCGCCTGGCCGCGCCTGCCGACTGCCGGGCCGAGCTGGCCCGGGTGTACGACCGGGTGCGCCCCGAGCGCCCCGGCTGGTCCAGCCGCGACGAGGCGTGGTGGCGGTACGTGCTGAGCGACCAGGCCGACCGGCGGGGCGGCGCCACCGAGCGCCGGGCGGTGCTGCACGAGGGGCCGGACGGCGTGGACGGCTACGGGCTCTTCCGTACGCGCGCGAACTGGGAGAGCACCGGGCCGAACGGGATCACCACGGTCGACGAGGTGGTGGCCGCCACCCCGGCGGCGTACGCGGCGATGTGGCGGATGCTGCTCTCGCTCGACCTGACCGGGCAGCTCTCCTTCGGGGCGGGTGCGGTGGACGAGCCGCTGCTGCGGCTGGTCAACGAGCCGCGCCGGCTGGGCGCGCAACTGATCGACGCGCTCTGGCTGCGGGTGGTGGACGTGCCCGCCGCGCTCGCCGCCCGCCGGTACGCGACCGGGATGGACGTGGTGATCGAGGTCACCGACGAGCTGATCCCGGAGAACGCCGGCCGCTGGCACCTGAGCGGCGGGCCGGAGCGGGCCGGGTGCGCGCCGACGGACCGGCCGGCCGAGCTGGCCTGCGACGTGCGCTGCCTCGGCGAGCTGTACCTGGGTGGCGCCGGGCTGGCCGCGCTCGCCGCCGCCGGCCGGGTACGCGAGCTGCGCCCCGGCGCGTTGGCCGCCGTGGGTCCGGCCTTCGGCTGGCACCGGGCTCCCGCCGGCATGGACGTGTTCTGACCACCCGGCCGCCGGCGCGGGCGGGCCGGCGGCGGTGGGCCTCGGGCGGTACGGTCGGCTGATGGGGGACGTGGAGCGACGGCGCCGCCGGCTACGGCACTCGGGCGGCGACCCGGGCGCGCCCGAGGGGCCGCAGGCCACGACCCCGGGCGTGCACGACGGCGGCGCCGAGCCCTCGCGCGGTCGCCGGGGCGGCCCGGGCGACGAGGGGGAGCGCGGCCTGCGCGGCCTGGTCGGCTCCGGCTCGTCCCAGGTGAGCGTGACGGCCGCGATGCGGGCCCGCGACGCCGCCCAGCCGACCGACGAGGACCTGGCCGCCGCCGAGGAACGCGTGGTGGTCATCCGCCGGAACTGGACGCCCCGCGAGGACCTTCCCCGCCGCTGACGCCGAACCGCGACTGACGCCGACCCACGCCGCCCGCTCCCGCCCGGCGATCCTGGTACGGAGGCGACCCCACAGGGCCGCTCCGCACCAGGATCCGGGACAGGCACCGTCAGGTGCGCTCGGCAGGGACGGCGCGGGGTGGGAGGCGGCGGGTCAGGGAAGGGCGGGCAGTTGGCGGGTGCGCTCGTAGTCGGCCATCTGGCCGATCCGGCGGGCGTGCCGCTCGTTGCCGGAGAACGGAGTGGTCAGGAACGCCTCGACGATGGCCGTCGCCTCGTCCAGGGTGTGCTGGCGCGCGCCGACCGCGACGATGTTCGCGTCGTTGTGCTCGCGGGCGAGCTGGGCGGTCTCGATGCTCCAGGCGAGGGCCGCCCGGACCCCGGTCACCTTGTTCGCGGCGATCTGCTCGCCGTTGCCGGAGCCGCCGATGACCACCCCGAGGCTGCCGGCGTCCGCCACCACCCGGTCACCGGTGTGCAGGCAGAAGGCCGGGTAGTCGTCGTCCGGGTCGTAGGCGTGCGGGCCGACGTCGACGACGTCGTACCCCTCCTTGGTCAGGTGGTTGACCAGGTGCACCTTCAGCTCGAAACCGGCGTGGTCGGATCCCAGGTAGACGCGCATACCGCGCAGTCTGTCAGGGCGCGCGCCCGGGACGCCGCGCGGGCGGCGCCCCGGGGCGGATTCGTCACAACTCAGCGGGACAGCTCGGCGACCACCAGGCCACCGCGCGCCTTCGGGGTGAACCAGGTGCTCTTGCGCGGCATCTTCTCCCGCGCCAGGTTGACGGCCACGAAGTCGTCCACGGTCACCGGGGCGATCAGGACGGCCAGCTCGGCCCGACCCGCGTCGACCTCTCCGGTCAGCCAGCTCGCCGGATAGTCGCCGCCGACGTAGGTGATCCGCTTGTCGCCCGGGTCGAGCCCGAGGGCGTCGCGCAGCAGCAGCCGCTCGACCAGCGCGTGGTCCAGGTTCTCCAGCCGGCCGCCGCCCACCTGCGGCAGGGTGACGGCGTACCCCCGGTCGGGGAGGCGGAGGTGGACGGTGCCGCCGGCCGCCGGGACCTCGACCGGTCCGTCGATCGGGGTGACCTCCGCGCCGGCGGCGCGGAGCCGGTCGAGCAGCTCGTCGGCGGTGGTGGTCAGCTCGCTGACCAGCCGGTTGTAGGGCTGGATCGCCACCGACGCCGGCGTCGTGATCACCGACAGGAAGCGCGGCAGCCCGCCGGTCTGCGCGGCCAGGCTGCGGTGGTTGCCGTCGGCCACGACCAGCTCCCCGCCGCCCGCGAGCGCGGTCAGCTCGTCCTGCTGGGGGCCGGGGCCGAGCAGCCAGATGGCGTGGGTGCGCCCGGCCTGGTCGGTGTCGGTCGCCGCGGGCGCCCCGGCCGCGTCGGTCGCCGCCGCGAGCGCGGCGTGCAGCTCGTCGCCGCGCCCGGTCTGCAGCAGCAGTACGGGCGAGAGGAGGTGACCCAGCGCCTCGGCCAGCGCCACCCGCTCCCGCACCTTGGCGATGAAGACGTCCTCGTTGCGGATGACCAGACCGGGCTCGTCGGCCCGGGTGGAGATCTGGTCGGTGTCGGTCATGGCCCAGAGCCCGTAGGCCGTCTCCTCCCCCGGCGCGCTGATCCGGTAGAGGACCACGACCTGCTCGGCCGGGGTGTAGCTGCCGTCGGCCTTGGCCTCGGCGAGGCGGGTCACCGCGTCCGGCAGGGCGTCGAGGAAGGACTTCCCCAGGCTCTCCGGCGCCCGGTGCGGCATCTCGATGCCGAGGGCACTGTGCGGGTTCGCCTCGATGATCGCGGTGATCTCCGCGTCGTCGGCGAACTCGTCGTAGTTCTGCGCGCCGGTGCCGCCAGTGGTGATCCAGGCCCGGGCGATCGGATGCACGACCGTCATGTGCGACCACGCTACCGGCGACGCGACTGCCGGCGCGGCGGGACCCGCGCGGCGTCCACCAGATGAAAGAGCGGCCGTGCCGGGGCCGCCGGATTCGGGTGGCGCGGCGGGCACGTCGCCGGCAGGCGGTGCCGCCGCCCGAGGCGGCGGCCACGCCGCCGGCAGGCCGTGTCCCCGCCCGCCGGTGGCTACTTCGCCGGCAGGCGGTGCCGGCCGGCCGACGCGGGAGCGCCCGCCGGTCGCCGGCCCGACCCGCCCGGCGCGGCGGGCACGATCGTCCGCGGCCCGACCACCGGCGCCGACCGCTGCTCGGCCGGCACGTTGCGCCGCTGTTCCGCCGGGACGTTGCGTCGCTGTTCCGCCGGGACGTTGCGTCGCTGCTCCGCCGGGACGTTGCGTCGCTGCTCGGCCGGCGGGCCGAGCCGGTGGTCGGCGGGCGCGTTCCGCCGGTGCTCGGCCGGCGGGGTGAGCCGGGAGGTGGCCGGCACGCGGGCGACGCCGACCACGATCGGCGGGGCGAGCAGGTCCACCATGTGTGCGGGAAGATCGGGGCGGACCGCTGGCCAGCGGGAGTCGTCGACCGACCAGTACGCCGCCTCCGGGCCCTCGGTCACCTCCTCCCCGGTCAGCGGATCGTCACCGGAAGCACGGTGCTTGGCCATCGGGATTGCCTCCACGAGCTGCGGGGTGCGGCCCTGCGGGTCGCTGCGGCGGACACCGAAGAGAACGAGTCCGCCGGCCCCCCGGTGACGCCGCGGACCGCGGCCCGCCGGGCCGCGGCTTCGCCAGGCCGCGGCGTGCACGGCGGCAGCACGCACGGCGGCACCCGGCGGCAGCACGCACGGCGGCACCCGGTGCCCGACCGGCGGCATCCGGGCCCGCGAGCCGTGCGCCCGGTCCGGCCGGCGCACGGCTCGCGGCCGCCGTGGAGGGTCAGTCGAAGATGGGGCCGAGCTCGCGGGAGCGCTTGAGCTCGTAGAAGCCCGGAGTGCCGGCGACCAGCAGGACGCCGTCCCAGAGCCGACCCGCCGCCTCACCCTTCGGGCGCGGGGTGACCACCGGACCGAAGAAGGCGACCATGCCGCCGTCCGGGCCGGGCGCGTGGATCACCGGGGTGCCGACGTCGGTGCCGACCGGGCGCATGCCGGCCTCGTGGCTGGCCCGCAGCGCCTCGTCGTAACCGGCGCTCTCGGCGGCCTCGGCCAGCTCCGGGTCGAGCCCGGCGTCGGCCAGCGCGGCCGCGAACAGCTCCGGCGAGAGCTTCTCCTGCCCGAGGTGGATCCGGGTGCCCAGCGCGGTGTAGAGCTTCCGGACGGCCTCCTGGCCGTACCGCTGCTCGGCCGCGATGCAGACCCGCACCGGGCCCCAGCCCGTGCGCATCAGCTCCTGGTACTTCTCGGGCACCTCCCGGCCCTCGTTCAGCACCGACAGGCTCATCACGTGGAAGCGGACGTCCACGTCCCGCACCTGCTCGACCTCCAACAGCCAGCGGGAGGTGATCCACGCCCACGGGCAGATGGGGTCGAACCACATGTCTACGGCGACACGCTCGCTCACGGTGGGTCCCTTCACGACAGGTGGCGCCGGCCTCCGGCGCCTTCCCCGATCTTCACCCCGGCGGCCATCGACCGACACCGGAATGAGAGCGTGACCTCGCCCACCGCGGGGTGTTCGTGCATGGAAGACTCGAATCCGGCCGTCACGAGCGGTCGGTGACGGCGCCAACGAGGCGTACGGCGAGACGGGATGGAGACGAACAGTGCCGGGAGTGCGCAACCTGACGCAGGTCGAGGCCACCGAGCGGGCCCGCCTGCTCGACGTGACCGGGTACGACATCAGTCTGGACCTCTCGACCGCCGTCCAGGCGGCCGAAGGTCGCACCTTCCGATCCACCACCGAGATCCGGTTCCGGTGCACCGAGCCGGGGTCGAGCACCTTCATCGAGGTGGCCGCCGACTCGGTGCGGTCGGCGACGCTGAACGGCGCCCCGGTCGACCTCGGCGGCTGGTCGGCGGAGAAGGGTCTGACGCTGTCCGGGCTGGGCAGCGAGAACACGCTGGTGGTCGACGCGGACTTCGCGTACTCGAACAGCGGGCAGGGCCTGCACCGCACGGTCGACCCGGTCGACGGCGAGACCTACCTCTACAGCCAGTTCGAGACGGCGGACGCGCAGCGGGTCTTCGCCTGCTTCGACCAGCCCGACCTGAAGAGCGTCTACACCTGGCGCGCCACCGTCCCGGACCACTGGAAGGTGGTCTCGAACATGCCGGCGGAGCGCGAGGAGCCGGCGGGCGAGGGCCTCAAGACGGTGCACTTCGCCACCTCCGTGCGGATGAGCACCTACATCACCGCGCTCTGCGCCGGGCCGTACCACGAGGTGCGGGACAGCCACGACGGCATCGACCTGGGCGCGTACTGCCGCGCCTCCATGGCGCAGTACATGGACTCGGACGACCTCTTCCTGATCACCAAGCAGGGCTTCGACTTCTTCCACGAGCAGTTCGGCGTCCGCTACCCGCTGCCCAAGTACGACCAGCTCTGGGTGCCCGACTTCAACGCCGGCGCGATGGAGAACTTCGGCTGCGTCACGCACGCCGAGGCGCACTACATCTTCCGCTCGCAGGTGACCGACTTCGAGTACGAGCAGCGGGCCAACACGATCCTGCACGAGCTGGCCCACATGTGGTTCGGCGACCTGGTCACCATGCGCTGGTGGAACGACCTGTGGCTGAACGAGTCGTTCGCCGAGTGGGCCAGCCACTGGTGCAACACCCACGCGACCCGGTTCCGCGAGGCGTGGACGACCTTCCTCTCCATCCGCAAGAACTGGGGCTACCGGCAGGACCAGCTCTCCTCCACCCACCCGGTCTACTGTGAGATGCCGGACCTGGAGGCCGTCGAGGTCAACTTCGACGGGATCACCTACGCCAAGGGCGCCAGCGTGCTCAAGCAGCTGGTCGCGTACGTGGGCGAGGAGCCGTTCCTGGCCGGTCTGCGGGCGTACTTCGGCAAGCACGCGTGGGGCAACGCCACCTTCGACGACCTGCTCTCCGAGCTGGAGACCGCCTCCGGCCGGGAGCTGCGCAAGTTCGCCGCGCAGTGGCTGGAGACCGCGCAGGTCAACACGCTGCGGCCGGAGGTGACCATCGGCGCGGACGGCGCCTACGAGAACGTCGTGGTGCGCCAGGAGGCGCCGGCCGGGCACCCGACGCTGCGCACGCACCGGATCGGGGTCGGCCTCTACGACCTGACCGACGGCCGGCTGGTCCGCCGCGAGCGCATCGAGGTGGACGTGACCGGCGAGCGGACGGAGCTGACCGAGCTGCGCGGCGTGCGCGCCGCCGACGTACTGCTGCTCAACGACGACGACCTCACCTACACCAAGCTGCGGCTGGACGAGCGGTCGATGGCCACCGTGGTGCAGCACATCGCCGGGCTCGAGTCGTCGCTGGCCCGCGCGCTCTGCTGGACGGCCGCCTGGGACATGACCCGGGACGCCGAGTTGGCCGCCCGCGACTACGTGGCGCTGGTGCTGGCCGGGCTGCCCGCCGAGACCGACATCAACCTGGTCACCGCGACGCTGCGGCAGGCCACCACGACGCTCACCGTCTACGCCGACCCGGCCTGGGCGCCGACCGGCTGGGCGGAGCTGGCCCGCACCGCCCGCACCGCGCTGGCCGCCGCCGAGCCGGGCAGCGGCTTCCAGCTCGCCTGGGCCCGGGCGTACGCCTCGGCGGCCCGCTCCGCCGAGGACCTGGCGACCCTGCGCGGCTGGCTGGCCGGCAGCGGCGTCCCCGCCGGGCTGACCGTCGACACCGAGCTGCGCTGGACGGTGCTGGACGCGCTGGTCGCCAACGGGGCGGCCGGCCCCGCCGAGATCGAGGCCGAGCTGGCCACCGACCGGACGGCCAGCGGCGACCGGGAGGCGGCGCACGCGCACGCGCTGGTCCCGACGGCGGAGAACAAGGCCGCCGTCTGGGCGGAGCTGACCGGGCCGGAGGCGCTGCCGAACTGGCGACACCGGGCGCTGCTGCAGGGCTTCACCCACGCGGCGCAGGTCGAGCTGACCGCGCCGTACCGGGAGAAGTACTTCGCCGCGGTGGGCCAGGTGTGGGCCAGCCGGGACAGCGAGCCGGCGCAGGAGTTCGCGCAGCTGGCGTACCCGACGTACCTGGTGGAGGACGAGACCGTGGCGGCGACCGACGCGTGGCTGGCCGCCGACGGGCACCCCGCCCCGCTGCGCCGGCTGGTCGCCGAGGGCCGCGACGGCGTCGTCCGGGCCCTCAGGGCCCGCGCCAGGGACGCCCGGAGCGCCTGAGCAGTCCGACGGGCCGGGGCCGGCGTGGGGAGACCCGCGCCGGCCCCGGCCCGTGTCGTGCGGGTCCCGGAACCGCTCACGACGAAGCCCGGTCCGCACTGGCGGACCGGGCTTCGGTGTGAACGGGGGCGCTCAGCCCTTGCCGGCGTGGCTGGCGAGCTGGTCGAGGCCGTTGATGATGCCGCCGGCCAGGTCGCCGCCGCCGAAGGCCGCCACCATGGACAGGGCGGCGAGCCGGGCGTACGTGTCCGGGATGCGCTTGCGGGCGTGCCGGCCGGTGACGATCTCCAGCTGACGCTGGTTGGGCGACACCGCGATCAGCACCGACCGGTCCGGCTCGGCGAGCTGGCGGTGCAGCCGCTCGGCGTGCTGCCGGATCGGCTCGTCGAGGCCGCCGACGAACACCGAGAAGACCAGGCCGGTGCCCTGGTCGGCCAGGCGCAGGGCCTCGTCGATGCGCAGCAGCTGGCGGGTCGTGAACGGCCCGTCCAGCACCTCGGGCGGATTCCCCGTCCCGACCTGCTTCTCACCAACGGTCACTTGCGCCTCCGGTTCCACCGGCCGGCGCCTCGATGCCGGCCTGCTCCTGCTTGCGGCTGGTCAGCGCCGGCGCCTGCGCGCCCGCTGCCAGGGCGGTGCCGGCCGAGTCGGCCAGCTGCTCCGGACGGCCCAGGAACCAGACCGGAGTGAAGTCGAAGGGCCGGCCCGGCCGGTAGCGCTTGTCGCCGCCACCGCCGCCACCACGGCTACCGGCGTACGCCAGGCCGGCGATCACCAGCACCGCGGCCGCCGGGATGCCGACGAAGACCAGCAACGTCTCGGTTACAGACAATCCCAACGCCCCCAGGCGGAAGAAGAGACCTCGAACATCCGGGTCGGGTGGACGATCATGGTGCCGACCGCCCGACTCCGCTGCCATTCACGTTAGCGGAGCCGACGGCCCGCCAAATTGCGGGGTGGCGTTCCCATCCGCCACTGGAGTTCTCCAGTTGCGCAGCGGTGGCGACCAACCTCGCGTCGTCGCCGTACCGGCCGGTGAGCAGAACGCCCACGGGCAGCCCTTCGGCGGTGACGCCGACCGGCAGCGAAACCGACGGATCGCCGGTGACGTTGAAGACGGCGCAGTACGGCGAGAACCGGCGTTGCCGGTCGAAATCCTCCGCCGGGTCGCCGCCCTCGGCGAACCAGCCCACCGGGGCCTGGGGCGCGGCGAGCGTCGGGCAGAGCAGCAGGTCACACCCGGCGGTGCGCCGGACACCGAGGCGCACCTGCGCCTGGAGCTCGCCGAGCGTGGCGGTGAGGGTGCCGGCGGAGACCTCCGCGCCCCGGGCGCGCAGGTGGCGGGTCAGCGGCAGCAGGTCGACCTCCCGCTCCGGCGGCACGGGCGCGAGCGCCAGCACGTACCAGACGATCTCGAACAGCGGCCACACCGCGGGCCCGAGCGGCGCGGGGACGTCGACCACCTCGTGGCCGGCGGCGGTGAGCAGCGCGGCGGCCCGGTCCACGGCGGCGACGCAGTCGGGGTGGACCGGTTCGTCGGCGAGCATCGGGGCGGTGAACCGGCCCACCCGCAGCCGACCGGGCTCCGCCGCCCGGGCCGCGGCGAGGAAGCCGCCGGCCGGTGGGGCGGGCGCCAGGTAGGGCTCGCCGGGCACCGGCTGGGCCAGCACGTCGAGCAGCGCCGCCACGTCGGCGACCGTCCGCCCGACCGGCCCGTTGGTCGGCAGGCCGTAGGCGCCGAACCCGACGGGGCCGCCGGGGACCAGGCCCCGGCTCGGCTTGTAGCCGACCAGCCCGCACAGCGACGCCGGGATGCGCAGCGAGCCGCCGCCGTCGGAGCCCTGGGCGACGGGCACCAGCCCGGCCGCGACGGCCGCCGCCGCCCCGCCGCTGGAGCCCCCGGCGGTGTACGCCAGGTCCCACGGGTTGCGGGCCGGCGGGGCGACCAGCCCCTCGGAGTAGAGCGAGCAGCCCAGCTCGGAGGTGGTGGTCTTGCCCAGGCTGACCAGCCCGGCCGCGCGCATGAACCGGACCACGTCGGCGTCGACGGGCGGCACGAAGTCGGCGAACGCGGCCGAGCCGAAGGTGGTGCGCACCCCGGCGGTGAGGGTGAGGTCCTTGATCGCCGTCGGCACGCCGTGCAGCGGGCCGCGTTCCCCGGCGGGCGCGGCGTCGGCGGCGCGGGCCGCCGCGCGGGCCAGCTCCGGGGTGACCGTGACGAACGCACCGACCGTGTCGCCGAGCGCGTCGACCCGGGTGAGGTGGTGCTCGACCAGCTCGACGCTGGACAGCTCGCCGCGGGCGATCGCGGCGGCCTGCTCCAGCGCGGTCAGGTCGTGCGGCTCGGCCATCCCGTCATCCTCCCGGTTCTGTCGGCCATCGCCAGCACGACACGAGGGGTCAGGACAAAGTGCCCGCTGGCGCCACCCACTCGCTCCGGGGTCCCCCGACCTCGGTCATGAGGTCGAAGTCGCGGTCCACAGCAGGTTTACATACCGACCTTGCCGAGGAAGTGCAGCGCGTTGCCGCCGAGCAGTTTGGCGCGCTGGTCGTCGGTGAGGAAGTCCGCCTCGCGCACCACCCGCCCGACCGGCCGCTCCCCCAGCGGGTACGGGTAGTCGCTGCCGAGCAGCACCCGGTCGGCGCCCATCGTGTCGACCAGCAGCCGCAGCGCCGGCCCGGAGAAGACGACCGAGTCGACGCGGAACCGGTCGACGTAGGAGCTGGGCGGGGCGGCGGAGGACCCGCGTACCAGGTCGCCCCGGCGGTGCCAGGCGTTGTCGGCGCGGCCCAGCCAGAACGGGAAGCTGCCGCCGCCGTGGGCGAAGCAGATCCGCAGCGTGTCGGGCACCTTGTCGAAGACGCCGCCGAGGATCAGCGCCAGCACCGACAGGTGCGTCTCGGCGGGCATGCCGGTGAGCCAGCGCGCCATCCAGCGGTCCAGCCGGGGGCCGCCCGGCATGTCCCACGGGTGCACGAAGACCGGCGCGCCGACCTCGGCGCAGTGGGTCAGGAACTGCACGATCCCGGCGTCGTCGAGGTCGCGGTCGCCGACGTGGTTGCCGATCTCCACGCCCGCGTGCCCGGCCGCGAGGCAGCGGTCCAGCTCCGCACAGGCGGCGTCCGGGTCCTGCAACGGCACCTGGCAGAACGGCACCAGCCGGTCGCCGCCGGCGGCCGTGACCTCCAGGGTGAGGTCGTTGAAGATCCGCGCGACCTTCGCGGCCTGGTCGGCGGGGCGGTCGTAACCGAAGAAGACCGGGGTGGGCGAGACGACCTGCACGTCGACGCCGTCCGCCGCCATGTCGCCGAGCCGCGTCGGCGCGTCCCAGCACTCCGCGCCGACCGGCCGGAACTCCGTCTCCCCCACCATGATCATGGCGGCGCGCTCGGAGTCGACCCGCAGCCAGGGCCAGCCGGACCCGCCGCAGGCGGCGGCCAGGTCCGGCCACCCCCTCGGTACGACGTGCGTGTGCACGTCGACCACCGGAAACCGCGCCTGCCCCGGCAGGCCCTCGACGGGAACCGCCATCAGCCCTTGCCCGGGTGCAGCGCGCCGCAGTTGTCGCAGGTGCGCGCCTTCTCGTCGGCGTAGAACGCCTGGAAGACCGGGGGCAGGTCGGCGGCGATGTCGCGGACCTGCAACTCGACCTCGTGCACCTTGTGGCTGCACTCCGGGCAGTACCACTGGAACCTCTCCAGCGTGCCCTCCTCGCGGACCCGCTCGATGACCATCCCGATCGAGCCGGCCTCCGGCCGCTGCGGCGAGTGCGGCGTGTTGCGCGGCAGCATCCACATCTGGCCCTCGCGGATGTGCACCGTCCGCGGCCCCTCCGGGGTCATCAGGTTGACGTGCATGTTGCCCTTGACCTGGTAGAAGAACTCCTCGTACGGGTCGACGTGGAAGTCGGTGCGCTGGTTGGGCCCGCCCACCACCATGACGATGAAGTCGTCGCTGCCCGGCAACATCTCCTTGTTGCCCACCGGCGGCTTGAGCAGGTGCTGGTTCTCGGCAATCCAGCCCGGAAAGCTGAACGGCTCGGCGATCTCACTCACGACGACTGACCTCCTTGCGGGAGCACGGCCACGGCCTGGATCTCGATCAGCAAATGCGGGTGGGGCAACTGGTGCACCGCCACCGTGGTGCGGGTCGGGCCGGTCGCGTCGAAGAACTCCGCCCAGACCTCGTTGTAGCCACCGAAGTCGTTCATGTTGACCAGGTAGGTGGTGACCTGCACGAGGTCGGACAGGTCCGCGCCGACCGAGCGCAGCAGGTCCCGGATGTTCTCGATCACCGCCCGGGTCTGCACCCGGATGTCGAGGTTGGTGGTGCCGAACTCGTCCACCTCGACGCCGGCGAAGGTGTTGTCCGGCCGCCGCGACGACGTACCGGAGACGAAGACGAACCCGTTCGCCACCTTGACGTGCGGAAACGCCCCCCGCGGCACGGCCTTCCCGGCCACCACGCGCGCCTCGCCACCGGTCATGACCCACCACCTGGCAGGGACGCGAGAGCAGCGACCGGGACGGGGTTCCGGGCAGCCCGCCCGGCGCAGGGATCAAGCCTGACCTCCCGGAGCCGGGTGGGCCGCCCGGGGCCCCCGACGCCGATCACGACGAAGCCCGCAGCGACGCCGTGCCGAGCTTCTCCACCACGGCCCGGACGTGCGCCCCCGGCCGCAGCGGCACCGCGGCGGTGGCCGCGCCGGCCAGGAACACCCAGCCCTCGCGGAGGCGCACCCCGTGCCGCCCCGCGAGGCGGATCCCCTCGTCCAACGCCCGGCGCGGGTCACCGAGGATCGCCGCGGTCGAGCCGACCTGGGCCACCCGCCCGTCGACCTCCAGCAGCACGCCCAGGTTGTCCAGCCCGTCCGGCACCGGGCACCACGGCCCGACCACGAACGCGGCGGCCGACGCGTTGTCGGCGACCACGTCCGGCAGCGAGAAGGTGAAGTTCGCGTACCGGGAGTCGATCAGCTCGATCGCCGGGGCGACCGCCCGGACCGCGTCGGTGAAGTCGCCGACCGGCTCGCCGGGCTCGGGGAGCCGGTCCAGCAGGAACGCCACCTCCGGCTCGGCCCGGGGATGGATGTAGTCGCCGACCTCGACCGTGCCGCCGTCGGGCACCCGCATCGTGTCGGTGAGCCGGCCCCAGATCACCTCGTCCACGCCGACCTGGGCCATCTTGGCCTTGCTGGTCAGGCCCATCTTCAGCCCGACCAGCCGCTCGCCCCGGTCCAGCCGGCGCTGCAGCAGCGCGGTCTGCACCGCGTACGCGGCGTCGACGTCCAGGCCGGCCTCGGCCGCCAGTTGCGGGATCGCGGTGGCGCTGTCGGCCGCCCCGCCCAACCGCTCGGCGATCCCCGCCGTGTCGGGCCCGATCACCGTGCCACCTTCGTTCGCGACTGCGGGGCTCGCAAAACCGGCTCACTCCTCGTGCTCACAGCGATTCCTCCTTGCCGGCGAGGTCCAGCGCCACGTCCACGATCATGTCCTCCTGTCCGCCGACCATCCGGCGCCGGCCCAGCTCGACCAGGATCGACCGGACGTCCACGCCGTACTTGTCCGAGGCCCGCTCGGCGTGCCGCAGGAAGCTGGAGTAGACCCCGGCGTACCCCAGCGAGAGCGTCTCCCGGTCGACCTGCACGGGCCGGTCCTGCAGCGGCCGGACGACGTCGTCGGCGGCGTCCATCAGCGCGAAGACGTCGCAGCCGTGCTTCCAGCCGTGCAGCTCGGCGACGGCGACGAAGACCTCCAGCGGCGCGTTGCCGGCGCCGGCGCCCTGCCCGGCCAGCGAGGCGTCCACCCGCACCGTCCGGCCGTGTGGCGCGCCGAGCGGGCCGTCGCCGAGGATCCGCCCGTGCTCGACCGCGACCACGCTGTTGGCCACCCCGAGCGACAGGTTGTGGTGGGCGTGGATGCCGATCTGCGTCGCCGGCTCCAGCACCTGCCGGTACGCGTCGACCCGCTCGGCCACGTCGGACATCAGCAGCCGGCCACCGGAGTCGGTGACGTAGACGCAGTACGCCCCGTACGACTCCATCAGTTTGGCCTGGGCGGCGAGCCCCGCCGGATCGTTCATGTGCGACATCATCAGGAAGCCGGAGACGTCCATGCCGTTCTCGCGGGCCCAGGAGATGTGCTGGGCGGAGATGTCCGCCTCGGTGCAGTGGGTGGCGATCCGCACGCTGGTCACCCCGAGCGCCTTCGCCGCCCTCAGGTCGGCGATGGTGCCGATGCCGGGCAGCAGCAGGGTGGTCAGCTTCGCGGTCGTCAGCACCTCGGCCGCCGCCGAGATCCACTCGGCGTCGCTGGCCGCGCCGTGGCCGTAGTTGACGCTGGAGCCGGCGAGCCCGTCGCCGTGCGCCACCTCGATGGCGGCCACCCCGGCCGCGTCGAGCGCGGCGGCGATGGTGCGCACCTGGTCGACGGTGTAGCGGTGGGCGATGGCGTGCATGCCGTCGCGCAGCGTCACGTCCTGGATGTACAGGTCGGTCATGCGGTCACCTCCACGGCGGCGTCGCGGTCGGTCACCGCCGCGCGCAGGGCCACCAGCCGCTCCGCGGTGCGCAGCGCGGCCGAGGTCATGATGTCCAGGTTCCCGGCGTACGCCGGCAGGTAGTGCCCGGCGCCGGAGACCTCCAGGAAGACGGAGGCCTGCAACCCGGTCAGGTGCCGACCCAGCGACGGCACGTACGTGTCGACCCGGTCGAACTGCACGTCCTGCTTGAGCCGGTAGCCGGGGACGTACTCCTGGACGGTCGCCACCATCTGCGCCACCGAGGCGGCGATCGCTGCCCGGTCGGCGTCGGCGTCCGGGCAGAGGCAGTAGACCGTGTCCCGCATCAGCAGCGGCGGGTCGGCCGGGTTGAGCACGATGATCGCCTTGCCGCGCTCGGCGCCGCCGACCACCTCGATCGCCCGGGCGGTGGTCTCGGTGAACTCGTCGATGTTCGCCCGGGTGCCCGGCCCCGCCGACTTCGAGGCGATCGAGGCGACAATCTCCCCGTACGCGACCGGGGTGACCCGGCCGACGGCGGCGACGATCGGCACGGTGGCCTGCCCGCCGCAGGTCACCATGTTGACGTTGCGTTCGTGCAGGTGCTCGTCGAGGTTGACCGGGGGCACGACGTACGGGCCGATGGCGGCGGGGGTCAGGTCGACCACGGTGCGGCCGTGCCCCCGCAGCACCGCGTCGTTGTGCCGGTGCGCGCCGGCCGAGGTGGCGTCGAAGACCAGCTCGACGTCGGCGAACTCGGGCATCGCGACCAGCCCGTCGACCCCCTCGGCGGTGGTCGCCACGCCGAGGCGCCGGGCCCGGGCCAGGCCGTCGGAGGCCGGGTCGATGCCGGCCATCGCCACCATCCGGAGACCGTCACTGAGCCGAAGTACCTTGATCATCAGATCGGTGCCGATGTTGCCCGACCCGATCACCGCCACCCCGACAGTCATGCCGCCCCCTCCGACGACGAGAAACACGTCCGGACCGAGCCGAGGCCGGAGACCCGCGCCTCGTACGCCGCGCCCGGGGTCACCGGCACCATCGGGCCGAGCGCCCCGGAGAGCACCACGTCGCCCGCGCGCAGCGGATCGCCGGAGCGGGCCAGCGTCTGCGCCAGCCACTCCAGCGCGTGCAGCGGGTTGCCCAGGCAGGCCGCGCCCGCGCCGACCGACACCGGCTCCCCGGCGTGTTCGAGGACCATCCCGCACAGCCGCAGGTCCATGTCGGCGAGGCGGCGCGGCGTTGTGCCCAGCACGAAGAGGCCGCTGGAGGCGTTGTCGGCGACGGTGTCCACGATGGAGATGTCCCAGCCGGCGACCCGCGAGTCGACGATCTCGATCGCCGGCAGCACGTGGTCGACCGCCCGGACCAGGTCCGCCGTGGTGACCCGCTCGTCGGGCAGGTCCGCGCCGAGCACGAAGGCGACCTCCGCCTCCACCCGGGGCTGGAGCAGCCGGTCGATCGCCACCTCGGCCCCGTCCGGCACCGCCATCGCGTCGGTCAGCACGCCGAAGTCCGGCTGGTAGACGCCCAAGCCCTCCTGCACCGCCCGCGAGGTCAGCCCGATCTTCGCGCCGACCCGGCGGTGGCCCCGCTGCAACCACTGCCGCACCTGGAGCTGCTGTACGAGGTACGCCGAGGTGACGTCCCCCTCGGGCAGCAGCCGCCCGCGCAGCGGCGGGCAGGGTTTGCCGCTCTCCCGCGCCTCGACCAGTTCCCGGGCCGCGGCTTCGTAATCCGTCATGTCAGGTCCACGCAGACGTTGGTGAGTTCGGAGTAGAAGTCGAGCGAGTGCACGCCGCCCTCGCGCCCGATCCCGGACGCCTTCACCCCGCCGAACGGGGTGCGCAGGTCGCGCAGGAACCAGGTGTTCACCCAGACGATGCCGGCGTCGAGCCGGGCCCCGGCCCGGTGCGCCCGCCCGACGTCCCGCGTCCAGACCGTCGCCGCCAGGCCGTACTCGGTGCCGTTGGCCAGCGCGTACGCCTCGTCCTCGTCGTCGAACGGGGCGACGTGCACCACCGGGCCGAAGATCTCCTCGGTGTTGGTGCGGGCGTCCGGGCCCAGCCCGGTCAGCACCGTCGGCTGCACGTACGCGCCGCCGTCGCGGGCGTCGCCGAAGGCCGGCGTGCCGCCCCCGGCCAGCACCTCGGCGCCCTCGGCGCGGGCGAGGTCGTAGTGGCCGAGCACCTTGGCGCGGTGCTGGTGCGAGATCAACGGCATGTTGACGGTGGCCTCGTCGGCCGGCCAGCCGTACGGCAGCTCCCCGGCCCGCTTCGCGAGCCGGGCGGTGAACTCCTCGAACACCGGGCGCTGCACGTAGATCCGCTCGGTGCAGAGGCAGACCTGCCCGCCGTTGGTGAAGCTGGAACGCACCGAGCCGGCCACCGCCGCGTCGAGGTCGGCGTCGGCGAAGACCAGCCCGGCGTTCTTGCCGCCCAGCTCGAAGGAGACCGCCTTCACGCCGTCGGCGGCGGCCCGCATGATCGCGCCGCCGGTGGCCGACTCGCCGGTGAAGGTGATCGCGTCGACCCCCGGGTGGCGGGTGAGGAACTCCCCGGCCGAGTCCGGGCCGAAGCCGTGCACGAGGTTGAACACCCCGTCCGGCACCCCGGCGGCGGCCATCACCTCGGCGAGCAGGGTCGCCGACGCGGGAGTCTCCTCGCTGGGCTTCACCACCACCGCGTTGCCGCAGGCCAGGGCCGGGGCGACCTTCCAGGTGAGCAGCAGCAGCGGCAGGTTCCACGGCACGATCACCGCGACCACGCCGACCGGCTTGCGGACCGCGTAGTTCAGCGCCCGGCCGCCGGTCGGGGTGACCGTGGTGAAGGACTCGGTCGGCGCGGTCGCCACGATCTCGGCGAAGGCGCGGAAGTTCGCCGCGCCGCGCGGGATGTCCAGGGTGCGGGCCTGCGAGATGGCCTTGCCGGTGTCGGCGACCTCGGTGGTGACCAGGTCGTCGAAGCGGCGCTCCAGCTCGTCGGCGACCCGGCGGAGCACCTCGGCCCGCTCCCGCTCCCCCATCCGGCCCCACGGCCCGCGCAGCGCCGCCCGCGCCGCGGCGACGGCGTCGTCCACGCGCGCCCGGTCGGCCTCCACGACCTCGAAGACCGGCTCGCCGGTGACCGGGCTGCGCTTGGTGAACCGCCGCCCGGCGTCGACGAACTCGCCGCCGACGAAGTTGCGCAGCAGACCCGGACCGTCGGGCGCCCGCCCGGTCATCAGCCGGGGATCCCAGGTGACGGTCATCGACGCCTCCCTCGGTTGATCGCCACGCCGATCGCGCCGGCCAGCAGCGCCGCCGCGCCGGCGGCCACCGCACCCAGCACCCGGTGCTGACGGCGGACGCGCCGCACCACCTCGGCGTACGGGGTGGTGGAGAAGGACACCAGCTCGTACCGGGAAACGTACCGGCCCGGCAGCGCCCGTTCCAGCGCGTGTTCGACCTTCCGGCCGGCCTGGAACAGCGGGGAGGCCACCTTGTCCCGCATCTCCACGAAGTTGGCCAGCGCCATCCGCGCGATGGCCTCGGCGTTGGCCTGCCGCCGCTGCTGGAACAGCGGCAGCGCCGCCGACCAGTCGTCGGCGCACTCGTCCAGGCAGCGGTCCAGCTCTACGACGTCCTCGAAGGCGCAGTTGGCGCCCTGGCCGTAGAACGGGACGATGGCGTGCGCCGCGTCGCCGAGCAGGCCGACCCGCCCGTCCGCCTGCCACGGCGTGCAGCGCACGGTGCCGAGCACGCCCACCGGGTTGTGCTGGTAGTCGTCGACGAGGTTCGGGGCGAGCGGCGGCAGGTCCGGGTAGTGCTCGGCGAAGTGCCGCTCGATCGCCGCGGGGCTGCCCAGCGAGGCGAAGCTGGCGGTGCCGTGGGTGGGCCAGAAGAGCGTGCAGGTGAACGAGCGGTCCGGGTTCGGCAGGGCGATCATCATCGAGGTGCCGCGCGGCCAGATGTGCAGCGCGTCCGGGTCGAGGGCGAAGTCCCCGCCCAGCGGCGGGATCGTCAGCTCCTTGTAGCCGTAGTCGAGGAAGTCCAGGCTCTCGGTCAGCAGCCCGTACGCCAGCAACTGCCCGCGCACCGCCGAGCCGGCGCCGTCGGCGCCGAGCACGACCGACGCGCCGGCCGCGACCTTGCCCGCCGGGGTCTCGAAGGTCATCTCGCCGGTGGCCGGGTCGAGCCCGACCAGCCGGTGGTCGAAGGCGATCCGCACCCCGGGCAGGGCGGTGGCCGCGTCCAGCAGGGCGTTGTTCAGCGCACCCCGACTGATCGAGTTGATCGCCCGGTCGCCGGAGGCGCTGTACGACTGGAACTGCGGCTCCCCGTCGACCGGGTGGACCATCCGGCCGCGCATGGGCAGCGCGTCGGCGAGCACCTGCCCGTCGAGGCCGATGCGGCGCAGCGCGTCGAGGCCCCGCTCGGAGAGCGCCAGGTTGATCGATCGTCCCCGCTCGACGGTGCCGGTACGCGGGTCGGGCCGCCGCTCGTAGAGCGCCACCGGGTAGCCGCGGCGGGCCAGGAAGCAGGCCAGCAGGCAGCCGGCCAGGCCGGCGCCGACCACCGCGATCTCGTCCCGTTCCGCGCTCACCGGTCCGCCTCCACCGTGGTGGCCAGCGCGTCGGCGGCCCGCCAGCAGTCGTGGTACGTGGAGTAGAGCGGCACCGGGGCGAACCGGATGATGTCCGGTTCGCGGGCGTCGGCGATGACGCCGTGCTCGTGCCGCAGCCGCTTGGCCAGCCCGGCGGCGCTGCCCGCGCCGATCCGCACCGAGAGTTGGCAGCCCCGCCGCTCGGGCTCACGCGGGGTGACCACGGTCAGCGGGCGGTCCGCGGTCACCCCGTCGAGCAGCCGCGCCAGGTAGCCGGTGAGCCGGATGCTGCGCTCGCGCAGCGCCGGCATGCCGACGGAGTCGAACAGCTCCAGCGAGGTCCGCACCGGGCCCATCGCGAAGATCGGCGGGTTGGAGACCTGCCACGCCTCCACGGTGGCCGGCGGGCGGGAGACCGGGATCATCTCGAACCGGGTCGCCGCGTCGGTGCTCCACCAGCCCTCGAAGCGCGGCAGCCCGGGGTCGCCCAGATGCCGCTCGTGCACGAACACGCCGGCCAGCGCGCCCGGCCCGGAGTTGAGGTACTTGTAGGAGCACCAGGCGGCGAAGTCGACGTCCCAGTCGTGCAGGGCCAGCGGGACGTTACCGGCGGCGTGCGCCAGGTCCCAGCCGACCACGGCCCCCGCCGCGCGCCCGGCGGCGGTGATCGCCGGGATGTCCATCAGCTCGCCGGTGAGGTAGTTGACCCCGCCGAGCAGCACCAGCGCCACCCGGTCGCCCTCGGCGGCCAGGTAGTCGGTCACGTCCTCGGTGCGCAGGGTGTCCTCGCCGTCGCGGGGGCGCAACCGGACGACGGTGGCGTCCGGGTCCAGGCCGTGGAAGCGGGCCTGGCTGCGCACGGCGTAGCTGTCCGAGGGGAAGGCGCTGTCCTCGATGACGATCCTGGTCCGCGCCCCGGCCGGCCGGTAGAAGCTGACCATCAGCAGGTGCAGGTTGACCGTCAGGGAGTTCATCACCACGACCTCCGCCGGGGCGGCGCCGACCAGTCGCGCGGCGGGCGCCGTCAGCAGCTCGTGGTACGGCAGCCAGGGGCGCTCCGCCTCCAGGTGGCCCTCGACCCCCAGCCGGCTCCACGCGTCCAGGTCGGCCAGCAGCTCCCCACGGGTGGCCCGCGGTTGCAGGCCGAGGGAGTTGCCGGCCAGGTACGCGGCCTCGGGGTAGCGCCCGCCGTCGGCCGGCGGCACGTGGAACAGGTGGCGGTGCCCGGGGTCGGCGGCGTCGCGGCGGTGTGCCTCGGCCTCGCCGGCGGCGAACCCGGAAGAGTCTGGTGCGGGGGTGTTCATGGGGTGTCTCGCTCTCCGGTCACATCGCGGTCCGGGCCGACCACAGCTCGGGGAAGACCACCCGGGCCATGCTGCGCTGCAACCACGCCAGCCCGGCGGAGCCGCCGCTGCCGACCTTGGCGCCCATTGTGCGCTGCACCGCCTTGACGTGGTGCTGTCGCCAGTCGCCGAACTGCTCGGCGACCTCGGTCAGCGCCTCGCCCAGCAGCCGGAGGTGGTTGTCCGGCCCGGCGTCGGCGTAGATCCGCACCCAGGCCGCCTCGACGGCGGCGTGCGCCTCGTGCTCGACGGCGACGTCCCGGTCCAGCAGGTCGGCCGGGAGGTCGTGGCCGTGCCGGGCGAGCAGCGCGAGCACGTCGTCCCAGACGCTCGGCGCGGCCAGGGTGGCCCGCAGCTCGGCGTGCACCTCGGCCTGGCGCCGGAACGGCCGGATCAGCGCCTCGTCCCGGAGACCGAGCAGGAACTCCAGGTGCCGGTACATCGCCGACTGGAAGCCGGAGCCCTCGCCCAGCAGGTTGCGGAACCGGTTGAAGTCGGCCGGAGTCATCCAGCGCAGCCCCTTCCAGGCGGCGTTCAGCGCCTCCAGGTGCAGGGCGGCACGGCGCAGCGGGGCCAGCGCGTCCCACACCCGGTCGACGCGCAGCAGCCGCTGGGTCTCGCGCAGCTCGTGGCAGGTCAGCCCGAAGTACAGCTCCATGATCTGGCTGACCATCAGGAAGGACATCTCGCCCGGGTCGTCGCTCAGCGGTCGTTGCAGCCGGTGCAGCGTGCTGGCCTGCACGTACGCGTCGTACGGCACCCGCTCGGCGAACTCCAGGGTCGGCTCCCCGCCGTTGCGGGCCGCCCGGGCGGCGCGCTGCCGCGGGGTGACCGGGCGTACCGCCGCCCGGGTGGGCGCCCGCAGGTCCGTCTGCTCCACCGGTCCTCCTCTGCTCGCTGGGTGCGCCGGCCTGGCCGGGCCGGGTGACCGACATGATCCCGCGGCGGAACGGGCGGATGGAATGCCGGATCAACGGCTCTACCGCCCTCCGACCTGCGGCGCGGAAGGTGCGAGCGCGATTCGGCTTGGAGAAAGTAAGGTCGCCTCATGGACGACATGGACTGGGCGCTGCTGCGGGAGTTGCAGGCCGACGCGCGCCTCTCCTTCAGCGAGCTGTCCCGGCGGGTGCACCTGTCGCCGCCGGCCGTGGCCGAGCGGGTGCGTCGGCTGGAGGAGGCCGGGATCATCACCGGCTACCACGCCCACGTCGACCTGACCCGGGCCGGCCGCACGGTGGTCGCGTTCATCCGGATGTCCTGCTACGGCTCGCGGTGCATCCTGCACGACCCCGAGGTGGCGGGGTGGCCGGAGATCCTGGAGATCCACCGCATCACGGGCGACGCGTGCAGCATGCTGAAGGTGGCGGCCGGGTCGATCGGGGAGTTCGAGGCCGTCATCGACCGGCTCGCCCCGTACGGCCAGCCGTCCAGCACGATGGTCCTGTCGACCCCGCTGGACTGGCACCCCGTCACCCCGCTGCCCTCCTCCCCCCGCCACCGCTGACCGCGATCCGGGTTTGCCCCGGGGCCAGCGGGAAAGCAGGCGCTGTTGCCCGGGGAGGATTCCGGTGATCGTCACCGGAAGGGGGGATCATGCCGGTGTTCACAGCGTTCACACGTGCCCTGACCAGCGCCCTGTCCGTGTTGGGCCTGGTCGGGGCGTTCGTCCTGATCACGATCGCGCCCGTGCGGGCGGGCGAGAACACCTTCGTCGAGGTGGTGCCCAACAGCGCCCAGGCCGGCACCAGGGTCAAGATCCGGGCCAGTTGCGACAACGCCAACAACCGCCAGGCCACCGTACGCTCCGACGCCTTCGGGGGACCGGTGGTGCTGCGGCCCGACAACGGTTTCCTGACCGCCCAAGCCACGATCCCGGGCAACAAGCAGCCCGGGGACTTCCCGGTCGACCTGCGCTGCGACAACGGCAACACCGCGACGACCACGCTCACGGTGCTGAACATGGAGCAGCCCACGAAGGGGCCGGCGACCGGGGGCGGCGGCACCGCCGGCGGCACGGGCACCGGCTCGGTGCTGCTGGTAGGCGGCCTCGCCGCGGTGGCCCTGGCGGTGGGCTTCGGATTCCTCGGCAACCGTCGTCGGACCGGGACCGGTTCCTGACCCGCCGCCGCCATGGCCCGCTCCCAGAGGCGTACCAGGCGATCCGGTCCGGGCCGGGTCCGGACGACCACCCGGCGGGCGCTGCGGGCGTCCCGCCGGGCCGCGGCCGCCACCGCCCGCCGGCTTCGGCGGGTCGCCGGGGAGACGGTGTCGGCCAGTGTCGCCACCAGCGACCCGGCGGTCGGGCCGCTGCCCGCCCGACCCCGGCACCGCTGGGTTGCCGCCGGTCGCCGGCTGGCGCCCGGCCGGAACCCCGGGCTCCCGGTCCTGGTGATCGGGACGCTGATGGTGCTGATCATCGCGATGCTCGCCGTGGAGCGGGTCGCCGGCGTGAGCGTGCTGCCGGACCGGTTCATCGCGGGGCTGCGGCCACCGCCGAAGAAGTTCCCGGTGCTGCCCGCCAGCCCTCCCGTCGACATCACCATCGACCCGATCGACGTCCGGGCGCCCGTACACAACGTCGGCATCGCCCCGGACGGCAGCATCGGCGTGCCGGACGCCGCCCGAGCCCAGGAGGCCGGCTGGTACGACCAGGGCCCGACCCCCGGGCAGTACGGCCCGGCCGTCATCGTCGGGCACGTCGACACCTCGACCGGGCCGGCGGTCTTCCACAAGCTGCGGGACCTGCGGGAGGGCGACCCCATCGAGGTCGCCCGCGCGGACCGCTCGGTGGCGGTCTTCGAGGTGGAAGCGGTCGAGCGCTTCGGCAAGGAGCGGCTGCCCGTCGACGAGGTCTTCGGCGACTTCAGCCGCCCCCGGCTACGCCTGATCACCTGCGGCGGGCGCTGGGTCGGCGGGGAGACCGGCTACGCCGACAACGTGGTGGTCTTCGCGTCCCTCGTCCGATCCCGCACCACCTGACCGGGTGGCCTCGCGGGTCAGGCGGCCTCGGGCTCACGCAGGTCGAGCCAGTCGGCCCAGCGGGGGTCGGGCACCCGGTGGCCGAGGACCCGCCAGGCGGTGCCCTTCGGGGCGGCCGGCAGCGCGTGCAGCCGCCAGCCCAGCTCGGCCGGGGTCTTGTCGCCTTTGGTGTGGTTGCACCGGGCGCAGGCTGCGACGACGTTCTCCCAGGCGTGCCGGCCGCCACGGCTGCGCGGGAAGACGTGGTCGATGGTCTCGGCAGGGCCCCGGCAGTAGGCGCAGCGCCAGCTGTCCCGGGCGAAGATCGCCCGCCGGGAGAGCCCGACGTGGGTGCGGTAGGGCACCCGCACGAAGCGGGTGAGCCGGACGACCGACGGCACCGGCAGCGCGTTGCGGGCGCTGTGCAGGACGCCGTCGCCGTCGGCGACGCAGACCGCCTTGGCGGAGAGCACGAGGATGGCGGCACGACGCACGGATACGACACACAGCGGCTCGTAGGTGGCGTTGAGGACCAGCGCACCGGAGCCCACCGTGGGTCGTATGTCAGGCATCGCGATCACCCTCCCGGTTCAGCGGCCCACACTCACCACCGCCGACCGGGAACGGGCACAGCGACCCACCACGGCCGACGCCGGCCGGATCACCGACGTCCGTGCGCCCATCGTCCCTGATCGGCCCCCGGATTGCACGTACTAATCCGGGGTCCCTCCGGAAGCGTCTCTCCCGTCTGTCACGATGACCGGTTCGCCCTCGTACGGCCGGCGTGACCCGGGCACCGCGCGGGGCCCCGGTCACGGCCCGGAGGGTCGGCGGGAGCGCGAGGCCCCGGGTGCGGTACGAAGACAGCGTGACCGCTGCCAGCCTCCTGCCGCTCGCCCTGCCCGCCGTCGAGGCGCCGACGCCGGACCCGTCGCCGACCTGCCTGGACGACGCGCTCTGCCGCAGCGTCTTCGACATCACCAACTCGGTGTGGTTCGCCGAGGGCAGCTACTGGATCCTGCTCAAGCCGCTACGGATCGTCATGATCCTTCTGCTGGCGGTCGCCGCCCGGTGGCTGGTGCACCGGACGATCAGCCGGCTGGTGCGCACCACCACCGACGCGGGCGTGCCCACCATGCTGCGGCCCCTGCGCGAGCGGATCCCCACCGCCGCCGCGGAGCCGGGCGAGTTCGTCCCGGAGCGGCGCCGCCAGCGGGCCGAGGCGATCGGGTCGGTGCTGCGCAGCCTCAGCACGGCGTTCATCTTCGGCATCGCGGTGCTGATGGTGCTCAAGGAGTTCAGCTTCGACCTGGCCCCGCTGCTCGCCAGCGCCGGCATCGCGGGTGTGGCGCTCGGCTTCGGCGCGCAGAGCCTGGTCAAGGACCTGCTCGCCGGCCTGTTCATGCTGATCGAGGACCAGTACGGCGTCGGCGACACGGTGGACCTCGGAGAGGCGACCGGCGTGGTGGAGTCGGTCGGGTTGCGGGTCACCACGGTCCGCGACGCGCGGGGCGTGCTCTGGTACATCCGCAACGGCGAGATCGTCCGGGTGGGCAACAAGAGCCAGGGCTGGGCCATGGTCGTGGTGGACCTGCCGATCGGCTTCGCCGGCACCGAGCAGGCCACGGCGGTGCTGCGGACCGCGGCCGCCTCGGTGGCGGTGGACCCGGAGCTGGCGCCGGAGATCGTCGAGCCGCCCGAGGTGCTGGGCGTCGAGCAGATGACGATCGAGGGCGCGGTGATCCGTACGGTGGTCAAGACGACCGCCGACGGGCAGTTCGCGGTCGGCCGGGAGCTGCGGCGCCGGCTGGCCGAGGCGCTGGAGAACTCGGGCATCACCGCGAAGATCGCGGCCGCCCGGCTCTATCCCGGCGTGCCGATCGCCGCCCCCGGCGAGACCGGGCAGGGCGGCGCGACCTGAGCCGGCCGGGGAGGCCATCGGCGGGGGTCGCGGTCCGGGCGGCCCCTCGGGTATCGTCCGTTCGTTCAGTCGGAGATGCGACGATCAATCCGTTCGCCCTAGCCAGTTGTCAGACGATCGGGCAGAATCCGGTGCACGCGCTCCCCCAGAGCGTGATCACGTCCTCGCTGATCCGTGAATCTGACGACGGTTCCCGGGCCCGTCCATCACGAGTGGACCGCCCCGGGAACGATGGAGGCGACGGTGCCCGACCAGCGACCATCCCCGGAAGGGCCGGCAACCTTCCGTGAGGTGTTCGCCGATCGCGAATACCGCGCCGTCTTCGCGGCGAGCGCTCTCTCCTGGATCGGCGACTACATCGCCAAGGCCGCGGTAACCCTGCTGGTCTACGAGGCGACCCGGTCGGTCGCGCTCTCCGCGGCCGCGTTCGCGGTGAGCTACCTGCCCTGGCTGGTCGGCGGCCCCCTGCTCGCGACGCTCGCGGAGCGGCACCGCTACCGGCAGGTCATGGTGGTCTGCGACCTCGTCCGGATGGTGCTGATGGTCGGCATCGCCATCCCCGGCATGCCCGTCCCGCTGATCCTGGCCCTGCTCTTCGCCACCACCCTGGCCAACCCACCCAGCCAGGCCGCCAAGTCCGCGCTGATCCCCCTGATCCTCACCGGGGACCGGCTGGTGTTGGGGCTGTCGATCAACAGCAGCGTGGGCCAGGCCGCCCAGGTCGTCGGCTACCTCGCGGGCGCCGCCATCGCCGCCTTCAGCCCCACGGTCGCGCTCCTGGTGAACGCGGCGACGTTCGCCCTGTCGGCCGCGCTGGTCCGCTTCGGGGTGGCGGACCGCCCACCGGCGATGACCGCCGCGCACCGCAGCCACCTGTTGCGGGAGACCGCAGAGGGCTTCCAGATCGTGTTCGGCACCCCGGTGCTGCGGGCCATCGCCGTCCTGGTCTTCGCCGCCATGCTCTTCTCCGTGGTGCCGGAAGGCCTGGCCGCCGCCTGGGCCAGCGAGCACGCCGGCCCTCTGGACGCCGGCGCCGCCCAGGCGATCATCATGGCGGCCAGCCCCGTCGGTTTCATCGTCGGCGGTCTGGTGATGAGCCGGGCGTTCGGGCCGGACCGGCGCCTGACCATGATGCGGCCGTTGGCGGTGCTCTCCCCACTGGCCCTGGTGCCGGCCCTGTTCGACCCGCCACCGCTGGTGGTGGCGCTGCTCGCCGCGGCCTCCGGGTTCGCGGTGGCCGGCATGCTCCCGGTGGCCAACGGCCTCTTCGTCCGGGCCCTGCCCACCGGCTTCCGGGCGCGCGCCTTCGGGGTGATGGCCACCGGCCTCCAGGTGATCCAGGGCCTGGCCGTCCTGATCACCGGGCTGCTGTCCGAGCGCTACCCGATCCCGATCGTGGTCGGGGTGTGGAGCGCCGTGGGCGTCCTGCTGATGGCGCTCACCGCCCTGCGCTGGCCGAGCCAGCCGACCATCGCCTCCGCCGTCGCGGCGGCCGAGGCGGCGGGCAGGGCGACAGCGGGCACGGCGGTCCCGTTGGCCGGCAGTGCCGGTACGGAGACGGGGCCGTCGGGGGACGGCCGGCGCGGCCCGTCGGAGCAGCTCGACGGCGACCCGGTGGGCGGCCGGCCGGGCGAGCCGGGCTACCAGCGGCACGCGGTGAGCTGACGCACAGCCCGCCACCCTCCGACCCCCCGGATGGCACCTGGCAGGATGGAACGGTGAATGCCGCAGGTGAGTCCGACCGTCCCGGCGCGTCGATGACCCTCTTCGAGGCGGTGGGCGGCGAGCCCACCTTCCGCAAGCTGGTGGACGAGTTCTACGCCGGGGTCGCCACCGACCCCCTGCTGCGCCCCATGTATCCCGAGGAGGACCTCGGCCCCGCCGCGGACCGACTGGCCCTGTTCCTCATGCAGTACTGGGGCGGCCCGCACACGTACTCCGCCCAGCGCGGGCACCCCCGGCTGCGGATGCGCCACGCGCCGTTCCGGATCGGCGCCGCCGAGCGGGACGCGTGGCTGCTGCACATGCGCCACGCCGTCGACCGGCTCGACCTGCCGCCGGAGATCGCCACCGCGCTCTGGGACTACCTGGAGCGGGCCGCGTATTTCATGGTCAACATGATGGAGGACCCGACCGGGCCCGCCTGACCGCGCGCCGGGGCGGGCGCCGACTCGGGGCGAGCCGCGTCAGCCGGGCCGCCTCGGCTCGGCGCACGGCCGCCTCGGCTGGGAGGAGGGCGACCTCGGCTCAGAGCAGGGCGCCCTCGTCGTGCAGCCAGTCGACGAAGCTGGTGGCGACCGCCGCGCCACAGTCGAGCATCTCGACCAGGAGCGCGTCGTGCGTCCCGGCGCCGAACGGCACCTGCAGCTCCGCGTAGATCGGCAACTGCCCGCGCTCCGTCGGGTCGCCGATGTAGGCCTTGCAGAAGCGGCGGGTGTGGTTCCACTCGTTGACCACCCGGTAGGCCCGGTCGGCCCAGTCGGGCGGCACCGTCGCGTGTGGACGGGCCCGCATCACCAGGATCTCGTCCTCGGGACCCTCCAGGGTGACCAGCACCGCGTGCCGCTCCCACATGGCCAGCAGGTTCCCGTCGCCGTCGGCCAGGTAGCGCACGTCGAGCAGGTCGAGCGCGTCGCAGACGCGGCGCAGGGTGACCGGCTCGACGGTGGCCGGCATGTCCGCCATCACGGGCCGCTCGGCCGCCGGGCAGTCGTCTCCCGGCTGACGGGGGGCCGGTGGTCCGACCCGGACGGTGCCCTCCACTGTGATCCCGCTCCGACTGTCCGGATCGCCGCCGCCGTTGGCGGGACCGGGGCGCCATGACCACCACGGCATCGTTCGCGCACCTCACTCCCCAGCGGATCCAGCCGCCTACGGTGCGTTGGATCCGAGGATGGACGGTACCCGGACAGCCGGGTTGAAGCACCCCCCCAACGACAGCCCCAGGACAGAAGAATGACCATGGGTCGTCCGAACGGATGACCTCAGAGGGGCCGCACGGCAAGATCCGTAGCCTTCTGCGACCAGATCGCTCCATAAGGTCCCACGAGTCCGACCCAACGGCCGACCGTGCGCACCTGGACGTCGCCCGCGCCGGCAGCGCCGGCAGCCTCCCCGGCGGCGCCCAGGAAGCCCATCCGGACCAACCCCTGGACCATCCGCTGGGTCACCTCGACCGGCTCGCCGGGCGGGTCGTCGGGGGTGACCACCACCGGCACGTGGTCGAGCAGCGCGTCGCGCAGCGCCCGCTGGCCGACCGCCCGGCCGGCCACGCCGTGCGCGGCGGCGTCGCGCAGGGTGCCCGCCGCCGCCGCGGCGATCCGCCGCAGCTCCCCCGCCGGCAGCGTCTCCACCCGTCGGCTGGCCGGGGGCGGCAGCGGCCAGCGCCACCGCTCGTCCCGGCGCCGGGGCAGGGCCCCGCCGCCGGCCGCCAGCTCGGCGAGCAGCTCGCCGGCCCCGACGGTGACGTCGCCGGGGCCGTCGCCGGCCACGGTACGGACGACCAGCACCCCCCACGGCAGGTGCCCCCAGAGGGCCGTACGCCCCGCCACACCGATCGGCCGCAGCCGCACCGGCGCATCCCGGTCCAGCCGCACCAGGCGGGCGAGGAAGGCCCCCGCGTCGGCCGCGTCCACGATCCCGTGCCCGCCGCCGGCCGTGCCCGCCGGTGTGGGGGCCGGTCCCCCGGTCCCCGTCACGCCGGCCCGAGCCGCGGCGCGTACGAGAGCAGGAACTCGCGCTCCTCCGGGCTGACCCGCCGGGGCGTCTGCCGGGTCAGGTCGAACGGCACCAGCACGGAGCGGGCCCGGCTGGCCAGCACGTCGCCGTCGTACAGCTCGTAGGCGACCGTGAAGGACGCGGCCCGGATCTCCTCCACCCACAGCTCGATGCGCACCGTCGGAGCCGCCTCGGCGGTGGCCCGGCCGAGGGCGTAGTCGACCGGGCGCAGGTAGTCGACCTCGTGCCGACGGATCACGACCCCGTCGGCGAGCGAGCCCACGCCCCACGCCCGGCCGCCGGCGAACATCAACGCCACCCGCGCCTCCTCGTAGAGGGTGAGGAAGCGCGAGTTGTTGACGTGCCCGTACGCGTCCAGGTCCGACCACCGCAGGGTGCAGTGGTAGACGAATCGGTCAGCCACGTCAGTCGCGGGTCAGCTTGCGGTAGGTCACCCGGTGCGGGCGGGCCGCCTCGGCGCCGAGCCGGTCGATCTTGTTCTTCTCGTACGCATCGAAGTTGCCCTCGAACCAGAACCACTTGGCCGGGTTCTGGTCGTCGCCCTCCCAGGCCAGGATGTGCGTGGCGACCCGGTCGAGGAACATCCGGTCGTGGGAGATGACCACGGCGCAGCCGGGGAACTCCAGCAGCGCGTTCTCCAGGCTGCCGAGCGTCTCGACGTCGAGGTCGTTGGTCGGCTCGTCGAGCAGGATGACGTTGCCGCCGATCTTCAGCGTCAGCGCCAGGTTGAGCCGGTTGCGCTCGCCGCCGGAGAGCACCTTGGTCGGCTTCTGCTGGTCCGGCCCCTTGAACCCGAACGCCGCGATGTACGCCCGGGACGGCATCTCGACCTTGCCCACCAGGAGGTGGTCCAGCCCGTCGGAGACGGTCTCCCAGACCGTCTTGTCGCCGGCCAGGCCCGCCCGGCTCTGGTCGACGTACGACAGCGAGACGGTCTCGCCGACCCGGACCGAGCCGCCGGTCGGCTGCTCCAGCCCGACGATGGTCTTGAAGAGGGTGGTCTTGCCGACGCCGTTCGGGCCGATGATGCCGACGATGCCGTTGCGCGGCAGCGAGAACGACAGGTTGTCGATCAGCACCCGGTCGCCGAAGGCCTTGGTCAGGTTGTGCGCCTCGATGACCGTGTTGCCCAGGCGCGGGCCCGGCGGGATCTGGATCTCCTCGAAGTCCAGCTTGCGGGTGTTCTCCGCCGCCGTCGCCATCTCCTCGTACCGCTCGAGGCGGGCCTTGGACTTGGTCTGGCGGGCCTTGGCGTTGGAGCGGACCCACTCCAGCTCCTCGTCGAGCCGCTTCTTCATCTTGGCGTCGCGGCGCCCCTCGACGGCCATCCGGGCGGCCTTCTTCTCCAGGTAGGTGGAGTAGTTGCCCTCGTAGCCGATGGCCCGGCCGCGGTCCAGCTCCAGGATCCAGCCGGCCACGTTGTCGAGGAAGTACCGGTCGTGGGTGATGGCGATGACGGTGCCGGCGTACTTGGCCAGGTGCTGCTCCAGCCACTGCACGCTCTCCGCGTCGAGGTGGTTGGTGGGCTCGTCGAGCAGCAGCAGGTCGGGCGCCTCCAGCAGCAGCTTGCAGAGGGCGACCCGGCGGCGCTCGCCACCGGAGAGCTTGGTGACGTCGGCGTCCGGCGGCGGGCAGCGCAGCGCGTCCATGGCCAGCTCGAGCTTGGAGTCGATGTCCCACGCGTCGGCGTTGTCCAGCTCCTCCTGGAGCTTGCCCATCTCCTCCATCAGCTCGTCGGAGTAGTCGGTCGCCATCTGCTCGGCGATGGCGTTGAACCGCTCCAGCTTGGCCTTGGTCTCGGCGACCGCCTCCTCGACGTTGCCGAGGACGGTCTTGGTGTCGTTGAGCGGCGGCTCCTGGGCCAGCATGCCCACGGTGTAGCCGGGCATCAGCCGGGCCTCACCGTTGCTCGGCCGGTCCCACCCTGCCATGATCTTGAGGAGGCTGGACTTTCCGGCGCCGTTCGGACCGACCACACCGATCTTGGCCCCCGGCAGGAAGTTCAGCGTCACGTTGTCGAGCACGACCTTGTCGCCGTGCGCCTTGCGCGCCTTTTCCAGGACGTAGATGAACTGGGCCACGGTGCGGGCTACCTCCGTAGGTTGCGACTGGGGGCCGGCGGGCGCGGGCTGCGACTTCCGTCCGCCGCCGGCCGCTGGCCGGCCGCACGCACGCCGCCGTCAATCCTGACAGGTACGCGCCGCCGCGCCCACATCACCCCGCCCGGCCGGCCGGGCGCGCCGCGTCGCCGCCGCAGGCGACCAGCCCTGTCGACAAGATCACGTACGGGGTTGCGCCGACGTGGACCGGGTAGGTGACTCCGGCACGGGGCCCCAGACGCCGCAGCTAGGCTCAGTACGCTCATTCGCGGTTGACCCGTCAGCACCCGGAGGTGGCCGAACGTGACCGTCCGCAGCTCCTTTGTCGTAGTGGCGAACCGGCTACCGGTCGACGAGGTGAGCACACCCGAGGGACGGCAGTGGCGCCGCAGCCCCGGGGGGTTGGTGACCGCGCTGCACCCCGTCCTCGCCGAGCACCAGGGCACCTGGGTCGGCTGGGCCGGCGGCACCGGCGCCGCCCCCGAGCCCTTCGACCTGGAGGGCATCCGGCTGCACCCGGTGCCGCTGAGCGCGGAGGAGTTGGAGCGCTACTACGAGGGCCAGTCCAACGCGACGATCTGGCCCCTTTACCACGACGCGGTGGAGACGCCGGCCTACAAGCGCCGCTGGCGCGAGGCGTACCGCCTGGTCAACGCCCGCTTCGCGGAGGCCGCGGCGGAGGTCGCGGCCGAGGGGGCGACGGTCTGGGTCCAGGACTACCAGCTCCAGCTCGTCCCGGCGATGCTCCGCGAGCTGCGGCCCGACCTGCGGATCGGCTTCTTCCTGCACATCCCGTTCCCGCCGATCGAGCTGTTCATGCAGATGCCGTTCCGCACCGAGATTCTGCGCGGCCTGCTCGGCGCGGACCTGGTCGGGTTCCAGCAGCGGCTCGCCGCGCAGAACTTCGTCCGGCTGGCCCGGCACCTGCTCGGGCTGCGCTACGAGGGCCAGATGATCCAGGTCGACGGCCGCCAGGTGAAGGCCGGCGCGTTCCCCATCTCGATCGACACCAAGGAGATGGAGCGGCTGGCCGCCGACCCGGCGATCCAGGCCCGTGCGAAGGAGATCCGCGAGGAGCTGGGCAACCCGAAGACGATCATCCTGGGCGTCGACCGGCTCGACTACACCAAGGGCATCGAGTTGCGGCTCAAGGCCTTCCGCGAGTTGCTCGCTGACGGAAAGTTGACAGTCCCGGACGCGGTTATGGTGCAGGTGGCCACGCCCAGCCGCGAGCGGGTCGAGCACTACCAGGCGCTTCGCGTCAAGGTGGAGCGGGAAGTTGGTCGGATTAATGGCGAATTCGGCAGGGTCGGCGTGCCGGCGGTGCATTATCTGCATCAGTCGTACAGTCGCACTGAACTGGCCGCGATGTACGCCGCTGCCGACGTGATGATGGTGACCCCGCTCCGGGACGGAATGAATCTGGTGGCCAAGGAGTACGTCGCATCACGCGCCGACCAGGGCGGTGCGCTCGTGCTCAGTGAGTTCGCCGGCGCGGCCACCGAGCTGCGTCAGGCGTTCCTGTGCAACCCGCACGACCCCGACGCGGTCAAGGACGCCCTGCTGCGGGCCGTGCATGTCGAGAAGCCGGAGGCCCGCCGCAGAATGCGGACTATGCAACGCCATCTACGCGCCCACGACGTGGGGCACTGGGCCAAGTCCTTCCTCACCGAGCTCGGTGTGCCCGAGGCGGAGGAAGCGTGAACGCCGCCAGCGACATCGTCACGCCCGCGGCGGGCACGATGGACCCGGAACTGCGCGCCGCCATCGGCCGGATCGCCCGGGTGCCGCAGCTCCTGATCGCCTGCGACTACGACGGCACCCTGGCGCCGATCGTGGAGGACCCGAGCAAGGCCGTCCCGCTGCCGGAGTCGGTGGCGGCCGTCCGGGCGCTGGCCGCCCTGCCCCAGACCACCGTGGCGGTGGTCTCCGGGCGGGCCCTGCGCGACCTGGCCGCGCTCTCCCGGCTGCCCAGCGAGGTGCACCTGGTCGGCAGCCACGGCTCCGAGTTCGACATCGGCTTCGTCGAGCGGCTCTCCCCCGAGCTGATCGCCGTGCGCACCCGGCTGCGCGACGCGCTGCGCGAGATCGCCACGGCGCACCCGGGCATCCGGCTGGAGCGCAAGCCGGCGAGCGTCGCGGTGCACACCCGCGGGGTCGACCCGCAGGTCGCCGCCGCCGCCATCGAGGCGGTCCGCACCGGCCCCGCCACCTGGGCGGACGTCACCGTCACCCAGGGCAAGGAGGTCATCGAGCTGTCGGTGGTCGCCACCCACAAGGGCACGGCCGTCGACCAGCTGCGCACCCAGCTCTCCGCCAGCGCGGTGCTCTTCATCGGCGACGACGTCACCGACGAGAACGCCTTCGGCAACCTGCACGGGCCGGACGTCGGCATCAAGATCGGCCCTGGCGACACCGAGGCCGACTACCGGGTGGCCGACCCGATCGAGGCCGCCCGGGCCCTCGGCCTGCTGCTGGAGACCCGCCGGCACTGGCTCTTCGGCGAGCGGGCGGTGCCGATCGAGCGGCACTCGATGCTGGCCAACGGCCGCACCGTGGCGCTGCTCACCCCCGAGGCCAAGATCACCTGGCTCTGCCACCCCAAGCCAGACTCGGCGGCGATCTTCGCCGACCTGGTCGGCGGCAGCCCCGCCGGGCACTTCAGCGTCGCCCCGGAGCGCGGGGGCATCCCGCTCGGCCAGCGCTACCGCTCGGGCACGATGACCGTCGAGACCCGGTGGTCGGGCCTGACCGTCACCGACTGGCTGGACAAGCCGGCCACCGAGACCACGCCCGACGGCCCGGCCGTCATCACCGGCGACTCGACCCTCGTCCGGGTGCTCACCGGCTCCGGCCGGGTCCGGCTGGAGTTCGCGCCCCGACCCGAGTTCGGCCAGGTCGCGGTGCAGTTGCAGCCGCTCGGCGACGGCCTGCTGGTGCTCGGCTCCAACGAGCCGGTCGCGCTCTACTCCCCCGGGGTCGAGTGGCAGGTCAGCGGCGACGGCGGCAACTACGAGACCGCCAAGGCGGTCGTCGACCTCTCCGCCGCCGGCGGGCAGGTCGTGCTGGAGCTGCGCTTCGCCACGCACAGCCTGGAACACCACCGGCTGCCGGTCCACGAGCGGCAGGCCCTCGCGGAGCAGCCGTGGAAGGACTGGGTCGCCTCGCTCCGGCTGCCCAGCACCGCGCGGGACATGGTGGCCCGCAGCGCGCTGACCCTGCGGGGGCTCTGCCACGAGGCCACCGGCTCGATCCTCGCCGCCGCGACCACCTCGCTGCCCGAGGAGCTGGGCGGCGTCCGCAACTGGGACTACCGCTACTGCTGGCTGCGGGACGCGGCGATGACCGCGCGGGCGCTGGTCGACCTGGGCTCGATCGAGGAGGCCGAGGCGCTGCTGCGCTGGGTCGACGGGTGCATCGAGCGCACCGGCGGGCACCCGGAGCGGCTGCACCCGCTCTACACCGTGGACGGCTACGAGCTGGGCGCCGAGGCGGTCATCGACACGTTGCCCGGCTACGCCGGCTCCCGGCCGGTCCGCGTCGGCAACCTCGCCAACCACCAGCTCCAGCTCGACGTCTTCGGCCCGATCGCGGACCTGATCGCCGCCGTCGCCGACGCCCGGGGCTCGGTCCGCGAGGACGAGTGGCGGGTGCTGGAGAACATGGTCGAGGCGGTCCGCCGCCGCTGGCACGAGCCCGACCACGGCATCTGGGAGGCCCGCCTCCCCCCGCGGCACCACATCTTCTCCAAGGTCATGTGCTGGATGACCGTCGACCGGGCGTTGCACGTCGTCCGCCAGCACGGCGGCGAGGACCGGCCGGAGTGGGTGGAGCTGCGCGACCGGATCGGCGCCAACGTGCTGGAGTACGGCTGGCACGAGACCGTCGAGGCGTACAGCGTGGCGTACGGGGACGAGGACATGGACGCCTCGTCGCTGTGGATCGGGCTGTCCGGCCTGCTCCCCGGCGACGACCCGCGCTTCCTCTCCACGGTGCTGCGGATCGAGGCGGACCTGCGTAGCGGCCCGGTCGTCTACCGCTACCACTGGGACGACGGCCTGCCGGGGCGCGAGGGCGGCTTCCACATCTGCACCGCGTGGCTGATCGAGGCGTACCTGCGCACCGGGCGGCGTACCGACGCCGAGGAGCTGTTCGCGCAGATGGTGGACACCGCCGGCCCGACCGGCCTGCTCCCCGAGCAGTACGACCCGCTGGCCGAGCGCGGGCTCGGCAACCACCCGCAGGCGTACAGCCACCTCGGCCTGATCCGCTGCGCCCTGCTGCTGGACAACATGCTCAAGCAGTGACCTGACCAGCAAAAACGGCGGCCGGAGACTACGTCTCCGGCCGCCGTCGTTCATCCCACGAGATCAGACCCGATCCGAACCGACCCGAGCCACCCACGGACGATGCCCACCGGGGATGTCCGGGAAGCCCGCTCGCGGAGGGATCAAGCCTGACCGCCCGGAGCGAGCGGGCTCCCCGGAGATCCCTCATGCTCAGCCCCGGCGAGGGCCGAGACCACATCCCCGAGCACCACCACGGCCGGCGGCCGGAGGTCGGCGGCGACCACGTCGGCGGCCACCGCGCCGAGCGTGGAGCGGAGCACCCGCTGCGAGCCGGTCGTCGCCTCCTGCACCACCGCGGCCGGCGTCTCGGCCGGGCGGCCGTGCGCGACCAGCGTCGCGGTGATCGCGGCGAGGTTCTTCAGCCCCATCAGGACGACCAGCGTGCCGCGCAGCCCGGCCAGCGCGTCCCAGCGGACCAGGGAGGCCGGCGAGTCGGGTGCGACGTGCCCGGAGACCACCGTGAACTCGTGGGCCACCGCCCGGTGGGTCACCGGGATGCCGGCCGCGGCCGGTGCCGCGACGGAGCTGGTCACGCCGGGCACCACCGTCACCGGCACGCCCGCCGCCGCGCAGGCCAGCAGCTCCTCGCCGCCCCGGCCGAAGACGTACGGGTCGCCGCCCTTGAGCCGCACCACGAACTTCCCGGCCAGCGCCCGGTCCACCAGGATCCGGTTGATCTCCTCCTGGGCCCGGGACGGCCCGTACGGGATCTTCGAGGCGTCCACGAGTTCCACGTCGGCGCGCAGCTCGTCGAGGAGCAACCCCGGCACCAGCCGGTCGGCGACCACCACGTCCGCCTCGGTGAGCAGCCGCCAACCCTTCACGGTGATCAGCTCCGGGTCGCCGGGCCCGGCCCCGACGAGCGCCACCCGCCCAGGCCGGATGTAAGGAAGGGTCCCTTCCTCTACCGCAGGCGTTAGTGGGGGGCCCTTCCTTACATCCAGCAGGTCGCGGACCGCGTCGCGGACGGCCATCGCCCGGCGCGGGTCGCCGCCGCCGAGCACCGCCACGGTCACCGGCCCGTGCCGGGTCACCGCCGGGGTCCAGGCGGTGGCGGCGGCCCGGTCGTCGGCGCGTACGCAGAAGATGCGGCGCTCGGCGGCGGCGGCGCTGACCGACGCGGCGGCGAGCGGGTCGTCGACCGCGACCTGGACCAGCCACGCGCCGTCCAGGTCGTCGGGGGCGAACCGGCGCGGCGCCCAGTGCAGCCGTCCGGCGTCGACGTGCGACCGCAGCGCCGGGGTCAGCTCCGGCGCGACGAGGAAGACGTCCGCGCCGGCGTCGAGCAGGGCGGGCACGCGGCGGGTGGCCACCGTTCCCCCACCCACCACGACCACCCGCCGGCCGGCGAGCCGCAGGCCCAGGGGGTACGGGTTGCCGCTCACGCCGCCTCCTCGCTCCGCTCCCCGGCGCGAGGCGCCACGCCACCGAGCCGGATGGTTCGCCTGCTCACTTCTCGGCCACTCCCGCCGAGTCGAAGGTGGCGACCTCGTGCAGCACCCGGACCGCGCCGGTGACCACCGGCAGCGCGAGCAGCGCGCCGGTGCCCTCGCCGAGGCGCAGGCCCAGGTCGATCAGCGGCTCCAGCCCCAGCCGGCGCAGCGCGACGGTGGCGCCCGGCTCGGCGGAGCGGTGCCCGGCCACCATGGCGGCCACGGCGTGCGGGGCGAGGGCCGCCGCGGCGAGGGCCGCGGAGACCGCGATGACCCCGTCCAGCAGGACCGGGGTCCGTCGGGCGGCGGCGCCCAGGATCAGTCCGGCCAGGGCGGCGTGCTCCAGGCCACCGACGGCGGCCAGCACGCCCAGCGGGTCGGCCGGGTCGGGGGCGTGCCGGCGCAGCGCGGCGCGCACCACGTCCACCTTGCGGGCGTACGTGGGGTCGTCGACCCCGGTGCCCCGGCCGGTCGTCTCCGCCGGGTCGATGCCGGCGAACGCGGCGATCAGGGCGGCGGCCGGCGTCGTGTTGCCGATGCCCATGTCCCCGGTGAGCAGGATGCCCGCGCCCGCGTCGACCAGCTCGCCGGCCACCCGGATGCCGGTCTCCACCGCCGCCCGGGCCTCGTCCCGGGTGAGCGCCGCCGTGACCGCCAGGTCCCGGGTGCCGGGTCGGACGTTCGCCGCGACCAGCCGGGGCACGTCCCAGGCCGGCGCGGCTCCAGTGGCGCCCGCTCCGGTGGCGCCCGCCCCGGTGGCGCCCGCTCCGGTGGCGCCCGCCCCGGCGGGGTCCGCCGTCGGCGCGTCGGGGACCGGCAGCGGGGTGGCCACGCCGACGTCGACCACGGTGACGGAGGCGCCGGCCTGCCGGGCGAACGCGTTGACCACCGCCCCGCCGGCCAGGAAGTTCCCGATCATCTGCGCGGTGACCTCCTGCGGCCAGGGGGTCACCCCCTGGGCGTGCACGCCGTGGTCGCCGGCGAAGATCGCGACCGCGGCCGGCTCCGGCAGCGGCGGCGGGCAGTGCCCGGCCAGGCCGGCGAGGCGTACGGAGAGCTCCTCCAGGGCGCCGAGCGAGCCGGCCGGCTTGGTCAGGCGCCCCTGCAACTCCCGGGCGGCGGCCATCGCCGGCTCGTCCGGCGGCCGGATCGCCGCGATCGTGGTCTCCAGCATCATGCCTCCAGGATCTCCGCCAGCACCTCGGTGAACGCGTCGGTGGTGGCCGGGTCGCGTACGGCGATCCGCAGCCAGTCCGGCCCGAGACCGGGGAACGTGTCGCCCCGGCGCACCGCCCAGCCGCGCTGCCGCAGGGCGGCCCGCACCTCGGCGGCCCCGGGCAGGTGCACGAGCACGAACGCGCTGGTGGGCCGGCCGGCGACGCGTACGCCGGGCAGGGCCGACAGGCGGGCGACCAGGTGCGCGCGGTCGGCGGCGAGCCGGGCGGCGATGGCGCGCTCGGCCTCGACCGCGACGGGCGTGGCACAGGCCGACGCGGCGGCCAGGGCCGGGGTGGAGACGGCCCACAGCGGCTGGGCGGCGGCCAGCCGCTCCAGCAGCGCGGCCTCGCCGAGCAGGTAGCCGATCCGCAGGCCGGCCAGTCCCCAGGTCTTGGTGAGGCTGCGGACCACCACCAGGCCGGGCAGGTCCCGGCGGGCGGCCAGGGACTCCGGTTCGCCGGCCACCCCCGCCGCGACCGTGGTATCGGCGAACGCCTCGTCGACCACCAGCACCCGTCCGGGCCGGGCCAGCGCGGCCAGGTCGGCGGCGGGGTGCAGGACGGAGGTGGGGTTGGTCGGGTTGCCGATCATGACGAGGTCGGCGTCGGCGGGCACCCGGGCCGCGTCGAGCCGGAAGTCGTCGCCCGCGTCGAGCAGCACCCGCTCCACCTGGTGCCCGGCCGCGCGCAGCGCCGCCTCCGGCTCGGTGAACTGCGGGTGCACCACCACCGGCCGGCGTACGCCCCGCAGCGCCCGGGCCAGCAGCACGAAGCCCTCAGCCGCGCCCGCGGTCAGCAGCACCTCGGCCGGCGGGCGCCCGTGCCGGGCGGCGACGGCGGCCCGCGCCGGCCCCGGGTCGGGGTACGCGGCGAGGTCGCCGAGGGCGGCGGTGATCGGGTCGGCCAGCCAGTCCGGCATGGCGTCCCGCCGCACGTTGACGGCGAGGTCGACCAGCCCGTCGCCCACCTCGGCGTCCCCGTGGTGGGTGAGGTCGGGCTCGTTTCCCGCGGGGTCGGGTGCGGGCCCCGCGGGGTCGGGTCCGGGCCCCGCGGGGTCGGGTCCGGGCCCCGCGGCGGGGTGGGTAACGGTCGGCTGACCATGCATGTCCGCGATCCTGCCGGGAAGGCGGCGCACGGGACAGCGGATCCCGGCGTGGGACGCGTCACCACACGGGCGTTTATGAATATTTCTCAGGCACGAATCGGAATTGTCATAACTTGGCCCTGTGAGCAACCGACCCCTTGCTGCCGCTGGTCGTCTCGTTCCCCTCCTCCGCGCCGGGCTGATCGCCGGCATCGTGGTCGCCGCCGTGGCGTACCCGGTGGCCGCCGCCACCGGCCTCGGCGCGAAGGTCACGGCGCACGCCATGGAGCACAAGACCAAGATCCTCACCACCGCGCTGCCGGCCGAGACGTCGTACCTCTACGCGCCCGACGGCAAGACGGTGCTGACGATGTTCTACGAGGAGTACCGGCAGTACACGAAACTGGCGGACATCTCGCCGAACATGCAGCAGGCGATCGTCGCCGCCGAGGACAACCGCTTCTACCAGCACCGGGGCGTCGACCCGAAGGGCGTCGCCCGCGCCTTCGTGGCCAACGCCCGCTCCAGCGGCGTCTCCCAGGGTGCCTCCACCCTCACCATGCAGTACGTCCGGATGGCGCTGCGCGACAGCGCGAAGACGCCGAAGGAGGTGCAGGAGGCCACCCAGCAGACCAGCCTGCGCAAGGTCCGGGAGATGCGGATGGCGCTGGACCTGGAGAAGGAGCTGAGCAAGGAGCAGATCCTCGAGCGCTACCTCAACTCCGCCTACTTCGGGCACCGGGCGTACGGCATCTACGCGGCCAGCGAGATCTTCTTCTCCAAGCCCCCGAAGGACCTCACGCCGGTCGAGGCGGCCACCCTCGCCGGGCTGGTCAAGTCCCCGTCCGAGTACGACCCGGCCACCTCGGACCAGAAGGACGCCACCGGCCGGCGCAACTACGTGCTGGACCGGATGAGCCAGCTCGGCTACCTCTCGCGCGACGACGTGGCGCAGGCCAAGACCGAGCCGATCCGGCTGAAGCTGACCTACCCGCCGAACGACTGCGCGTCGGTGCCGGAGAAGTGGAACAGCTGGGGCTTCGCCTGCGACTACCTGAAGAACTGGTGGAGCGCGCAGCCCGCGTTCGGGGACAACCGGCTGGAACGGATGGACAAGCTGCGCCGGGGCGGCTACCGGATCGTGCTCAGCATGGATCCGAAGATCCAGGCGGCCGCCGAGCAGAACGTCGGCAGCAAGGAGAACACCGGCAGCCCGTTCGCCAACGGCATCGTGGTCGCCGAGCCCGGAACCGGACGGGTGAAGGCGATGGCGGTGAACCGGACGTACTCATTGAAGCTGGACGAGAACCCGCCCAGCTCCAACCCGGAGGCCGGGCCGAAGGTCAAGGCGAACTACCCCAACACGGTGGCGCCCCTGCTCGGCGGCGGCGACCTGCCGGGCTACCAGGCCGGTTCGACGTTCAAGATGTTCCCGATGCTGGCCGCGCTGAACGCGGGCATGCCGCTGTCCACCTCGTTCAACGCCCCGTACCGGTACCGCTCCGAGGTCTACAACGGCTGGGCGCCGTCCAACGCCAGCGGCGCGATGTCCGGTAACCAGACCATGTGGTCCGGCTTCGGCAAGTCCGTGAACACGTACTTCGTGTGGCTGGAGGAGCAGGTCGGCGCCGACAAGGCGGTCCGCCTCGCCGAGCAGCTCGGGCTGCGCTGGCGCACCGACGTCGACCGGGAGCACGCGTCCCCGGCCAAGGCGAAGACGTGGGGCGCGTTCACCCTGGGCGTCTCCGACGCCACCCCGCTGGAGATGGCGAACGCGTACGCCGCGATCGCCGCGGACGGCCGGTACTGCGAGGCGATCCCCGTGCAGGCGATCTACAACCGGGACGGCACGCCGACCACCTGGAAGACCGCCTCCGGGATCGAACGCGAGGTCGCCAAGCCGCGCTGCCGGCAGGTGGTGAACGCCGACGCGGCCCGGGCCGCCACCGACGCCGCCCGCTGCCCGACCGGCGACACCCCGGCCCGCGGGAGCTGCGGCGGCTGGTCGACGGCGGACAGCGTGCGGGGCACGGTCGGCCGGCCGGTCGCGGGCAAGACGGGCACCACCGACAGCACCCGGTCGGCCTGGTTCGTCGGCTACACCCCGGAGCTGGCGGCGGCGAGCTTCATCTCCGACCCGGACAACCCGTTCAACGCGGTCGGCGACGGCCAGTCCCAGATCCCGATCGCCGCGGTCGCGGAGACCCTCCGCGACGCGCTCAAGGGGCAGCCCACCCGCCAGTTCACCCCGCCCTCGGACCGCATCGTCGGCTGACCACCGCCGGCCGCCCCGCCGTCGGCAGGGCGGGGTCGGGCGGGTCAGCGGAGGTCGGCGGCGACGAAGGACCAGACCTCCAGGTCGACCCGGCCGCCCCGGACGAAGCCGGCGTTGCGCAGCAGGCCCTCGTAGCTGAAGCCGGCCTTCTCGGCGACCCGGCGGGAGGCCAGGTTGCCGGGGGCGACGCGCAGCTCGACGCGCTGGAAGCCGTGTTCGAGGATCAGCGCGATGGCGAGCGCGTCGACCGCCTCGGCGGCCAGCCCGAAGCCCCGCGCGTGTGCCGCCATCGCATAGGAGACCTCGGTGCACCGGGCGCCCCAGTCGGTGCGCCGGGTCCACAGGCAGCCGACCACCCGGTCGTCCTCGCGGCGCACCACCGCGTAGTGGTCGCCGTCGCCGCTGTCGCGCCGCTGCCGGGCCAGGTCGGTGCACCAGGCCAGCCCGTCGATCTGGCCGGACGTGTCGACCAGCGGCAGCCACCGCTGGGTCTGCCGGTCGGCGAAGACCTCGTCGGCGGCCTTCGCGTCGGCGGCGGTCAGCGCGCGTACCTCGGTGCGGGGCGTGGAGACCGTCAGCGCCGGGAATCGGCGCACCGCCACCTGGCCGATCACGCGGGCACCCCGCCGGGCCGGGCGGTCGCGGGGTCGGCCGCCGCCTCCGCCGCCGCGTCGACCAGCCGGGCGGCGAGCTGCGGGTACGCCGACCAGTGCACGGTGAGCTGCGAGGCGTGCACGCCCCGCCAGACGAAGCCCTCGGGCGCCCCGCCGTCCCAACTCCAGGCCGCCCGTGCCCCGGCGCGCGGGGTGAGCACGGCACGGTGCTCCTTGTGCCCGGTCACCACCGTGCCCGCCGGCGCCACCACGCTGTCGGTCAGCGCGGTCGCCTCCCGGTAGCCGACGACCAGGCCGTCCCGGCTGGTCCCGACCGCGTCGAGCACCCCGCACATGGGCAGCCCGTCCAGCTCCCGGGCCAGCCAGAGCAGGCCGGCGCCCTCGGCGACGACCGGCCGCCCGGTGCGGGCCAGCTCGGCGACCGCGATGCAGAGCCGGCGGTTGGCGGAGAGCTGCTCGGCGTACGACTCGGGAAGCCCGCCGCCGACGACCAGCGCGGCGGCACCGGCGGGCAGCGCCTCGTCGTGCAGCGGGTCGACCGCCACCACCTCCGCGCCGGCCGCCCGGAGCAGCTCCGTGGCCTCGGCGTGGCCGTAGCTGCCGCCCGCCGCCCCGGCGACCGCGACGACCGGGCGCGGGCCGGCGGCGGGCCGGTCGACCTCGGGCGACCACGGCGGCATCGGCAGGGGCGGGGCGGAGCGGGCCAGCCCCAGCAGCCGGTCCAGGTCGACCGTGGCGGCGACCGCCTCGCCGAGCCGGCGGACGGCGCCGGTGGCCTCACCGGTGCGGGCGAGCGCGGGGACCGCCCCGTGCCGGCGCGACGGCAGCACCGCCGGCAGGTCGTGGCGGCGCAGCACCCCGTAGACCGGTACGCCGATGTCGTCGAGCGCCGCGCGCAGCAGCTCCTCGTGCCGCGCCGAGGCCACCCGGTTGAGGACCACCCCGCCGAGCCAGAGCTGCTCGTCGTACGCCCGGAAGCCGTGCACCAGGGCGGCCACCGACTGCCCCATCGCGGCGACGTCGACCACCAGCACGACGGGGCTGCGCAGCGCGGTCGCCACGGCGGCCGTCGACTCGCTCTCCGGACGGCCGGCGAGGCTGTCGTACAGCCCCATGCTGCCCTGCACCAGCGCGAGCCCGGCGCCCGACGCCCCGTGGGCGACCAGCGGGGCGATCCGGTCGGCTCCGACCAGCCGGGGGTCGAGGGTGCGACCGGGGCGGCCCGCGGCCAGCCCGAGGTACGCGGCGTCGACGTGGTCCGGGCCGATCTTGAACCCGGCGACGTTGACGCCGCGGTCGGCGAGCGCCGCGAGCAGCCCGATCGCCAACGTGTTCTTGCCGTGGCCGGAGGACGGCGCGCTGAGCACCAGGCGCGGCACGACGGTCATCATCGACTCCCTGCGGGGCGGCGGGGGAACCCTGCGGCGGGCCGACCGCGCGGTCCGCCCGCGTGACGATAGCCGACGCGGGCGGCGGGTGGCCGCCGCTGAGCGGACCTGTCGGGCGCGCGGCGCCGGGGGCGGATCGGGCCGCCGAGACCGGTGACCCGGCACGGATCGGGGACGCCGAGGTCGGTGGCCGGCGCGGATCGGGGCCACCGAGGTCGGTGGCCCGGAGCACAGGGGTAGCCTCGTGGTCGTGTACCGGTTCCTGCTGACGCCGCGCTGGCTGGGCATCCTCGCGCTGGCCCTGGTCGCCGCGGCGGTGATGGTGCTGCTCGGCAACTGGCAGCTGGACCGCTACCACGGGCGTACGGCGATCAACGAACGGATCGACGCCGGCCTGCGGATGGACCCGGTCCCGCTGCGCGACGTGCTGCCCGCCCCGACCGGCGGCAGCGGCACGGCCGGCCCCGCACCCGCCGAGGACAGGTCCTGGACCAAGGTCACCGTGACGGGCCGGTACGACTCCGCGAACGTCGTCCTGGTCCGGGGCCGCGCCGTGGATCGCACGGTCGGCTTCGAGGTGGTCACCCCGCTCGTGCTGGCCGACGGCACGGCGGTGCTGGTGGACCGGGGTTGGATCCCGCCGGCCCCGGGCGGTGACGCGACCGTCCAGCCGGACGTGCCGCCCGCCCCCACCGGTGAGGTCACCGTGACGGGCCGGGTGCACCTGAGCGAGAGCGGCTCGGTCGGCGTCACCCGGCGCGACGGCAAGCTGGAGACCCGGCGGATCGGCGTGCCCCGGCTGGCCCAGGAACTGCCGTACCCGGTGCACGGGGCGTACCTGCTGCTGGACGAGCAGACCCCGGCGGCCGACCCGGCCTTCAAGGACGTGCCGGTCGGGCACGCCAACAACTGGCAGAACTTCGGCTACGTCGTGCAGTGGTGGATCTTCGCCGCGATGACCCTCTTCGGTTACGGCTGGGTGGCCCGCCGGGAGGCCCGCCGGCTGGCGGGCGTGGGGCAGGAGCGGCCCACCGACCGCGCCGCGGAGCCGGCGTCGCACGGCGTCGCCTGAGCGACGCGGTCCGCCGCGCCGGTCCCGGCGTTGGACGGACGATCCGCGATTCCTCGGCCGCGCCGATCCCGTTGTAGGGTCCGTCAATGATCAATCTGCGTGGGGGTTCGCGGTGACCCCTGATCCCACCATGCCGCTGCCGCCCTCGGAGCCGGCGACTCAGCCGCACCCGACGATCGATCCCTGGGCATCCGCCCCGGTCTCGACCGGCCACCAGGCGCCGCCGGCAGCGCCGCACCACCTCGCACCGCCGCTCCCGGGCCCGGACTCCGCCCCGCCGGCCCAGCCCTACTCCGCCCCGCCGGCAGCCGCGCAGTACTCCGCCCCGCCGGCCCAGCCCTACTCCGCCCCGCCGGCAGCCGCGCAGTACTCCGCCCCGCCGGCCCAGCCCTACTCCGCCCCGCCGGCAGCCGCGCAGTACTCCGCCCCGCCGGCCCAGCCCTATTCCGCCCCGCCGGCCCAGCCCTACGCGGTGTCGCCCGGTACGGATCTGGTCCGGCCGGGACCGCACCCGCCGGTGATGGCGCCCGCGGCCGGGCAGCCGGGCCCGCTGCCGGCCGGCTACCCGCCGCCTGCGCAGGGCGCGGTGGCGGTGCAGATCGGCGAGATCATGGTGAGCCCGCCGGTGATCCGTACGCCGGCCGGCGTGCTGCCGCTCGCCGGCGCCTCCTGGCACGTCGTCGACCACTGGCAGCAGGAGCAGAAGACCGCCACCTGGGCGGTGGTGTGCGCCATCGTCGGCTTCTTCTGCCTGACCTTCTTCAGCCTGCTGTTCCTGCTGATCAAGGAGACCCGGCACCACGGCACCGTGCAGGTCACCGTGTCGAACGGCGCCCAGCAGTACGTGGCCCGGATGCCCGTCGCGAACCAGGCCCAGGTGCAGCACATCAACAACCAGGTCAACTACGCCCGGTCGCTGTCGAACATGTGACCCGCCCACGGCTCGCGCCGCCCGGCACACCCCCGCCGGGCGGTCAGCCGTTGGCCCGCCCTGCGTGAATGGCGCGGACGGCGTCGATGGTGTCGGCCTCGGCCGCCGTCTTGTCGTCGCGGTAGCGCACCACCCGGGCGAAGCGCAGCGCCACCCCGCCCGGGTAGCGGGAGCTGGTCTGCACCCCGTCGAAGGCGATCTCGACCACCTGCTCGGGGCGGACCCGCACCACCCAGTCGCCGCGCTCGACGGCGAGGGAGAGGAACCGCTCGGTCTGCCAGCGCAGCACCTCGTCGGTCAGGCCCTTGAACGTCTTGCCGAGCATCACGAAGTCGCCGGTGCGCGGGTCCCGCGCGCCGAGGTGCAGGTTGGACAGCCAGCCCTGGCGTCGGCCGCTGCCCCACTCCACCGCGAGCACCACCAGGTCGAGGGTGTGCCGGGGCTTCACCTTGACCCAGGCGGCGCCCCGGCGGCCGGCGTCGTAGGGGGCGTCGGGCGCCTTCACCACGACCCCCTCCTGGCCGGCGTCGACCGCGGCGGCGAACGCCTCGCCGGCCCGCTCCGGGCCGTCGACCTCCATCCGGCCGACCAGCAGCGGAGGGTCGACCGCGGCGGCGAGCGCGGCCCAGCGCTCCCGGCCGGGCAGGTCGATCAGGTCGTGGCCGTCGAGGTGCAGCAGGTCGAAGAAGTACGGCGTCAGCACCGTCTCGCCGGTGGACTCGGCGGCGGCGAGCACGGCCGGGGCGACCGGGGCCCGGCCGGTGGTGCTCGGCGTGGTGCGCCGCGCCGCGCGGCTCGACGTCTCCTGGAAGGGCAGCGGCCGGCCCGTCGCGTCGAGCCCGATCGCCTCTCCGTCGAGCACCAGCTCGCGGGCGGGCAGCGCCCGCACGGCGGCGACCACCTCGGGCACCCGGGCGGTGATGTCGTCGAGGCTGCGGGTGAAGACGGCGATGTCGTGACCGGAGCGGTGCACCTGGATCCGGATGCCGTCGAGCTTGACGTCGACCACGGCGGGCGTGCCGGTGGCGGCGAGCGCCTCGTCCACCGAGGGCGCGCTCTGGGCCAGCATCGGCGCGAGGGGGCGGCCGACCTGGAGGCCGAAGGCAGCCAGCGCCGGCGCGCCGCCGTCGAGCGCGGCGACCGCGACCGCCCGCAGGTCGCCGGCGAGCAGCAGAGCCCGGCGTACGGCGGCGACCGGCACGTCGGCCGCCCGGGCCACCGCGTCGGCGAGCAGCCCCGCCTGGGCGCCCTGCCGCAGCTCGCCGCTGAACAGGCCGGTCAGCAGCCGCTGCTCGTCGGCGGTGGCGGCGGCATAGAGCGCGCCGAGCAGCGCCCGGCGGCGGGCCTGCGAACCCGGCCCACGCACCGCCGCGATCTCGTCGACGGCCGCGTCGACGGCGGCCACGGTCAGGGTCGGCTCGGCCGCCGGGGGCGGCAGGTCACGCAGGCTCGCCCAGCCCACCCCGGTCTGCCGCTGGCGCAGCTCGCCGGCCAGCCACCCCGATCCGGCCGCGACCTCGTCGGGGTCGAGCGACCGCAGCGCCTCGGCGAGCAGCTCCACCTTGGCCCGCCGGGCCCGGGTGGCGCCGACGGCGGCGGAGGTGGCTGCCAGGTCGATGAACCGCACAGGTCCATCCTGCCAGCCACCCCCGACACCACCCGGGCATTGCCGTGCCCGGGCCGTCACGCGGGCCGGGCGGTCAGGCCGAGACGGGCTCCTCGATGCGGAGCCCACGGGCGCGGATCTCGTCGGCGACCCGGGAGAGCACCGTGTCGAGCGCGACCAGGGCGGCGGAAAGCTCACCGAGCTGTTCCTTGAGCGTGTCCTCGGGCCACGCGGAGACATCGACGTCCCCCAGAGCGCTGACGGCGGCTTCGAGCCGGCTCATCACCTCGTTCGTACGCATGTTCGAGAGGCTATAACAAGCCCGCGCCCGACACACCGCAAACTCCCGCATCGACCCGGAAGTTACGGTTCCGACACCTAACGCCCGTCGGTGCCCGCCTCGGCGACCTTCTTCAGCAGCAGCGCCTCGGCCAGGCAGACCCGGGCGAACTCGCCGAGGTGCAGGCTCTCGTTCGGGCCGTGCGCCCGGGCGTGCGGGTCCTCGACGCCGGTCACCAGGATCGCCGCCCGCGGGAACATCTCCTGGAAGGTGGCGATGAACGGGATCGAGCCGCCGACGCCGATGTCCACCGGGTCGGTGCCGTCCCAGGCGGTCCGGAACGCCGAACGGGCGGCGTCGAACATCGGCCCGGACGCGTCGATGACACACGGGTCACCGTCGTGCTCGAAGGTGACGGTCACCCGCGCACCCCACGGCGCGTACTTCTCCAGGTGGGCGCGCAGGGCCGCGTACGCCCGCTTGGGGTCGTCGCCCGGCGCGAGCCGTACGCTCAGCTTCGCCTTCGCGGTCGGGACCAGGGCGTTCGGCGCCTCGCCGGTGGCCGGGGCATCGATGCCGAGCACCGCGAGGGCGGGCTTGGTCCAGAGCCGGTCGGTGATCCGCCCGGTGCCGATGAAGTCGACGCCCTCGCTCAGCCCGGCCTCGGCGCGGAACCGGTCCTCCGGGTAGTCGACGGCCGCGCCCTCCCGGCCGACCAGGCCGTCGACGGCGACGTCGCCGGTGTCGGTGTGCAGGGTGGCCAGCAGCCGGACCAGTGCGGTCAGCGCGTCCGGCACCGCGCCGCCGAACATGCCGCTGTGCACGGCGTGGTCGAGGGTGCGCACCTCGACGAAGCAGTTGACGATGCCGCGCAGCGAGGTGGTCAGCGCCGGCACGCCGATGTCCCAGTTGCCGGAGTCGGCGATGACGATGACGTCCGACGCGATCTCGTCGCGGTGCTCGGCCAGCAGCCGCTCCAGCGAGTCGGAGCCGTACTCCTCCTCGCCCTCGATGAAGAGGACCACGCCCACCGGCAGCGCGTCCCCGAACGCGCGCAGTGCCGCGACGTGCGCCATGATGCCGGCCTTGTCGTCGGCGGCGCCCCGGCCGTAGAGCCGGCCGTCCCGCTCCACGGGCTCGAACGGGTCCGACTCCCACAGCGACAGGTCGCCCACCGGCTGCACGTCGTGGTGGGCGTAGAGCAGCACCGTCGGCGCACCGGGCGGAGCGGGCTTCTTCCCGATGACCGCCGGCTGGCCGCCGGAGCGCACGATCTTGACGTCGAGGCCGCAGCCGCGCACCAGCTCGGCCACCGCCTCGGCGGAGCGCTCCACGTGCGAGTGGTCGAAGCCCTCGAACGCGATGCCGGGGATACGGACGAGGCGTTCCAGGTCGGCACGGACGCCGGGCAACTCCCGCTCGACGGCGGCCCGGACCTCGGACTCGGACATGATCGGTGTGGTCATGACCGGCATCGTATGCCGGCCTTACCGGTCGCCTCGCCCGAGGCCATGGCCACCCTGGTCAGGGCCGCTGGTCGCCTGCCGCCGTACGCTCGTCGAACGGGCCCGCCGCACGTAGTAGCGGGCGGCGTCGTGCGGCAGGGCCGGCGCGCCGTCGACCACCAGGTCGGCCCGGGCCTCGGTGCGGTCCGCGGCGAAGTGCGCCCGCTCCCCGAGGTGCCAGCGGCGCAGCTCCGGCAGGATCCCGGAGCCGTCCCGCCGCACGGCCCGGGTGAGCCGCAGCGGCGCCGGGGCGGTGACGAAGACGGCGAGGGTGCGGTCGGCCGCGGCCGCGGCCCGCGCCGCGCTGACCCCCTCCACCACCAGCACCGGCGCGACCGGCACCGGCACCGGGCGGGGCAGGAAGGCCCGGCGGACCCAGCTGTACCGGCGGTACGCCCCCGGCCGACCGGCGCGCAGCGGCGCCAGCACGCACTCTTCGAGCCGGGGCCAGAAGGTGAGCTGGTCGTCCCACCCGTCGAGCAGGTCGTCGGTGTGCACCACGGGCGGCCGCCCGGCGCCGGGCAGGCCGGCGAGGGCGTCCGCGAGCCGCGCCGCGAACACGCTCTTGCCCGCGCCGCTCGGCCCGTCCACCGCCACGAGTCGGGTCCGCCCCAACCGCGCCGGCCCGGCGAGCACCCGCCGGGCCAACCGGTCGTACGCCTCGACCACCGCAACCGCCACCTGGCCGACGGTAGTGGGAGACCCGCAGCGGGCCGACGACGGGCGAGCCGCGCGGACGGCGCGTGGGCCCGCACCGGCATGGCGTCGGGGGGCGACCGCCGTGCGGGCACACCGATCGGGGGTCGCCCGAACGAGCGGTCGTCGGGCTGGCCGGGGCGTTCGGTCGGCGACACCCCGGACCGGGCGGGATGATCGGCTGGTGTCCCACAGCGTGATGAGTCCGGGCGTCGACGCCCTGCTGGAACAGGCCCGCGCCGGGGTGCGCCGGCTGACCCCGCACCAGACCGTCGAGGCGGTCCGCACCGGGGCGTTGCTGGTCGACACCCGCACCGACGTGCAGCGCCGGGAACAGGGCGACCTCCCGGGTGCCGTCGTGATCGACCGGACGGTGCTGGAATGGCGGCTGGACCCGGCCAGCGCCTGGCGAATTCCCGAGGCCACGGCTTACGACCGGCGGATCGTCGTGGTGTGCCGGCACGGCTACGCCTCCAGCCTCGCGGTGGCGAGCCTGCGGGCGCTCGGGCTGCACCGCGCCACCGACATGATCGGCGGCGTGCAGGCGTGGCGCGAGGCGGGACTGCCCATGTCCGACCGCCCGGCCGACATCCGCTACTGACGCCGGACCGGCGGGTCCGATCCGAATGGTCTGGGTCCGCCACCCACCGTCCGGCCGCTGTCGAGCTGCCCCGTCCATGGGACCACCATCGGTGGCGCGAGGGGTGCGTGGCGCAGGCACGGCACCCAAGCCCGCAGCGTCGGCCGCACGGCACGCAGACCGCACACCGCAAGCGCAGGGCACACCGCACGGCAAGGCCCGTTCGGCACGGACGTGCGCGGGGCGGGAAGTCGTCAGGGGGCCGGTGGGGCGCCGGGTGGGATGAAGGGGAGGTCGGCCGGCGGGCCGGTCTCGACGAGGCGCCAGAGGGCGTCGGTGTCCAGGTGCTCCTCGACCAGGTCGCCGAGCAGGTCAAGGGAGCGCTCGCGGGCGGCGGCGAACGACGTGTCCGGCGCGACCCGGAAGCCGGAACGGCCGGCCAGCCGGGCCACCTCGGTCAGGAAACGGCGACGGAATTCGTCGGACTCGAAGGCCCCGTGCCAGTGGGTACCGTGCACGGTGCCCGCCACCGCGCCCTCGCCGCTGCCGTCAGCGCAGGTCAGCAGCGGGATAAGCGTGGGGTCGGCGTGCGAGACGTAACCGTGGTGGATCTCGTAGCCACGGACCGGGACGTCGCCCGCGGCGGTCCCGACCGACTGCCGGACGGTCTTGCGCGGGTCGAAGGTGACCTCGATCGGCAGCAGGCCCAGCCCCGGCACGCTGCCCTGCCGGCTCTCCACCGGGTCGTGGATGGCCCGGGCCAGCATCTGGAAGCCGCCGCAGATACCGAGCAGCGGCCTGCCCGCCGCCGCGTGCGCCAGCACCGCGTCGGCGAGCCCGGTCTCCCGCAGCCAGGCCAGGTCCGCCACCGTCGACTTCGAGCCGGGCAGGACGACCAGGTCGGCGGCGGCCAGTTCGGCCGGCTCGACGGTCAGCCGCACCCGTACGCCGGGCTCGGTGGCGAGCGCCTCGACGTCGGTGGCGTTGCTGATCCGGGGCAGCCGGACCACGGCGACGTCCAGCCAGTCGGTGCCGCGCGGGGCGGCCGGCCGGCCGAGCACCCGCCCGTACGCGAGCGAGTCCTCGGCGTCGAGCCAGAGGTCGAGCGCCCAGGGCAGCACCCCGTACGTCGGCCGGCCGGTGACCCGGTGCAGCATTTCCAGCCCGGGCCGGAGGAGCCCGAGGTCGCCCCGGAACTTGTTGATCACGAACCCGGCGATCAGCGCCTGGTCGGCCGGGTCCAGCAGGGCGACGGTGCCGAACATCGAGGCGAACACCCCGCCCCGGTCGATGTCGCCGACCACGATCGTGGGCAGGTTGGCGTGCCGGGCCAGGCCCATGTTGACGTAGTCGCCGGCCCGCAGGTTGATCTCCGCCGGGCTGCCCGCCCCCTCGCAGATCACCACGTCGTACGCCTCCCGCAGCTCGGCGAGCGCCGCGTACGCCGTCTCGGCGAGGCGGGGCCGCAGCTGGCGGAAGTTGCCGGCGGTGACCGTGTCGACGGCCTCGCCGAGCAGCACCACCTGGCTGGCCAGGTCGCTGCCCGGCTTGAGCAGGACGGGGTTGAACCGCAGGTCGGGGGCGAGCCCGCAGGCCGCCGCCTGCATCGCCTGGGCCCGGCCGATCTCGCCGCCCCGGCCGTCCGCGCCGACGACCACGGCCGAGTTGTTGGACATGTTCTGGGCCTTGAACGGCGCCACCTTCACGCCCCGGCGGTGCAACCACCGGCAGATGCCGGCGGTGAGCACGCTCTTGCCGGCGTCGGAGGTCGTGCCGGCAACCAGCAGCCCGCCGTTCACCGGCCGCTCCCCCGCCCCGCCGTCACCGCGACGCGGCGCCCGACGGCGGTCACCAGGCGACCGACGGTCAGCGGGTAGGTGGCCGCCAGGCCGAGCGCGGCCAGCCCGACCGCGCCCGAGATCCGGGCGGCCCGCTTCAGGTGCCGCGCCTCGGGCCGGGGGCCGTCGCCGAGGAACGGCCGCACCTCCGAGCGGCCGAAGTAGACGTTGCGCCCACCGAGCCGTACGTCGAGGGCGCCGGCCATCGCGGCCTCGCACTGCCCGGCGTTCGGGCTGGGGTGGTCGTCGCGGTCCCGGCGCCACACCCGCCAGGCGCGTTCCCGGTCGCCGTCGGCGGTCGGCGCGACGGCGATGGTGAGCAGCCCGGTCAGCCGCGCGGGCACCAGATTGAGCAGGTCGTCGAGGCGGGCGGCCGGGGTGCCGAACCGGGCGTAGCGGGGCGAGCGGTGCCCCACCATCGCGTCGAGGGTGTTCGCCGCCCGGTAGCCGAGCAGGCCGGGCAGGCCCGCGACCGCGCCCCAGAGCAGCGGGGCGACGACGGCGTCCGACGTGTTCTCGGCGACCGACTCCACGGTCGCACGGGCCAGCTCGGGCTCGTCGAGCGCCGACGGGTCCCGGCCGCAGAGATGACCGAGCCGCTGCCGCGCCGCCGGCAGGTCGCCGTCGCGCAGGGCCCGCCCCATCACGGTTGCCTCGTGCCGCAGGGTACGCCCGCCCAGCACCGTCCAGGTCCCGGCGGCGACCAGCGCCGCCCGGGCCACCGGCCGGTGTCGCGTGGCAACCGTCGCAGCCACGCCGAGCAGCACCGGCGCGCCGACCGCCAGCGCGGCGAACGCCGTACCGGCGCCCCTGTCCGGGCGGTAGATCCGCCGCTCCAGGGCTCCAGCGGCGCGGCCGAAGCCGGCCACGGGGTGGTAGCGGCGGGGGTCGCCGAGGAGCGCGTCGAGGGCGTACCCCGCGACCAGTCCCGCCGCGGTCGCCACCGGCGTCGCCTGTCGCACCCGCCATCACCTCCGGCCGGCCAGCCTAGCCGAGCGCCTTCCCGCCCTCGGGCGGGAGCGACCGGTCCTCGCGGGCCAGCGACCGGGCGGCCCGCCGACAGGGACCGTGCCACGCCGACAAGGCCCGCCGACAGGGGCCGTGCCACGCCGACAAGGGGCGTGCTCGCCGGCAGGAGTCGCCCGACCGCCACGGGCCGCGCCGGCCGCTGCCGGAGGACGCGTCCACCGACACCGGCCGGGATCGCCCGTTGCCGGGGAGACGCGTCCACCGACACCGGCCGGGGTCGCCGGACGGAGGCGCGAGAGACACGCGGGGTGACGACGGCGTGGCCGGCGTCACCCCGCCCCCGTCGTGTCGCCCGGGCCCGCCCGTCACGCCGGCTGCGGCACCCGCCCCCGACCCCGTCGGCCGCGCCCGTTCGGAGTGAGGCCCGCGTCGGTCTCCTCGGGGCGCGAGCCCGCTGGCGCGTCGGACTCCTCGGGCACCGGCGTCGGGTCGCCGGCCTCCGGCGCGGGGCCGTCGGGTTCCCCGTCGCGGCTGCCGTCCGCGGGGTCGTCGAAGGGGTCGAGCGAGCCGTCGAAGCCGGCGTCGGCCGGCAGGCCAGGGCCGGCCCCGGACGGGCCGAAGTCGGGCAGCTCGAACTCGACGTCGAGCAGCCGGCCGTCGGGCCGGGCGGGGGCGTCCTCGTCCGGCACCGGCTCGGTCGCCTCGCCGTGCACCCGGTGCTCGGCCTCCGCGTCCTCGACAGTGCTGGTGGTCATGCTCGGCCGGTTACGCATGAACCGGCCCCGACCCCGGGACAGGTCGTGACCGACGGCGACCGCCTCCAGCTCGTAGAGGGTGCGGTGGTTGCCGGCGTCGTCGGTCCAGTCCCGGGTGTAGAGCCGCCCACAGACCACCACCGGGTCGCCGACCATCACCGAGGCGGCCACGCCCTCGGCGAGCTTGCGCCAGCAGTTGACGCGGACGCGCAGGCTGTTGCCGTCGACCCAGCGACCGCTGTCGCGGTCGAGCCGGCGAGCGGTGGAGGCGACCTTGAAGTTGGCCACCAGGGTGTTGCTCTGGGTGGTGCGGCGCCACTCCGGGGCCGTCAACACGTTGCCCACGATCGTGACGTAGGTGTCGAACATCGTCCCTCCAGGGGGAGATCGGGCTTGCCATCGCGAGTCGACTCGGTGTCGAGCCTGGGCCGTCGGGCACGACCGGCGCCACCGTCGCCCGCCGGCCTGTGGACAGCCGGAGCACCTGTGGACAAAGACCTGATCAAGGTCCCGGTGTGCTAGGGCCGAGCGGCCCTGGGGGCGCCCACGGCGTTCGGCTGATGATCGGTGTGCCGGAGAGGTCACGTTCCGGACGGAAGGCGGCGGGGTATGGATTCGATCAACCGCACCGCCGACAGCACGACGAACGAGAGGTCAGCGATCATGAAGATGACCACCACCGCAACCGCCTTCGGCTCCGGCCAGGTGCGGCGATGAGCGCCGTCGCCAACCCGGCCACCGTCGCCGAGTGCCTGCGGGTCGGCGCCGGGTTCTCCCAAGGCGACCGGAACTGGATCGCGGAGCAGTTCGCCACGCTGGACGCCCGGCTGGCCGGGTTCCACGCCGACGCCACCGAGCTGGAACTGTCGGTGAAGGACCGGGAAGCCAAGGGACAGAAGGTCACCCTGGAGTGTTGGATCGCCGGCCGGCAGAAGATCGTCACCACGTCCGCCGAGGAGGACCTGCACGCCGCGCTCAACGACGTCCGGGACGACCTGCGGCGGCGACTCAACGACGCGAAGACCAAGCAGGAGCCGCGGCACAACAAGCACCTGCGGGACGTCGGCCAGCCGGCCGCCGAGACCGGGACCGGGAGCGACCCGGACACCGACCCGGCCCGCGCCGAGGTGGAGACGGTCTGAGGCGTACGCCCGAGGCCCCGTCCGCGGTGCGGGCGGACGGGGCCGGGCACGGCGGGGCTACCGCCCGGTAGCTCACCGGCGTACCGTCGCGTTCGTGGAACCGGACGTGCTGGGCCCGCCGTACGAGCGGCAGACGATCGACCTGGGCACCGACGACGAGGGGCCGGTGGTGGCCACCCTGGTCCGTCGCCGCGCCGACCGCCCGACCAGGCGGGCCGTGCTCTACACGCACGGCTTCACCGACTACTTCTTCCAGGCCCACCTCGGCCACTTCTTCGCCGAGCGGGGGTGGGACTTCTACGCCGTCGACCTGCGCAAGCACGGCCGCAGCCTGCTGCCCCACCAGACCCCGAACTTCTGCCGCGACGTCAGCGACTACTTCCCCGAGCTGGACGCCGCCGCGAAGATCATCCGCGAGGACGACGGGCACGACACCCTGCTCGCGATGGGCCACTCCACCGGCGGCCTGATCATGCCGCTCTGGGCGCACGCCCGCCGCGACGCCGGGATCATCGACGGGCTCTTCCTGAACAGCCCCTTCTTCGACATCAACGCACCCTGGGCGGTACGCCGGCCGCTCGCCGCCGCCGTCGCCCCGCTGGGCCGCCGCGCGCCGCGCCGTGTCCTGCCGTTCGGGCTGGGCACCGTCTACAGCCAGACCATCCACGCCGACCATCACGGCGAGTGGAACTACGACCTGGCGTGGAAGCCGCTCGCCGGGTTCCCCGTCCGGGCCGGTTGGCTGAACGCCATCCGCACCGCCCAGCGGCAGCTCCGCGCCGGGCTGGACATCCGGGTGCCGGTGCTGCTCGCCTGCTCGACCCGCTCGTTCAAGGGCACGAAGTGGCACGAGTCGGCCGCGCTCGCCGACGCCGTCCTCGACGTCGAGCACATGGTCCGCTGGGCGCCCCGCCTCGGCCGGCACGTCACCGTGGCACGCTTCGACGGCGGCATGCACGACCTCACGCTCTCCGGCCCCGCCGTACGCGAGAAGGTCTTCGCGGAGGTCGGGCGCTGGGCCGACGCGTTCTTCGACGCCGGGCCGACGGTCCGCGACGGGGAGCGGCCACCGGCGAGCCGGCGGCCCGCAGACGGGGCCGACCAGGCGGGCGTGCCCGCGCAGGGCGGCTGAGCCGGCGGCCGACGCACCCTCACACGGCGGCGACGGCCTCCCGGATGCGGTCGAAGGTGGCCAGTGGGTGACCGCCGTCGCGGGCCGGCAGGACGAGTCCCAGGCACCGCAGGCCCACCTCACCGTCGCCGGCCTGGACACCGAACACCGGCGCGCCGACGTAGCCGAGCGGCAGTTCCACGGTGATCCGGACGGCGTCGCCCACGCGCGTCACCCGCTCGATCGCCACCTCCAGCGGCCGGGCGCCGTCCGCGCCGGCCCCGTGGGCGAGCACGATGGCCGAGCCCGGCTCCGCGCCGATCCGGGCGATCGCGTCCCGGTCGGCCGCGATCCCGTCCGGCACCTGCTGGGTACGCCACCGCCAGCCCTCGCCGTCGGCGTGCTCGTGCAGGCCGCCGGTGGGCATGACGGCCACGCCGAGGTCCCCGCGATGGTGCCACCGCGCGGCGTAGTCCGGCAGGGCCACGGCGTCCGCCGACACCCCGGCCGGCTCGGTCACGCTCGCCCGCAGCCCGATCTCCCCGGCCGGGGCGTGAGTGAGGGCGTCGGCGGTCACCAGGTACTCCCGCCCCTGCCCGGTGAAGAAGAACGCCGTGCCCTCGTCCCGGCCGCCGTCCGCCGGCCCGGCGTCGGTCCGGCGGATGGGCAGGATCGCGCGGCCGAGGAGCTGGCACAGCTCGTAGGCGACGTCGTTCTCGGTGTCCGGGTCAAGCAGCACCAGCCGAGGGTACGACCCGCCGGTCGCCGGGCCGCGCCGACGGCGGAACCCGGGTGACCTCCGCCGGGGGTGCGTGCGACCCTGATCGACGACGTGGGACGCGACCACCCGTTCCACCGGCCACCCCGTGGTCGGCGGTACCCTTCTGGCGCGACACGTACGCCGCGCGCCCGTAGCTCAGCGGATAGAGCAGGGGACTTCTAATCCCAAGGCCGCAGGTTCGAATCCTGCCGGGCGCACCACCTGCGCAAACGTAGATCGCATCGGTCCGGCGGGGTTGCTACAGCGGTAC
>NZ_JBIDDG010000028.1:53008-86292 GCF_043205005.1 Micromonospora sp. NPDC047620 | reverse complement strand
TCGGCGTCATCGGAGCCCAGGTCCTGGCCCATCTGCTGCCCGAACGCCGCCTACGCATCAAGGCCCGCATGATCAAACGCTCGAACAGCAAATACTGTCGGCGATCACGTAATTCCCCCATTTGACGGGGTTTCGATCACGTAATTCCCCCAGCCGGTCACGGAATTCCCCCAGGGGAGCACGTGCGTGGCGTCGGGGTCTGGTCCTCGCAGGCGGTCAGTCTGCCTCCATCCGAGCGGTGGGGGCGCCGATGGCGAGGAGAAGCTTCTACGTGATCGACATCGTCGAGATTCTGGTGCATTGGTATGCGGGCCGGTCGCAGCACGAGCTGGCGGCCAGCCTGGGTGTGGATCGCAAGACGATCCGTAAGTACACGGCGCCGGCGGTCGCGGCCGGGATCGCACCGGGCGGTCCGGCGCGTAGCCAGGACGAGTGGGCGCAGCTGGTGCGGGGCTGGTTCCCGGAGTTGGTGGATACCCGGCTGCGGCAGGTGACCTGGCCGGCGATCGAGGTGCACCGTGACCACATCGCCGAGCAACTGAAGGCGAACGTGACCGCGGCGACGATCCATCAGCGGCTGCGTGACGAGCATGGGTTGGACGCGTCGGTGGCGTCGTTTCGCCGGTGGGTGCGGGCCAACCTGCCGGAGGAGACCCGCCGTTCCCAGGTGCGGGTGCTGGGCGACACGCCGCCTGCGGGGCACGAGGCGCAGGTCGACTACGGCCGGTTGGGGATGTGGACCGACCCGGACACCGGTAGGCGGGTGACGGTGTGGGCGTTCGTGATGGTGTTGTCGCACTCGCGGCACATGTTCGTGCGCCCGGTGCTGAGGATGGACCAGCGCGCGTGGACCGAGGCACACGTGGAGGCGTGGCGGTTCTTCGGCGGTGTCCCGGAACGGATCGTTCCGGACAACCTGGCCACCGGGGTGGAACGCGCCGACCTCTACGACCCGAAGCTCAACCGCTCGTATGCGGAGTTGGCCGAGCATTACGGGCTGCTGGTCGACCCGGCCCGGGTGCGTAAGCCCCGCGACAAGCCGCGGGTGGAGCGGCCGATGCCGTATGTGCGGGACTCGTTCTGGCGGGGCCGGCAGTTCACCTCTCTGGCCGAGATGCAGACGGCGGCGGTGCGCTGGTGCGCCGAGGTTGCCGGGCAGCGGGCCTGCCGGCCCCTTGACGGCGCCGCCCCAGCTGCCGTGTTCGCCGCCGTGGAGGCGGAAGCGTTGCAGCCGTTACCGGCACGGCCGTTCGTCATCGCGACGTGGTCGACCGGCAAGGTCGGCCCGGACATCCACGTCAAGGTTGGTAAGGCGTTGTACTCGGTGCCGTGGCGGCTGATCGGGCATCGTCTGGACGCGAGGGAGACCTGGACCACCGTCCAGTTGTTCCACGATGGACAACTGGTGGCCACGCATGCCCGGGCTGGCAAGGGCAAGCGCACCGACATGTCGCACTACCCGCCGGAGAAGATCGCGTTCGCGATGCGCACCCCGGCGTGGTGCCGCCGACGGGCCGGTGAGATCGGACCGGCAACCGCCGGGGTCATCGCGGCCCTGTTGGAGGTCGGGGCCCTGTTCCGGCTGCGCTCGGCCCAGGGCGTGCTCGGCCTAGCCGACAAGCACGGCCCCGAGCGGCTGGAGTTGGCCTGCGCCAAGGCGATCACGGCAGGTGACCCGTCCTACCGCACGATCAAGGGCATCCTCGCCGCCGGCGCGGAGACCGACCCGCCACCACCATCGACCGGGGACGGCGGCGCCAGCGCGCACCTGCACGGCCCGGCCGCGCTGTTCGGCAACGTCTACCCGCTGCCCAGCCGCGACGGCGGCGAGGGGGTGGCCTGATGAGCACCGACGTTCCCGCCTACCCGATCCACCGACCCGACAGCCGTGCCGACGACCGGTTCACCGTCGGGCTGGCCCTCGACGTCGCCGACGTCCTTACCCGCCACGGCTACCCGCCACTGACCCGCGGCGTCGACCTGCTGCGCCTGCAACAGGCCCTGTTCACTCTCATCTACCAGGAGCAACCATGACCGTCATCGACGTCGCCCTGCACGCCAGCCTCCGCACGCTGAAGCTGTCCGGCATGCTGGAAACCCTCGACGCCCGCCTCGCCCAGGCCCACGCCGGACAACTCGGGCACCTGGACTTCCTGCAAGTGCTCTGCCAGGACGAGATCACCCGCCGGGAGACCATGTCCATGCACCGGCGGCTGCGCCGGGCTCACTTCGACGAGCAGACCACCCTGGAAGGCTTCGACTTCGCCGCCAGCCCGAAACTGCCCGCCGCGCAGATCCGCGACCTCGCCGCACTGCGCTGGCTGCACAGCGGCGAGTCAGTCCTGCTGCACGGACCGGTCGGTGTCGGGAAAACCCATGTCGCGCAAGCCCTCGGGCACCTCGCCATCCGCCAAGGCGCCGAAGTCCGCTTCTCCAAGACCAGCCGCATCCTGGCCCACCTCGCCGGCGGCCACGCCGACCGCACCTGGCCCAAACGCCTCGCCGAACTCACCCGACCCCACCTGCTGATCCTCGATGACTTCGCGATGCGCGAGCACACCCCGCAGCAAGCCGACGACCTCTACGAACTGATCTCAGAACGAGCCCAGGCCGGCCGATCCCTGATCACCACGTCCAACCGCAACCCGCCCGACTGGTATCCGCTGTTCCCCAACCCCGTCGTGGCCGAGTCCCTGCTCGACCGGCTCATCAACACCAGCCACCAGGTCTTCATGAACGGCCCCAGCTACCGGCCCAACAAACGACCCGGACGCGCCGTCCCCCAGTCCACCAAGAACCCGAAGTAGAGAAGTACAGTCACCCCACAGGGCCAGCACCAGGGGAATTGCGTGATCGCAGCCCGGGGGAATTACTCGATCGCCCACAATACCAAGCCCGCGGCCCCGACATCGACCGACACAGCTATAAAGCCACGACCAGCATCAACATCATCAGCCCCGACCCTTGACACCCAAACCGTCCGCCTAACTGAACGGCGTTGGTTCTAGCCATGCAGGCACCGGCGTCCGGGCGGCCCGCCGACGCGGTCGACCACCGCGGCGATCCACGCCGATTCGAAGCCAACCCCCCGGATCATCACGTCGATGGGAGAGAGCTCTTCCGCATTCGGACAGGATCCGCGACGTGAACATCTGAGCTCACCGACCCACGCCACCGCTCCATTCCGGAAGGAAGCCTGTGACCGCCGCCGATCCGCTGCTCAGCAGCGTCCCCGAGCCCTACTACGTCCACAACGAGGACCGCGGTGAAACCCTGCACCGATCCGCACCGGAAGCCATCCAGCGCGACGTGATCGCCCTCCAGGTGCGGGACGGCGACCACGTGCTAGAAATCGGCACCGGCACCGGATACTCCGGCGCGCTGCTCGCCGCCCGAGCCGGCACATCGGGGCGCGTCACCAGCGTCGACATCAGCGACCACCTCGTCGCATGGGCGAACCGCCTACACGGCCAACGCGGCGTCACCACGATCACCTGCCATCTCGCCGACGGCATGAACGGCTACCCGCCGCACGCCCCCTACCAACGCATCGCGGCCTGGTGTACACCCCCACGACTGCCCCAGGCATGGGTAGATCAACTCACCCCGGACGGCCGGATCGTGGCCTGCCTGCCCATCGCCGCGCAGCCGTCCACCACCCTGATCGCGACCATCACCCTGGCCGCGGGACAACCACGCATCGAGACCGTCACCTTCGGCGGCTACGCCCAGAGCACCGCCACCGCCGTGGACGACGCCCTGACCATCCCGGGACGCTGGGTGGACCACCACGTCGACCAGCCCCACCCGGCATGGATATCCATCGGCTGGCGCGACCACGACGACCCGCAACACACCGGCGCCCGCACAGCGCTCCACCTGCTACTCAACCCCAGCCACACCGACACCTACCACCGCGCGCCCCTGGACTGGCTGTCATGGACGGCCTACTCCGTCATCGCCGGCGGCCCACAACGCAGCATCACCGCCCTACGCGACGGAAGGCGCGGCATCGGACACACCACCGCGACCACCGCCGCCGTCATCCTGACCGACGGCACCATCCTCGCCAACACCGCGACTTCCCCGTCCCTGACCGCGCTGCAGACCTGGCTGCACCACTGGGAGCAGGCAGGACGACCCGGAGCCGCATGGTTCGGCACCAGCCTTGTCCCCAACGACGAGGACGACCTACCCGGCTGGGACCTCCGGATCACCGCCGGCGCCCGCCAGTGACCGTCCACTCGTAGTCACGATCGCCCGGTGCACTCGCCCACGCCGAGGCTACGAGCAAACGGGTGCGGGCCCGAAGGCAGACCGGTAGGCGCCGGAGCCGGAGCACGCGGCAACTCGCCGGCGGTCCAGCTCAATCAGACACCGCCCCGCCCGGTCAACCAGGTCACGCCGGCGCGTTCACCGCCCGCGCGATGCGCTGGCCCACGAGCCGCTCGGCCTCCGCCAGCGGATACCAGGCCGCACCTCGCACCTCCGACTCCTGGATCAGCCCCACGTCCGCGGAAGCGGTCACGAAGCAATACCCGAAGTCGAGATGGAAGTGTTCCGGTTCGCCCTTGTCGGGCCGGGCCGGAACCTGTCCGTACTCGACATACACCGGCAGCGGCGATGCCGGGACAACACCGGCGGGATCAACACCGGTTTCCTCCACCAGCTCCCGGACCGCCGCGTCGATCAGCGTGGCATCGGTCGACTCGAGGTGTCCCCCCGGCTGCAGCAGGATCCCGTAGGCGAGGTGATCGACAAGCAACACCTCGGCTCCACCACGCACCAGGAGCGCACCCACCGTGACGTGCATGGGCAGGTCGAACCGCGACGCGCAACCCGCTCCCTCAGTCAGCAGCTTCACCGGCACCGACAGCGACACGGCTTCGTCAGGGTAGACATCGAGGTAATCCGACAGGGCCCGCAAGATGTCCGAACTGTCGATCGCCACGATCCGCCTCCGTTGCCACTGCACAGCAAAGCCCTACCGCATCGCCTGCTCGAACAGAGCGAAAAGACCGCACACCGGCAGCCTCCCCAAACACCTACCGGGCTTCCCTACGCTACAAGCGGGCATGAGCGCCGGCGACGAGTACAGCTCGTGCAGGGCGAGGACGTACACGTCCAGGATGGGCACTCGGCTCCTTCGTGGTTGGGCTGCGGCCGCCCGCGCGGCCGGTCCGGGCACCGTCAGGTCGACACCCACTGAGGGCTCCCCGGGGCCTTCGGCGAGCGGCGGCAGGTCGCGGATCCGCTCGCGCAGCTCGCCGACGCCGGTCGCGTCGTTGCCCCCAAGCGCCTCGTCAAGCTGACGCAGGCGGGTGCGGGCGGTGGACCGCAGCCGCTCGGGCGGTACCTGGTCGAGGACGTCGGCCGCGCGCTGCGCCGCGTCGGTGGGGAAGTCAGGTGCTTCGGCCTGGGCCAGGACCAGCGTCGCCGCGGCCCAGCCGGGCGTGCCCGCCGAACATGCGGCCACCGACTGCTCGGCGAGCGCGCGTGCGGCGCCGGCGCGGCCGAGCGCCAGGTCGGCTTCCGCCTGGTGCAGCGTCATCTCGGCGGCGTCGAACCCGAAGCGGCCGGGCGCCCACCCGGCCGGGTCGGCGTCCAGGTCCCGCAGGGCGGCGCTGCGAGCCTCGTCGGCTACGTCGACGCGGCCGAGGACGGCGGCAGAGCGCAGCAGCGCCCACGCGGACAGCTGCGCGCGAACCAGTCCAGACGGTGCAGCGGCGACGCCATGCTCAGCGGCCGTGAAGGCCGCGTCGAACTGGCCGGCCGCGCGGGCCATCATGCTGCGGGCGCCCCAGGCCCAGGCCACGAGCCGGGTGTCACCGGCCCAGGTGCCGTAGGTGGTGGCGGTGCCCAGGTGCGTGCGTGCTCCGGAGCCGTCGCCGAGGTGGTACGCGAGGTTGCCCAGCAGCGCGGACAGCCACCCAACCTGACGCTGCAGATCGGTCATCGTCGCGCCGGCGCGGCGGGTCAGGATGCCGGAGAGCAGCAGCCGCGTCCGGCGCACCTCGTCGAAGAGCAGCTGAGGGGCGTGACGGGAGTAGTTGAGGCTGTAGTGTTCGACGGCGGCCTCGGCCAGGTCGATCGCCTCGCTGTCGCCGTCGGGGTTGACCAGCAGGGCGAGCTCCAGCGACTCACGTACGGCCCGCAGCCCCGCGGCACTGGTCATCGACCTTATCCCTCCGGACCACCGGCGCCGGTCGCCCCCTGCTTCCGCTGATCGTACCGAACCGGTGACCGATGCGACACAACCGCCCGCGGGAGCGGCCCTTCGGTTTCGAGTCCCAGCTGCGCCGGTCCGGTGCGGTAGACCCGGCACAGCATCCGGGCGTACTCCGGGCCTGGGCGCTCCGCGCCGTGCTCCCACCGGCACAGCATCTGCTCCGACAGCCCCGGCGGCCGCAGCCCGTCACCGTGGTACAGCGCGGCGATCTGGGCGACCGTGTCCGCCCGAGACCAGCCGAGGGCGAACCTGCAGGCTTCAAGCGCGCTCACCTCCGGCAGGCCGTCGCGGATCGCGGCGACGATCCGCTCGGTCGTCTGGCCCTCACGCTGGCAGCGTCGGCGAATCTGCCCCGCCTCACGCTGGATGGCCGCGCGACGCGAGCGAGTGACAGGGACCACGGGCACCCCCTGCAGAGACAGGCACAGCTCCACTGACGGTAACCAAACGCGTCATCGAGCGTAAGCGATGCCTGCGTCATTGCGGGTCGCCCGCAATCCCCGCGCCCATCAACGGCAATGACGGCGCAAGGGTCGCCAGCCGACGCTGATCTAGCGGCCGGCCTACCCGGCCGGAGGCCAACCCGAGGGGGCGAGACAGGCTTCCTGCGGCGCGTCAGCCAGACCGAGCAACCGGGCCGAACCGATGGCCAGCGCACCGCCGCTGGTCAAACCGCACGCGGCGGCTGTCCAGGAACGCTGCGCGCTGGCATCGATGCGTTGTCCCAACCAATCCGGATCCAGGTCATCGTGTCGGGACGCCGGAGGCCGGAGCAGCCGGTTTCGACTATCTGTGGGCAATCGGAGGAGTGGGTATGCCGCTTCGGGGTCGGTGCCATGGCCGCGTCGGCTGTGTGGCCCTGTTACGCCAGCAGGACTCGCTCGCGGTGCAGATCGAGGCCCACGGGATGCCGAATGGCGGGATTCGTGGTGGTCGTGGTGTGGTCCCGGGTGGGTGCGGCGGAGTTGTGCTGACTGGTGCTGGCTGGGCCGGTTACCGGGGTGTGGTTGGTCGTGCTGGTGTGGGCAGGGTGCGTAGTTGGTTGACGAGGTTGCGGACGGCTGGCGAGCGTGGGGCGGCTGGGGCGAGTTCGTCGTGGAGTCGCAGGAGGAGCGCAACGCTGCGCACGGAGCTGACGGCGGGTAGGCGGCCGAGGGCGAGTCGGGCGGTGCTGACGGCGAGGTCGAGGTCGCCGGCGGCGGTGTGGGCGAGGCTGAGCCATGCGCCGTGGCGTAGTGCGGAGCGTTGTGGCGCGTCGGTGGGGCTGGTGTGTGCGCGGGCGTGGAGGAGTTGGCCGGCGTGGTGGAGCAGTTGTTTGCGTCGGGTCGGCACGCGCTCGGCTAGGACGACGAGGCCGCGTCCGGTGATCGCGTCGAGTTCGGTGCGGTCGATGTATGAGGCCCATCGAGGGAGCGATGTGTCGGGTGTGGTGTCGAGGAGTTCGAGGGTGTCGTGGCGCGTCCGTGTGTAGCTGGTGAGGTCGCCGGCGACGGCGTGGGCGAGGCTGCTGCGGGCGGCGACCAGGGCGCGGACGGCGGGTGGTGTGGTCGCTGCGGATTCTTGCGCCGCTGCGGCGAGTTGTAGGGCGTCGAGGGCGTGGCCTCGGTCGGCGGCCTGGTTGGACATGAGGGCCAGGATGCTGGCGGCGAGGCCCGGTTCTGCGGCCGTGTGCGCGGCGCGCAGGGCGGTGAGATACCAGCGTTGCGCGATGCCGTCTTCGCCTGCGTCGAATGCCATGAATCCGGCGGTCTGCGCGAGCTGTGCCAGGGCGGCGGCCAGGCGGCGGCCGGCTGCGGCGTTGTAGGAGGCGCGGCGGAGGAGCCGGGCGACGGCGGCGAATTGGTCGTTGACGAACCCTCGTGCGGCGCCGCCCTGGTTGTCGTCGAGTTGTTGGGCTTGCGCGACGACGGTGTCGATCATGTCTAGCAGTGGCGGGCTGACGGGACCGCCGTCGCCTGCGGTGGCGACAAGGTCTGGGGCGGGCTGTTGTAACGCGGCCCAGGCGGGGGCGGTCAGCGCGGCGCCGGTGACGGCGATGATGGTGCGACGGGTCGGCACTGGTCCTCCTACGAGGCTGAGCAGTCCGTTGCTGTCCCAGGGTAGATCCATCGCGTGGTCTGCCGGCAGGGCAGGCTGGGGACGTGGCGCGGCCTGGCCCCAGACGTCCGCGTACCGCAGCTCGGTGTGGAGTTGGGCGGAGAGCAGCTCGACGACGAGCTCGGGTATGTCGCCGTGCGGCACGGCGCCGTCTGCGATCCACTTGTATGGGGTCTTGGCGTGGACTCTGCGGCTGTTGCCGCGTGCCGCCAAGACGGCGTTGATCCGTCGGGCCAGGGCCTCCGGTCGCCATCGCGCCTCGTGGAGCAGATCGGACAGGCGTTGGTTGGTCCGGGAAGTGGTTGGCTCGGCTTCCATGGTCGGGGCCTCCCTTGCGGGTGCCGGAGGTAGGGCGGCGGGCTCGACAGTAGCGGCCCGATCCGTGGCGGAGAAGGAAACGCACCATCCGCACCAGGTGCCGCACGAGCCGCACCGATGGCACCGCGTCGACCTCTGCCCCGGACGCCCGGCAGCGGCGACAGTCGATTACGGGCGCGGCGGACATCGAGGCGCCGCGTTCCTCGTCTCGGGCTTCACGTCTGCTCGGTGTCTGCCGCCACGAGGAAGGCCGCGACACCAGGCAGGCCAGCCACCGGTCAGAAGGGATCCGCGATGTTCGTCGATGTTGTTGTCGTCGGTGCTGGCCCGGGTGGGTTGGCTTGCGCCCACACGGTGGTGCGCCAGTCTCCGGGCCGGCGGGTGTTGCTGCTGGAGGCCGGGCGGGGGTTGCGGAATCGACCGTGTCCGGTGGACCGTGGGTTGCGGTGCACGGGGTGCGCCGGGATCTGCAACGTGATCAGCGGCTTCGGTGGCTGTGTGCACTACGGCGACGGGGTGAAGTTGAGTCTGCTGCCCTCAGGCCGGCGCCTCATCGATCATTTCGGCGAGCCCCGCGCCGGCGAGTTGTGCGAGCGCGCGTTCCAGTTCCTGACCGCGCCGATGCCGCAGCGGCCGGTGCTGCACGGGACGAGGCTGGGTGCGCCGGTCATCGAGGCGTTCGCCGGTAACGGTCTGGCTATCCGGGAGTACCCGGTCGCGGTCCTGGGCGAGACGCAGGTCCGGACCATGCTCACGGCGCTGCATGGCTACCGCGACGACGCCCTGACGGTGTGGGAGAAGTCGGAGCTGGTTGCCGCCGCCCTCACCGGGGACCGGCTGACGGTGACGGTAGCGACGCACGGTGGCCTCGTCACGGTCGAGACGGCACGTCTGGTGCTGGCCACGGGCCGGCGCGGGGTGACCAGCACCCACAACCTCCTGACGGCGTTCGGGGTGCAGACGATCGCGCCGGACATGTCGCTGGGCGTGCGTCTCGAGACGAGGGCCGAGGTGCTGGCCGCGATCGGCGTCGAGCACCCCGATCTGAAGATCACCCAGCTAGAGCGGGTGGAGCGCAAGACGAAGACGTTCTGTTTTTGCGGCGGCCCGAACGGTGGCCGGATCAAGTTCACCAACTACCAGCGGTCGTTCGGGCGCGAGGTGATCACTCTCGACGGGCATGAGACCACCGAACGCAGCCCCGGGACCCGTCCGCTGGCGGCGAACTTCGGCCTGCTGTGCCAGCTCGCCCGACCCGGCACCAGCACCGCGGTCCGGGCCGAGATCCTGTCCGACTACTGGCGGCTCAGCGCCGGCCGGCCGGTCGCGCAGAGCCTGCGCGCGTTCATGGCCAGAACGGACGAGCCGCGGAGCTGGCCGGAGTTGGCGGCGGCGGTGACGTTCGAGCCATCCGTCAAGGACCTGACCACAGGCCGGCTGGACAGCTTGTTCACCGGCGCCGAGCACGCCAGCCTCATCGAGAGCTTCCGCCGCGTCATGGGCTCGATCCTGGACCACGCCGGCACCGGCCTGACCGTGGATGATCTCACCGACGACGTCCTCGTGATCGGGCCGGAGGTCGAGTTCCTGTGGGACCGGGTCCCGGTCGACCAGGACTGCAGGGTGCCGGGCCTGCCGATCTACGTGGTCGGTGATGCCGCCGGGATCGCCCAAGGCATCGTGCAGGCCGCCATGATGGGCGTCGCCGCAGGCGAGGCCATCGCGAACGGCACGCTGGCATGACCGCCGCCACGACCCGCCGCCCGGTGGTGGACCGGTTCACCCCGCTCTACCCGGCATCCGCGATGAGGTTGCCGGTCATTCCCAGCCTCCCGATGCCTCGACTACCCGCGCCGCCACCGGACGTGCGCAACCTCAGCCCGCACTACCGCGACCACTACGGCCCCCACATCCTGCGCGAATACCCGGCCGGAGATTCCGGGGGCCGGATCGCGGTCATCGACAAGGCGTTCCCGCACAGCGTCTACGACCTGATGCTGCTCGCCACGATCGGCGACGACAGGACCATCGCGTCGTCGGTCAGCGATGTCCCCGAGGCCATGCTGAGGACGCTGCTCACGTTCTGCGGGCAGTTCGTCCGCTACGTCCACGCCCGCTCGACTCAGCGTCGGTTCGCACTCGACGGGGCGCAGCTGATGATCGGCACGAACTACGACCCGGCCACGGTCGACCGAGACAACGGGCAGTGGTGGGACAAGCGGATGCACTGGCACCTCAACTGCTGGCCCGCGACCGTCTACCGCGACGCCTCGATCATGCCGCTGGGCGAGGTCAACGATCTGAACCGGCGGCGGGCGCTGGTCGACCCCATCGCGTATCTCGCCGCGCAGATCATGCATGACGCGTTCCGGACGCAGCCGCTGCCCGCCGGCTGCCGGCTCGTGGGCGAGGCGGATATGCCCTGCGACGGGGGACCGGTCGGATTCAAGATCACTGTACCGGGCTGGGACTTCCTGCATAACGCCGCCTGCGCCCGGCTACTCGTCCACCTTCACGACGTGGCCGCAGGCGCGTACGCGCAGCTACGGCAGTGCTTCACCGGCAGCCTGGCGGCGTCACCGCCGTGGACCCGCCCGGGGCTGCTGCCGCCCGGTCAGGTCGCGGCGAACCTCGACGACCTCGCCTGGCTCTCCGAACCCAGCCGGCGGGGCCTGGTCGTGCTGAGGTCGCTGCTCCGGGACGTCACCGCCGGTGAGATGGACCTGATGCGCGCCGACATGACCCTCGCGAACCGGTGCCTGACCCTGGCCGGCCTGGACTACCACCTCGGATTCTGGTCCCCACCCCAACCCGACAGCTCGCGCGGCCATCCGCCGGTGTACCTCGTGATGCAGTTCAAGCTGCTCAGCGCTATCGGCAGCAGCCCCGCGATCGCAGGAGGCGTCGCCTCGATCCTCGACCGCTTCCACGGCCCGACCATGTCGGCGCAGCAGACCCACCTGCGCCGACAGTTCCAGGACCGCTTCCTCGCGCTCCTGGACTGCCACACGCCGCAGGCGGCACCGTGACCCGCCCTGCACCCGACGCCGCCATGCAGGCGAGCATCAACCCGGAGATCCTCGACTTCTACTCCCACGGTGCCGAACAGGCACGCCTGGCCGACCCACGTCGCCGCGTCGAGTACCTACGCACCCGCGACATCCTGACCCGTCACCTGCCCCCCACCGGAACGGTCGCCGACGTCGGCGGCGGGCCCGGCGCGTACGCGCTTGCGCTGGCCGCCGACGGCTACCACGTCCACCTCGTGGACCCCGTCCCCTTGCACCTGGAGCAAGCCGCCACCACGTCCGCCCACGCCGAGGCGCCGCTGGCCTCGATCCTGCGCGGGGACGCCCGTCAGCTGCCGCTCGCCTCCCGCAGCTGCGACGCCGTGCTGCTGCTCGGCCCGCTGTATCACCTCACCGACGCCGCCGACCGCGCCCAAGCCTGGGCCGAGGCGCACCGCGTGCTCGTCCCGGGCGGCGTGCTCGCCGCCGCGGCAACATCGCGCTTCTACACCACCTGGGAATACCTCGCCAAGAACCTCTACGACGACCCGGCCGTGGAGACGATCCTGGCCCGGCATCTCCGCGACGGACAACACCGCAACCCCACCGGCGACCGCCGGCTGTTCACCACCGGCTACTTCCACACCCCGGACGACCTCGCCACCGAAGCCACCACCGCCGGCCTGCGCCCACACGCCCTGCTCGCGGTCGAAGGCGCCGCAAAACTGCTGCCCGACCTCGCCGAGCGCCTCCGCGACCCACACCGCCGCGACCTGCTCCTGCGCGCGATCCGCCGGATCGAGGCAGAACCCTCACTGCTCGGCATGTCCGAACACGTCCTGCTCATCGCCCACAAGCCCACACCCGACAGCACCGCCACGCAGGAGACACGATGATCACCACCGTCCGGCTCGCCGGCTGCGATCTACCCACCCCGCATGGGCATCTCCGACTGCACGTCTTCGGCCCGCAGGCCGGGCCCGAGGAGGTCCTCGCCGCCGTGCACCGCCCCCGTCCCGCCGACGGGCAGACCCCACTGGTGCGGATGCACAGCGCCTGCGCCACCGGTGACCTGCTCGGATCCCTCAAGTGCGACTGCGGCCCCCAACTGGCCACATCCCTGCACATGATCGGCGCATCCGACTACGGGATCCTGCTCTACCTGCTGCGCCACGAAGGCCGCGGCATCGGCCTCGCCGCCAAGATCCGCGCCTACACCCTCATGGACCAGGGATACGACACCGTCGCCGCGAACGCCGCCGTCGGCGCGCCCACCGACGCCCGCGACTACCAGCCGGCCGCGGACGCGCTGACCTGGCTCGGCGTCACCGCCGTGCACCTCGCCACCAACAACCCCCGCAAGATCGACGCCCTCCGCGCCGCCGGGATCACCGTCGACCGCGTCCCACTATCCGGTTTCGTCACCCCCGCAAACCGCGACTATCTCCACCAGAAGGACACCCTGCTGGGGCACCTGAACAGCAGCGCGGCCACCGCAACTTCCTGACCATTCGCCCACCTGGACACGACCCGCCGCTTGCCGTTGATATGTATCATTCCGGCGTGCAACAGGCAGGCCGTTGGCGCTCCCGCCGGGGCCGACGATCGCACGCACTGATGGCGCGCCGACGGACGCTGGACAGCGCCACGCTGACGTCTCGAACTCGAATCACCACACGTCGCTCTCGCTGATGGGAAGAGGACACGCGCAATGAAGGTCTGTGTTGTCGGCACCGGATACGTCGGTCTCACCACCAGCGTCAGCCTGGCCTTCCTCGGCCACGACACCACCTGCATCGACCTCGACAAGCAGAAGATCGACACCCTCCGTGCCGGCCAATGCCCGATCTACGAGCCCCACCTCGAAGCGCTCCTGGAACAGGCCGCCCCCCACATCACGTTCACCACCGACTACGCCGTCGGCGTACCCGACGCCGACGTCGTGTTCATCGCCGTGCAGACGCCGCAACTGGACAACGGCAACCCCGACCTGCAGTACCTGCGGTCCGCCGCCGAAAGCGTCGCCCAGCACCTTCGCGGCGATTTCACCGTCGTGGTCAACAAGAGCACCGTCCCGATCGGCTCCGGCAACTGGGTCGACGCGATCCTGCGCGAAGCGTACGAACGCCACCACGGCCACCGCCCCGACGGGCGATTCGCCGTAGCGTCGAACCCCGAGTTCCTGCGCGAGGGCACCGCGCTCGCCGACACTCTCTACCCGGACCGGATCGTCATCGGCTCCGACAGCCAAGCCAGCCTGGACGTCCTCAACCAGCTCTACCGTCCCATCCTCAACCAGTCCTTCACCCCGCCCACCGTGCTGCCCCGCCCCGCCGGCATGAGCGCCGTGCCGCTGGTCTCCACCGACCTGGCCTCCGCCGAGCTGATCAAGTACGCGGCCAACGCCTTCCTCGCCCTCAAGATCAGCTACATCAACGAGATCGCCGCCATCGCCGGCAAGGTCGGCGCCGACATCCGCGAAGTCGCCCGCGGCACCGGCCTCGACGCCCGCATCGGCCCCCGCTTCCTGAATCCCGGCATCGGCTGGGGCGGATCCTGCTTCGGCAAAGACACCGCAGCCCTCATCGCCACCGCCAGCGAATACCACCTCCCCACGCCAATCGTCACCGCCGCCCGCGACGTCAACCACCGCCAACGCACCAAGGTCGTCGACCGACTCCTCGACGAACTCCACATCATCAAAGGCCGAAAGATCGGCATCCTCGGCCTCGCGTTCAAACCCGACACCGACGACCTACGCGACTCACCCGCCATCGACATCGCGAACCTGCTCCTCGAACGCGGCGCCCGAATCACCCTGCACGACCCCGTCGCCTCAGACCGCTTTCGCCGCGAACAACCCACCCTGGCCGAGCACCTCGCCAACCGCGTCGAAGACGTGTTCGACGACGCCGACGCCATCGTGGTCGCCACCGAATGGACGCACTACCGCGACCTCGACTGGGCCAAGTTCGCCCCCACCATGCGCTCACCGCTGATCCTCGACGGACGACACTGCCTCAACGCCGACAGACTCACCGAGCTCGGCTACCGATACCTGACCATGACCGCGCCAGCCGTCCCGCCCCGCTCCCGCCCCTAACCAGGAATGCCAGGTAGACGGCGGGGACCTTTCCCCGCCGTTCCCGGGATCCGGGCGTGAGCCTCCCGGCTCATCCGGCTCACCGCCCTCAGGTTGTCAGGTCGTGTATCGCAGCGGGGCGCGAGCAGGTCAGGCGACCGCTGCCGGACGCCTCGTAGCGCGGACTCGGCGCGGACGACACGCATGAGGCTGTGCACGGCGTCAACGACCTGATCCTTGCCAGCCACTTCTGCGTGATCCGGAGTCCGCACGACAAGCCGCCTTGCGAGAGTACGAACGCGACATGGACGAACTCAGGACCGAGTTAGCCGAGGCGGGGCTGCCGTTCATCGAGGACCTAGTGCCGTTCCTGCTGCGCGGTCTCATCCGCACTCGCCGCGCCCGCGCCGACCGCCACTGGAAGCCGCCCGCACCGCTATACCCGTAGACAGATTCAGGCGCTACCTCCTGGCCGGACAGTCTGTTGCCGCCGGGTGGTCATCCGAGCGGACCGGGTTACTCCCACGTGTTGGGATCGACGTACGTATCGGTCTTTCTCAAGTACGGCACGGCGCGGGTCCACTCGCCGAGGAGCTTGGCGAAGCCGTCATCGTCGGTAGCCCAGACCTCGCCCAGTTCGACGGCCCCGGAGTCCCAGCGCGACTCGGTCACCACCATGGGAGCAACCGGGTCGCTCGCCCACTTGCTGCGCTGCTTTTGCGCCGGGCGGACGTACAGAACCTTCGAATGGACCTCATCCGGTTGGGGAAAGACCAGGTGCGCTTCGAGTGGGTCATCGTCCGCTGTGGCTCTGCCGCCGCTGGCGATACACGCCGCGACGAGTTGCTCGATGCGCACCAGTTGTTCGCGGGCGCCCCACCGTCGTGCTGGACTTGTTTCGAACACCCACGCCTGCACGATCCACCCGGCCGCGCCGTCTGGCAGCGGTCCAGCATCTCCGTTGCGCAGCGACCGAGTCACCTCGCACATCTGCCATATCCGCGAGGACGCGAGCTCCGGATCACGCCCGGTCGGCAGTAAGCGCAGCGCCTCGGCCCGTTCCGCCGCGTCGGCGGCGATCTCGTCGGCGATCGAAAGTCGCTGGGTCCGTGGCAATGAGCTGAACATCTCGGGCAGGTCTCCGGCGAGCAACCGCGCGAGGTCCTTGTGGCTCCACGCCTCCGCGTGGCGGTTACCCTCGTCGGCCATCAGCACGATCGGGTCGATCGTGGCCTCCGAATCACGCAACGCATCGATGATGTGTTCGATCACCTCCTCAATGGCCGGATGAGTATCAAGGAATGCCGCCGCGTCCCACGTGTCCTCAGACAGCCGTGTGAGGACGGTGGCGAGACGGGCAGCGCGCTCCGGGTCGTCAAGGGTGGTGATCTTGCAGCTTTGGTCGCACTCCTCGCCGGACCATGTCGCGATCACAGTGGTCCGGGGACCGGTGGGCAGAACGCTGTAGCTGGTCATTGCCAAGCTCCTGACGGGGTACAGAAAGCCGCCAGGAACCCGCGCGTCCGCGATCGATCCTGGCGAAGTGGACATGATCTCCGGTAACCCCGCGGCACGACCGCAGCGCCGATCCGTACGGCTAGCATCACACGCCCGGCCGATCGGAGGCAACTGGCCGCCGGGTAGCGCGAGGCCGGCGGTACCCACACAGTTCGTGTCGCAGTGCGACAGGCAAGTTCATGGAGAACACAGCAAGCCGCTGTGCCGCCGTTGACCTGTACACCGAAGGTGAGTGGGCCGTCGATCGTCACGGGTCCGGCGGAACAGCGACGGGCTCGGCCGACCGTCAGCCGACGGATCACCAGTGCCCAATCAACCGGTTACCGGTCGAGCATGCACGTCCGTCCACCTACTGAGCAACGGGCCCACCTCCGCGTCGCCACTCGACGGGATGTCGTCACCGCGCACGCAGACACGCTGACGTGTGTGACCGTGCGGGCGGCACGTGACCATGTCGCTGGGAGAAAGCCGGATGACCTTGCCGTACTCAGGAGATCCCCATGGCCGAAGACCGTACCGGAATTGGCTCACCGTACTTCTACCAGCGAGTAACAAGCTTGCTGATGCCGGACGCCCCGGGCGGGCCGCCCACGCCCACTCACAGCGACTCACAGGGCAGGTCACGCCGCATCTGTCAGCCCGAACCGGCGAACTGTCAGCGCCGGCCGCCGACGTCGGCGGCTCAGACGCTGGCGAGCGGATCGGGCTGGGGCAGCATGCACAGTTGCGCGGTCATGACGGCGTCCTATGGTCCGGTGACCATGACCAACGAGGTGCCGACGTGGCCTCCGCACGCGGTGAGCGGCGCTCCGGTCGTCATGTCCTTGGCAGGCGAGGTGAACCCGCTTCGTGGCCTCTCCGCCGTCGACGGACAGCGTGCGGGCTCCGGCGGGCTCCGGCGGGTTGTTAGTGTCGAGCCGCTCGATGTACTGCGGCGGGGGCGGGACCACGCATCCTCACGTGTGCCCCGAAAACCCTCAGCTCCCGGTGAAATGGCGGCGGCCCTCAGTCCAGGTGCGCCCGTCGCCGGTACCACAGGGCGGCCAGGAACACCGCCAGCACACCGAACACGGCCGAGCCGACCCCACCGGCCAGCCGAACCGCCCCAGATCCGATCCAGGAGGCGAGCAGCGCCACCGTGGCCACCACCGCGCACATCATGGCGGCCGCCATCAGCCCCTGCCCCGACGCCACCGCCTGGGCGGGTTGTCGTGCCACCAGCAGCACATGCTCGTCGAGCGGATCCACGTCGACCTGGAAGCCGGCCCGCTCCAGCACAGCCCGGTAGCGGGCCATCGTCTCCGGCACATCGGCGGTACCACAGTAGGCGACGCTGAACGGCTCCGGCCCGTCCAGGCTGGCGTTGGCGCCCTCAACCTCGAAGCCGTCCAGGTGCCGCTCACCGAACTCCCGCAACCCGGCCCGGCGCAGCACCCGCCGCAGCGCCTCCACGTCGCGGTCCCGCGACGACCCCAACGGCCGTCCGCCCCGCCCGTACCCGTACCGCGGCTGCCCGGTATCCATGGCCATCACCGTACTGGCCTCCGGCGGGCACCGGTGAGGGCCGGCACCTCGCACACCACGATGCCGGCCCGTCCCCGTGCGGCCTGCCAGCACCCCAACGGACCCCTCCGGCCGGCAGGCACCACACCCCCACCCAGATCATCGAGGCAGGCTCGCGTTCGGATACGGCCTCCGGTTTGAGACTTCTCGCGGAGGTGTCAGTGTTGGGCTTCTCGTTGGGTGTCAGCGGATCTCTCATGGGGTGTCAGTGGCGTCTGCCGAGGGTGGGCAGGCCGCCGGCAACGGTGCGGACTGAGGTGCTTCGTTGACGGGCGCGGTCTTGCCGGTCGATCTGTTCCGGGTTGATGGCCGGGTGTGCGTGGCGGCGAATGTCGGCTTTGCGGGCCTTCTTGCGGGCCCGGCCGATGGCCAGGGCGCACCGGCCGCACTCGTTGGTGTCGTCGGGCCTGGTGGCTAGTAGTTCGTGCTGGGACACCCGAGGATGCCGGCACATGAATTGGGCTGCGTTGTCGGGGTCGGGTCGATGCGCGAGCGGCGGCTGGCCTGGTAGGACGACCCAGCCGGTCACCCATCGATCGGGGTTCTTGGCCGCATGTTCTGTGCCGTGGTCATCGAGTGGTGCGGGAAGGCGGTGAGGCATGTCAGCGGGCGCCGGCGAGGCCGGCGAAGTGGAGCACGAGGGCTTTGGCTCCCCGGGCGAGTTCGTCGGTGAGCTGGTGGGCTCGCTGGTGGTCAGGGTGCTGCAGGATCCACGTGTTGCTGAGCTTGATGATGACGTCGATGTCGCTGGGACGCAGCAGGGCTGCGGCGTCGGCGCTGAGACGTTCGGCGGGCTGGTGCTGCCACAGCCGCCACCAGGTGCCGGTGCGGTTGTCGAACGACAGGTGCCGGTTGCCCTGTGGGTTGATAAGGAAGATGGTGTTCGGGTCGTCGTCGACCGGCCACCAGGGCTGCTCTTGGGGCGTGGTCATGGCTCTCCCCGTGGAAGGGTGGCTTGCTGAGGGCTTGGCCTGCGGGCGCGGTGCTGGGTTGGTGCTGCGGATGCGGTGCCGCTGTCCGTCGCCGTCGTCGAGGCTGTCGTTCATGGCGTTCTGCACGACAGCGCGATCGGTTCGGGTGGCGGCGGCGATGGCCATGGCCAGGTGCTCGGGTGCTGACAGGTTCGGCCACGCTGGCGGGGTAATCCAGACTTCGGGTCCGTTGTCGTCGGAGTTGCCGTTGCGGGTGAGCTGGGCGTAGTAGCTGCGGGTACCGTCGTCCCAGCCCCAGGTGCTGCGCTGGTCCCAGCCGTCGATGAGCACGGCGTAGATCGACATGCGGTGTTGTTCCCTTCTCGCGGTGGCCGTTGCGCAGTCGTTGGTGACGGGTCACATGAGCGACATCTGTTCGTGGTCGGGGAGGTCGAAGTGGACGACGCGGACGGGGTCGATGTTGCCAGTGCTGACGAGTTCGTGGGCTTCGCGGACGTTGCGGACGTAGACAGGCACCACGGGCGGGAGCCGGTGCAGCGAGGCGGGGCTGGGGCGGAGGATGCCGTGGAGCCGGCGGCGGACGTGGATGGCAATGCCGTAGGCGCTGTCGACGGTGACGCCCAAGGGGTCGAACTCGACACGGGTTGCTTCTCTTTTCCACAGCGGCTCGGCCACGGCGTCACGTAGCTGGTCGACCTGCGCAGGGGACAGCTGCGCCCACCACCGGCCTGCGGCCAGCTCTTCCTCCCGTTCCTGCCGCCGCCGTTGTTCCTCGGCGGCGCGTGCCTGCTCCTGGCGCTGCCGTTCCTCGACTTCACGCCGTTGCCGGGCCTGCTCGGCTTCGATCTCCCGCTGCCGGCGCTGTTCGGCCCAGCGGGCCGCGTCTTCTGCTGCCTGGATTTTGCGCTGCCGTTCCTGTTCTTGCCGTTGGGCCTCGCGTTGGCGTTCTTCTTCCTGCCGGCGGGCTTCAGCTTCGGTCTGGCGCTGTTGCTCGGCTTGGCGTTCTTGCTCCTCCCGTTGGCGTTTGCGCTCGTCCTGGCGTTGCCGCATCGCCTCGTGCCGGGTCTCGGTGTCGACGTGTCGGCTGGTGGTCCAGATCAGGCTCCGGCGGCGGTAGCCCTCGCTAGTGGGGTACCAGATCCGCCGGTACCGGGGACGGACCCGGTGGGGAATCGTCTGTCCGTGTAGGACCCAGCGGATGAAGGCGGTCAGCTCCGGGTCGTCGACGGCGATCCAGGTGCCGTGCTCGAAGTGGAAGGCGGCGGGACCGTCGACGACGGTCCACGGCTGGCCGTCGCGCGGCTCCTGGACTCGGATTGACGGCACATTGCCGATCCAGGGAGCTTTCCCACCGGGACTGACCCAGCACACACCGATGCCTTCGGCCCAGTACCGCTCGGTGCGCTCCTGGATGTCCTCGGCGGTGATGGGTGACAGTTGGGCCTCCCAGGCGACGCGCTGGGTGCCGTCGTGGGAGGAGGCGAGCACGTCGGCGCGCCAGGTGCCGTCGGGGGCACGGACCTCCAGTTCGGCGTGCCAGTCGGCGGCGCGGATCGCGGTCGCGAGTTCCAGCTTGAGCAGATGGTGCTCCAGGGACTCGTTCAGCCAGGCGCAGTCGGCGGGCCGGCCGGGGTCGTGGGCGAAGTACCGCAGCTTGCGGGCGGACACCTTGGCGTGCACGCCGTGGCTGCACTCAGGACAGCGCAGCGCGACCCGGGGCCGGGTCTTGTGCACCTGGTCCCACGTCAGTCCGCGGCCGAGGTCGGGCAGGGTGGCGTCGATGCGGCCGGCCTCGGGGTGGATCGCCGCGAACGCCATGTCACCGGCCCTGCCACGTCCGGCGGCGGGCGGCCGGGTCGGTCGCGGCGACGTGCGCGGCGACGGCTTCCGGGCCGGGCCGGGCGTAGCGCTCCAGAGAGCGGACGGAGGCGTGCCGGGAACGGGCGAGCAGGGTGGCGGTATTGGTGCCGTTCTCGGCTTCCTGGGTGAGCATCGCGTGACGCAGCTGATGCAGCGTGAAGCCTCGCGCCCGGTCGACCGGGTCGGCGAGGGGACGGGTGGCGTGCTCGAAGATCTCGGCGGCGCGGCGATAGGACAGCCGGGCCCGGCCGGTGACCGGGCACAGGTCGACGGTGGCCACGGCCCGGGTCGGCTTGCGGTCGCCGAGGAACACCGGGCCGCGGGCACGGCCGGCGAGTAGCCGGGGCAGCAGCATGGCGGCGCCGGTCTGCCAGAACACCCACTCGGTCTTGCCGCCCTTGGACACCACGCGGGCGCGTTTGCTGGCCAGGTCGAGGTCGCCGACGTCGAGGGCGAGGATCTCCTCGGCGCGGGCGGCGGTCTCGTAGGGCAGCCGCCACAGCGTCTTGTCGCGCAGGCCGACGTCGAGGCGCCACAGCGCGGCGACCTGGTCGCGGGTCAGCACCCGGGTGATGTCCACGGTGGCCTTCGGCCGGACCCAGCCCGCGGTGGGTTCGGCGGCAATCCAGCCGGCCGGCTCGCGCCACCAGGCCAGCGCGGAGCGCAGGGTGGACAGGTGCCGGACCCGGGTGGCCGGGGCGGTGGCGCCGAACGCCGCGGTGTACGCCTGCGCGAGCGCGGCCGCCCCGGCATCGGTGTCCAGCGCGGCGACGTCGTCACCGACCGAGGTGCCGGCGAGCCGGGCGGCGAGCACGGTCAGGGTCTGCCGGTACTTGACGGCGGTCCCGGGCGACCAGGCGTCGGCGGCGGTGTGCGCGAAGAGGAACGTCTCGACGGCGTGCGCGAAGGTCGGCGTCGCATTCGACGTCTTGAGCTTGTGGACCTGACCCACCGCGCACCTCACGGCTCGTCGCAGGAAATGCGTACGGGTCGAGGGTGCCAGAGCGGTACGACAACGTCGATGCCCGCGCTGCTCGCCGCAAGGCGGACATGGCGACGCCCCGGTGCCGTTGTCGCGGGAATCGGTCATTTGTGAGGTCTCAGTGGATCTGATCCCGCCGGAGTGCGCCTGGCCTGCGATGGATCAGATTCGTTGAGACGAACGACGGTCCGGCCTGTCTCAGTGGATCTGATCCTTTTCGGCCCGGCGCTTAGGTCGCTGTCCCAGCCCGCCAAGTATTTGATCTTGAAGGCAGTGGTGACCACCGCAAACGGCCCGAGAGCGAGGTGCTGCTCTCGGGCCGTTGCGGTGGTGTGTCAGCCGACGGTGTCGCGCTTGTTGGGTCGAGGGGTTCGAGGTGTTTTTCCTGGTCGTCAGGGTGGGCGGGGGTCGTATAGGTCGGGTAGCGCAGGGCCGTGGGGGCCTTCATCCCAATCGAGCCGGTCGGGCCGTTCGCGGTGCTCGGCGCTGGTGCGAGCTGTGCGTTACTGATCTGGCCCAGTGACGACGCAGTACACATTCGCCTGGTGGTATTCGGTGCCTGACGGATCAATCTGGCCGTCGACGTCGACATCGACGTGATTACGCCAGGAGATCAGTTGACCTGTCGAATCGCAGGGTCGGCGTGCCGTCGATCGGTTGTTGCTTACCGACTTGGGCTTGAGCTGTACCGACCCTGAACAAGCCTTACGGCGGTATGTGCCATCTGTGTAGTACTCGTAGAGGCAGTTGGTGACATGGGCGGTAGCTGCTGTGCAGTCGCCCTTGTCCCACTGCCCGTGCCCAGAGACATCTCCCGACGAGTAGTGAGGATCGTCAGGCAGGGTGACGGGTGTGCACCCGATCGCCGATGTCCTGTCCGCGCCGTCTTGTTTCCTGCTCGTCGCCGGATCGATCTCTCGGCCGTGCTCGTCGACGTACCGTGCGTGGTCTCCGAGACCGAGCGGCGCGAGGCCAGGGACGGCATCGGCGTAGGTGACCCATGGTCGGGCTGGACCCGGGCCTGCGCGGCTGCCGGCGAGGTGAAACTGATGCCCCCGACCGCCACACTTGCCGCGGCCGCAACCCGCAAGATTGTCGCTGCGCACCGCTTCAATGTTCCTCCCCTGTGGTTGTTGATTTACCGATAGGCCGGGGGGCGCTCGTTGGGCATCGCTTGGACCACATCGAGGCCGGAGGTGCTCAGCAGCCTGTCGACGGCGGCCCGATCAGCGCCTATCCCTGCCCAGTGAGTGGCGACATCACTGGTGAAACACCAACGACGATCGGCCGGCCAGACGAAGGCGGGGACCGGACCGGAATCACCGTCGAACGGCCCGTCGCGGCCTTCGATGTAGTCCCCGAGACGGCCGGTGAACAGGACGTACCTGCGGTGTGGAACGGTTACCAGCGGGCCGTGCCGTTCGGTCGCCGACAGGCCACTTCCGGCGGCGCCTTCCCAGACGCAGAAAAAGCACTGGTCAGGCGTCGTCGTGAATCCCGCGAGGACGTGCAGCGCACTTCGCGCCTGCGGCGTCCACAACTCGCGTTCGGCCGTAATGTCGGCGTCGGTCTCGAGCTGATCGGGCGAGGATGGATCGGGGATGTACCGCAGGCGGGCGTACGCCTCGTAGCCGGAGGGCCCGAATGTGATCAGCTGGTCCGCCGGAGTCCGCGAACTCGCGAGCCAGGCCGCTGCAGCCGTGTCCGCCGTATACCTCAAAACCATGTCTCTTGCGGCCCCCGTCGTCGTTGACGCGCGCAGTGCTACCGCCACTTTCGCATCTTCCGTAGCCGACGGCAGGATCTGGTCGCCGAGCACGCCCTCACATCTTCCACACGTAACTGTGCGGACCAGCACGGGCGGAAATGCGCTTCGCCTTGCCCGGCCGGCGCAAGTGCTTCCACTCTGCGGAAGGACGGAGTCAGAGTGGAGCCGGCCAGGTTGCCCAGCACCCGGCAGGTACTCGTATCAAGCTCGCTGTCCACTCACGTCCGAGCAATCACCGGACTACCCGTTCGTTCGTGAACCTGACCGCCTCACCAGCGCGCCGTCAGCCGGCGTGGACCAAGTCGTCGCGACGGCGCTGCCGCCGAAGGCATACGGCGTCCCCGGCCTAGCTAGAAATTGACACCAATCGAGGCGAATCTCGCCAACGCGCCGCCCCGATAGATCGCGACACCCACACGCAATCGCGAGATCACCATCCAGTCTCTGCACCACCATCTCAAGTCAGGCACCATTACGACGCCGAGCGACCGAACGAATATCAGTTGAGCGCGGACCGTCACCGATTTAGCGAGCCCGCGCCGCATCACCGGCAATTCGACTGGAGCATCCACCGCGATGAGGCTGATCCATTCGCCGGTAGCCCTATACGGCATAGCTTCGTCTGCGAGTGGTCTACATCTCATGCTTGCAGGAGCCCTCTCTAATGCTGTAAGATTAAAGCACAAGGACGGATAGCAGCCCGGACTTGCTACCAACAACCCCACCAGAGGGAGACATGCTGTGATGGAAACCAAAGCCGAAGCGATGCGGCCAGACGCTCTCGACCTGGACCAGCCGGTCGGCATCCTGCCCGATGCCGACTCGCTGGGCGGCCCGAAGCCGGAGGACACCCCCGAGGCCAGCATCCCCGAGACGAACGGCCCAGTGCGCCCGCATTTGGTGTGGGCGGATCCGCGCGAGCTTCGGGTGCACCCGCGCCAGATCCGTAAGGATCTGGGCGACCTGAGCGAACTGCGGGACGGCATCGCGCAGAGCGGTGTCTTCCAGGCGCTGCTCGGAGTTCCGGGCGAGGACGGCATCTACATCACCCAGGGGCAGCGCCGCCGGGCCGCCGCCATCGAGGCCATCGAGCAGGGATCACAGATGGCACTGGAAGTGCCAGTGCTGGTGCACGACGCGATGGCGGACCTGACCGCCGCGCAGATCGCGTCGATGTTGCAGGAGAACCTGCACCGAAAGGCGCTCACCGCCAGCGAGGAGGCTGGTGGCTACCGGCAGCTCACCCTGGAGGGCTGGACCACCGAACAGATTGTGGAGCGAACCGGGCGCAAGAAGGCCCACGTCGAGCGGTCCCTGGCGTTGGCGAAGCAGGGCGCTCAAATCCAGAGCGCGGTCGACAAGGGCGACCTGACGCTGGAAGACGCCGCCGAGGTCGCCGCGTTCGACGGTGACAAAGCCGCACTTGACCGGATCCTGAAGAAGAGCGGCACTGCGTGGGGCCTGCGCCACCAGGTCGCCAACGAGAAGCGCAAGCGCAGAGTCGCAGAGACCGCCAAGAAGCTGCGCGCCGAGCTGGACAAGGCAGGCGTCGTCATCGTCGGAAAGCCGAAGGGGTTTCCGCACAGCAGCCGCGAGGCAGCCGTCAAGGATCTGCGTGGCCCCGAGGGCGAGTCGTTGAAGGACGCCGACGTTCGCAACAAGCCTGGATTCGCCGCGTTCATCGACACCTCTGGGCACGACGCTGCGGTGGTGGTGATCTGTCTCAACCCCGACGCGCACGGCTACAAGCGGCGCGGCGTGTACAGCACGTACGTCTCCCCCACCGAGATCGCCCGCAGGGAGAGCGAGGCTGCGAAAGCCGAAGCCTTCCGCACGGCGTTGCAGACCGCAGGCGAGCTGCGCCGCAAGTTCGTGGCGGAAACCTACGGCAACGCCAAGGCCGCGAAGTCTCTCTACGTCCACGCTCTGCGCGCGACGCTGTCCGATCCGGCGCTGACGAACGGCGGCCGGGACGAGCACGAACTGCTTACCGGGCTGGTCGGCATCGACCCTGAGAAGGTCGAGATCAACGACGCGGGCGAGGCTCGCCTCGTTCGTCTGCTGGTGGGTCGCTGGGTCGCTGGCAACGAGAGGAACCTCAACGACTTCCTCACCGCACCTTACCGCTTCCGGCGCGAACCGGCGCTGAGCTGGCTCGACCGTCTCAGCGACGCAGGCTACGGCCTGTCCGACGCCGAGAGTGAACTGCGTGAGTCGCTGACGCCGAAGCCCACCGGCCAGCCCGACAGCGACCTCGATGAGGACGACTACGAGGGCGAGGATGATGTCGAAGAAGGCGACTACGATGATGGCGAGCCAGGAGACGCCACGCCGCGTCTGCACGTCGTGCCGGACGGCGCACTGACCGAGGGCGGCGACGAGGCGACGCCGACGTCCACCGATCCTCGGCCCGAGGCCTACGCCCGGAGAGAGGGTGGAGACGATCAACTAGTGGAACCGGAGGCGCAGGAGCGCGTCGCCGCGTGATCTCGGTGAGGGTGCCCGGCGGGTCCGGGCACCCTCACCGCTTCGATCTGCCCGAGAGCGCGATCCCACGGACAGGACTTCATCGAGGCCGAAATCCCAGACCGTGGCCATCCTGACCGACCGCCCACTCAAGGACATGCTCCGGTCTCGCGCTCCGCACCAAACGATCCTCTGCCCGACGCTGACGCACTGGTGACGGCCGCTATCGCAAACGGTCACCGCCAGCCACATCATGTTCACGCTCTAGCCCTCCGCAGGAGAGCCATGACCTCCGTGACATCGGCACCAGACGTGCGCGGCAGCAGGAGAATCCTGCGCCACGACGCTGTTACACTCGGCACCAATCTCACGGCGTGCATCCGCTCGTTGTCGAGGTTGTTGGTTGGCGGCCGGGGTGCTGCTGGCATCCGCTCGCGGATGCATATCCCCGGCCGCCGCGCACTCTGGCCCCCGATCCGAGCAGGAACAGACGTGAGAATTCGGGTCGTCGACGGACGGCGGATGACCGACCGCGCCGGCGCCGCCGAGTTCACCGGCCGCAGCGAACACACCATCGCGATCCAGACCAGTCCGAAGCGCCGCGCCGAGGGCTCCGGATGGCCCGCCCCGGTCCCCGGCGAAGATGGTGTCCTGCTGTACCCGCTCGATGACCTGGCTGCCGCGATCGAAGGAATCGCCGAGGCGTCCCGGGCGCGCGTTCACTCCATCACCCTCGACGGCGACCCCGACGAGCTGATCCCCGCCCTGGAGTTCCGGGCACTCATCGACGCCAAGGCCAGCACATGGTCCAAGTACGTCGACATGAGCAAGGCGGCCTGGGAGCGCGGCGAAGACGGATACCTACCCCGCCCTGATCTGGAGGAACCTGCTCCGAAGCGCGGCATCATCCGCTCCTGGAAACGCCAGCGTGTAGAACTATGGATCAACAGCCGTCCCGGCCGCGGTGCCGGAGCGGGCCCTCCCGTGCGCACCGAAGAGACCGGCCCAACCGCGGCGAAGTATCGGCGCGTCATGGCCGCGATCCGAAAAGACATCTCGGAGGGCGTCTTCGCGCCAGGTCAGCGTCTACCCTCCGAGGCAACGCTGGGCACCCGGTACGCAGTCAGCCTCACCACCGTCCGCCGCGCCCTGACCGAGCTCCACCACGAAGGTGTCCTGAGCCGCGGATCCGCCGGCACCGTAGTAGCGCCGAATGCCCCACCCCACAGCGGATAGCCTCTGCGGCCCGCGCGACGGCGAGCCGCGGCCCTAAGCGGCTACGGCACCGAGCGGATGGCCGCCCGCAGGGTGAGCCGGACGGATCTCACTGGGCGCGGTCGCACGCCGGAAACTGCCTGCGTGATGACCCGGTGATGATCTGGATGTAGAGCACGAGACGGGCCTGCCACCGTAACGCCCGTCGCGCTGCCGGCGTTGGCCGGCTGCGCCGACGGACAAGGCCAACAATCAATCCACTGCCAGCCGTGCGCCATCCCCGTCGACGACGACGCCGTCTCGTCTCCCGCTGGCCGCTTCAGCGGATAGCCGGAGGAACGCCGCCCTGGTACGTGCCGCCGCCACCCTGCGGCGTGTGTCTTCCCACGGGCGCCTCCGGCGGGGGCACTCGGGCTCCGGGATAACCGCCGGGCAGCTGCGGGTTCGCGGGGAGAGGGACTGTCGTCCCGCCCGCCATCGACCCAAGGCAAGCCGAGCGGGTCAGGGCCAGGGTGACAAGGTCGTTCAGTCCAGTAGGGCGCTCCACCTTGTCACCCTGGCCCTGACCCGCTCCACAGGTGTTGGGTCGACGGCAGACGGGACGACAGCACAGGCGGTGGCAACCGCGCGGATGTAGAGGTCTATCGCCAGGAGCCATGCCCGAACCCTGCGCACTCTTTCACATACCACCCTTATACTGTATGATTATAGACGCACCCATGGTCGACAGATCGTCAAAGCGGATCAACCGCATGCCACTACCAGCGAACGATGGAGGCACCGCACGTGAACCCACACATCGATCACGACCCGTACATCCGGTGGAGTGACACCTGGCAGCGCAACATGACGCGCTGTATCGCCTGCGGGTTCGAATGGTTCTTCCACATCCCCGATCGCCGGTGGCCACACCTGTGCGTCGACTGCGCCAACGCGGCCGACCGCCACCCGGAAGACCTCCTGCACTCCGCCTGGATCGCCTACGATCAGGGCCCCCGCCAGGTGCACGCGGACGCCGCCGCGGTATACCGCGACCCGAGCACCGGCCGGGAAGCGTTCTGCGTCACCGACGGCATCGGCGACGACTACGAGCCAGCCACCGCCGCCTACACCGCCGCCTGGTCGGCGGCAGCCGCTGCCGCGACCGGAGGAGCCGCCGCCGGCCTTCACGCCGCGCGCGCCATCTGGCACCGCCACTACGACCACGTCCCGGCCGGCCAGGAGGGCAACGCGGTCGCCGTCGTCGCCGCACCGATCGACACCGCCAACGGCGGCGGCTTCGACATCGCCTGGTGCGGGGACGCCCGCGCCTACACCTACGAGGCCGGCACGCTGACACAGCTCACCACCGACCACACCGAAGCGCAGCACATGCGCGACACCGGCATGCCCACCGAGTGGATCGGTCCGCGCGCGGAGAACACCATCCGCGCCTCGGTCGGGCGCGGTGACATCGCCAGCATCCGCGCGTTGGGCCCGGTCGGCCGGCTGCTGTTGTGTAGCGACGGCGTACACCGCCAGCTCAACCCCGACACCATGGCCCGGATCCTGCGCGTGCACCCAAGCGCCCGGAACGCCGCCACCCGCCTGGTGCGCGCCGCGCGTCGCGCCGGCAGCACCGACAACGCGACCGCCCTCGTGATCGACCTGCCCACGAGCGCGAACAGCCGCTACCACCGCCCACCCACCGACTCGCCCTCAACGAATTAGTACTGTATGATTATAGACATGTCGCCGGTTGCCGAGTGATTGGAGATCGCAGTCGATGTGGAATGAGCCGGACTACCCGACGCCCGACACGGGCTCCATGGTCCTCATCGCGGCATGCATCCGCTGCCTCGCGACGGTCTTCTGTGATCCCGACACGGTGCCCAGCGTCTGGATCAACTACTGGACCCGGTGCAGCCTGCGTCCCGACGGCTCCGACATCGAACCTGGCGAGCCCAGCACGACGCGCGAACCTCTCTGCAGTGACTGCGCATCCGTCCACAAGAGCGCCGTCGGCCGCTATCTACCAGTACGCGTTCTGTTCCCGCATGCCCGACTCGATCGCATCACCGTGACCCCATGACCTGGTGGGTGCGGGCCGGCAAACCGGGCTCGCGCCCACCACGCCGGCCAGCAGCCCGGCAGCACCAACAGCCCTCCGACGACAAGGCCATAGCATGATCACTATCAGGCACACGCACGCCGAGGGGACCCACCCTCGACGGCCCCACCCGGGGAGACGGCGTGCTCGATTTCGTCGCCCCGCACGGCTTCATCTACCGCCGCCACGCCGGCATCCATCTCCCACACCCGCGACACGTTCTCCGACACTCATCGCATCACTGCCGCAGCCGAAACGCTGCGCGCCGCCGGCCACAGCGTGGCCCTTGACATCGACGACCAGTGGCGACCGGCTGCCGTCCGCGAAGCTGAGCGCGCCGACCGCGCCGGCACCCGGGCCGACCGGCTGACCGAGCGCGCCGCATCCGCAGACGCCCGCGCGGACGCCGCTCGTGACCGCGCCGATCAGCTCACCGCCGGCCGGCTCGGCGGCCAGCCGATCCTGATCGGGCACCACAGCGAGAGCAAGGCGCGTAGGGACCAGGAGCGAAGTGACGCTCTGCGGTTCGCCGCCATTGACGAAGCCGGCTACGCCCGCCATCTGGCCCGGCGGGCGGAAGGCTCGCGCGACAACGAGGCCGCGAAACACCAGCCGCGTGCGATCGCCAACCGCATCGAGGAGCTCAGCGCGAGTATCCGACGGTGGGAACGGTCCCGCGACCACTCGAGTTCATCCGACGAGTTCCGCCGCTGGGCACAACTGCACATCGACCGCGACAGCGAGGACCGCGCGCACCAGCGCGCGAAGCTCGCCGCGATGGCCCAGTCGGGGCAGTTCGTCCCCTGGTGCCGGGACGACTTCGCCCCGGCGACCACGTCCGCGTCGGCGGCTACGGGTGGCACGAGGTGACGCGGGTAAACGCCAAGAGCGTCAGCGTCGCCGCCGGACATCTCCCGCCAGTGGCGTATCGCCACATCCACGGCCGCCGCCGCGACGGCCAGCAGCTCGACACTCCTGCCGGTATCCCCTGGCCGGTCGAGCACGCCCAGCGCGTCGGCCGGTGGGTCCACCTGCGCCCAGGCCAAGCTCCCGCCTCGGGACACTCCCTCACGGTACCGGCGCACTGCGTGGAGGCGGCGCAGCGCATCGTGCACGGTCTCGACCTCGACGCCGCCGACTCCGAGGTTGCCGCGTTCGCCCAGCAGGTCACCGACCTCGACCAGCGCCGAGAGCTGGCGATGCTCTACCTCGACATCTACCGGCAACTCTTCGACGGCGCACCCCCCGCCGCCGTCCGAGCGACCGTGACGCCACCCGCCATCATCCCCGCGTGGGCGCTGCCCGCCCACGACCCCACCGAACGGCGGGCGGCCGACCTCCAGCCGGGCGACCTCATCAAGGGCCTGTGGGACTCGACCGGCGCCGGCCGTTACCTCTGGCGGCACTTCGCCGGTCCCATCGCCGAGGTCTCCCCCGTCCGCGAGCGCCCCACGGGCCGGTGGGTGAGCGTGACTTTCATCGACGGCGCCACCCGCGACGACAAGATCCACGTGTGCTACGCCGTGTATCCGGCAGGCACCTGGGAAACAGCCGGCCCTGCCTGATCCCGAGCCCTGCCTGCCGGCCCCGTCGCTGGCGGGCAAGGCTCCCCCACCGCCGCGAGACCGGCGGCGGCTAAGCCGGAGCGGCCTGACGGCCGCGCTGCCCGGCCTATGTCGCCTGCCCGGACGGCTCCGCCGTCCGGGCAGGCGAGCCGAAACCACCACCTCGCAGGAAAGGCTCAGCTATGCGTTTCATCTCTGACTTCGAGCGCGCCGCCGTCCCCGGCAGCCGCTGGATGTGCGTCAACCGCATCTACCCGGGCGTGTCAGGGCTGCGCACCATCACCGGAGGGAAGACGGTGCTCAGCTACGACGCGCTGCAAGCCGATGGGAAGACCATCCGTAATGCTCGCCTGGAGCTGCCCAAGGCAAGCGAGTGCCACATCGACGGCGACAGCATCCACTTCCTGAGCCCACCGGGGACCGAACGGATCGCGTACACCTGGACCCTGATCCCGCACGGCGCCCCCGACGCGGCACTCCGGCCGCCGCGGTTCATCGCCGCTCACCCGATCGCCGCCGGCCTGCGCGGTCCGGGCGACACCCCTTGGTGCGTCTTCGACACCGTTCGGGGACGAATGGTCAGCGCCGCAGGCCCCGACACCGACGAGGATGGCCACGGCGCCTACTTCGCGACCGAGGCCGACGCGGCGATCGCCACGTTCGCCCCGACGGCTGGCCTGGAGGACCCTGCATCCGACCGCCACGGTGTCGTTGCGCCCGATACGAGAGTCGACACGAACGCGAAGGGTTGGTCCGGCCGCGTGCCCGGTGTTTCGGGCCGCTGGGCCGGCGCGACCGACACCGAGCAGGTGTTGCTGCTCAGACATGCACACGCCGAGGCGATCCAGGAGGACGGTGAATCAAGGACGGTGACCGCAACGCCCGCGAGTTCGACCGGGTGCAGCGCGTCTACAGCGAGGCGGTCGGTCACCGCGGCGAGAACGGGAGGATCTACGACTGGAAGAAGGCCGAGGTGGTGGCGTACGCCGAGAAGGTTGAGCGTGAGCGCCCGGCTTCCGACCCGCTGCCGGGCAGCCTGAACGAGGTTGGCGAGAACGTAGACCCACGCAAGGTCTGCGTGGTGTTCTCCTTCCCCGCGGACGGCGTCGGCCGGTCGCTGCCGGTGCGCGACGACGCGGGCCGGATCCGCGTGTGCGAAACGGATGGCAAGCGTGTCGGCTGGGCGCGGTTGGCTGACATTACATGGACTGACACCCTTCCGTGAGCGACGTTGCCGCCCACGACATCGGGACGCCGACGAGCCGCATGTCGGCGTCCCGCGGCCGGTCCAACCTGCGAGGTGCTCGGTACCACAGTGGCGACAGGAAAGGCGCCGCTACGGCGGGCGGTCGCCACCAATCGGGGCGGCCGAGCACGGCGATCAAGCCTTCACATCTAGCCTTTGTGCTGTATGATTATAGTTGGCACCTGGGGTCAGCAGCCCCCGCCGCGCCAACAACCTGGAGGCCGAAGATCATGCTGTCCGCCGCAACCGCGCACGCACTCAGCGAAGCGCTCATCGACACCGAGCGCGCCGCCGAGCAAGTCGGATGGGACGCGCCACCCCAATTGCTCGGCATGTTCACCCGACTCGACACCACCATCGAGATCGCCCCGGTGCCCCTGCACCCGGAGACCTGGCGCGCCCGCGACCCCCTAAAGCCGGACGCGTACATTCCCGTCACCGCCATCCTGGACGTGCTCACCGCCTACTTCACCGCACCCCTGACGCCAGCCTGGCTCAGCGAGTGGCTGCATGAGGACGGCCGCACACCGGTCGGCTTCGCGTTCCTCTGCGAGGGCCGGGAAACCCTCAACTCCCCCGGACAACGCCGCAGCGGCCTCCAGGCAGTCGCGAACGCCGGCGACAACGCGATCCGCAGCCTGAGCGCGCTAGACGTCGACGGCCGCTACTACCACGTGCTGCGGCGACGCGGATCCGCCACCGCATCGGCGAACACCGACCACGACCCGACTCCGCTGATCCGTCAGACCACCCTGGGCGCCTGCCTGTACCGCCTGCGACACCTCGCCCGTCCGGCGTAGCTCACGCCGCACACCATCGCGCGGTCCAGCCCCGTCCACCGCAACCGTCGACGGACGGGCCACCCCGCAACCACCCCCAACAACGAGGGCCACCACACGCCGACACGGTGACGGCGGCTCAATAGGCAGAACGGCAGTGCTACATGTCCGACAACAAATTCTGGAGCGACGCCGCCGGCACACCGGCCGTCTACGGCCCCGACGACTCGTGGTGGTACGACCAACAGGACGACGCCGAAGACTCACCGAATCCGCAAAAGAGCACCGCCGTGGTGCTCGGAGATATCTGGAGCGCCGGCGGTGTGGTCCTCTACGACACGCCGGCCAACTTGCGCCGATACCTACACGATGCCCTGCGGCTGCTGGACCTGGTGGAACTCACGCCAATGCGCGCACCGTCGACGTCGTAAAGGCCGGCCGGTCGCCACCACCGATAGTTCCCAACCCTGTCTTGTTCCTCGGTGCGTCGTGGTGGCGACCGTTGCTCCCGCGAGCACCGGGCAGGCCGGACGCTCGCTACGCTCGCACCCATCCGGCCCGCCCTTC
>NZ_JBIDDG010000028.1:0-52909 GCF_043205005.1 Micromonospora sp. NPDC047620 | reverse complement strand
GTGGACAGCTCAACCCTTAATGCTGTAGGATTATAAATGTGAGGGAGGGGATAGCAGCCCCCAACCACACAACCAACAGCCCCACAACGAAAGGCAACGCCAGTCATGACCACCCTCGCACTGCCGGACGTCAACCAGAAGTTCGCCGACGAGCGGGCCGCGCAGATCAACCGGGCCGCCGACAAGCAGGCCGCAATTGACAGCCAGGTCGCCGCCGGAAAGCTGCGCAACCTCGGCAACGGCCGCTACCTGATCACCGACCCGGATAGCTGGGACAACGGCGAAGTCCTCACCATGAACCAGGGCGAGTTGCTGCCCGAACACGGCCTGGACGAGACCACCGGTCAGGTCGCGCTCTACACCACCACGCCCGCCTGGCACCAGCTCGGCAACGTCATCCCCGGCGGCACCACCGACATCGACCAGGTGCTCACCCTCGGCGGCATCAACTTCAACGTCAGCCGCCGCCCCGTGCTCTACCAGGCCAGCCCGACCGACCAGCTCCGGATCCTGCCGGACCAGTTCGTCAACATCCGTGAGGACACCAACGCCGGTCTCGGCGTGGTCGGAGCCCGCTACGAGGTGCTCCAGAACCGGCAGGGCTTCGAGTTCCTTCAGGACCTCGTCGACGACTACGCCGTGACGTGGGAATCCGCCGGAGCGCTGCGCGAGGGCCGCAAGGTCTTCATCTCCATGCGCCTGCCGCAGACCGTCACCATCGACGCCGGGGGCGTCAACGACGAGATCGTGCCGTTCATCGTCGCCCTCAACAGCCACGACGGGTCGAGCCTGTTCCAGGTCGTCGTCACCCCGTGGCGTCCGGTCTGCGGCAACACCGAGCGGTTCGCCGTCCGCGACGCCCTCACCCGCTGGGGCGTGCGCCACACCCGCAACGCCCGCGACCGCATCGAAGAGGCCCGCCGCACCCTGCGCCTGTCGGTCGACTACTTCGACCACTTCGCCGCCGAAGAGGAAGCCCTCGCCCGTACCGAGATCGCCATCAACGAGTTCCACGAGGTGATCGGCGACCTGTGGAAGACCCCCGACGAGGACGCCCCCGTCCGCACCCGCAACAAGCACGCGAAGCGGCTGGACCTCCTGACCGACCTCTTCGACACCAACGCCGCGCGCCTGGGCCGCACCGCCTACGCCGCCGAGCGCGCCATCACCGAGTTCGCCGACTGGAAGACCACCATCCGCCCGACCGGATCCCTGCGCGGCAACAACCTCGCCGCCCGCGCCACCGCCATGGTGGAGGGCAGCGCCGACGAGCTGAAGAGCAAGGCCCACCGCCGCCTGCTCACCCTCACCCACCGCTGACCCCACCCGGGGCGGGCACCGGCCATCCGGTGCCCGCCCCGGCCGCGCGACCGACACCGCGTCGGCGCGCATCGAGCGCGCCGACGCGGGCTGCCGCGCCGCGCCGCACGGCCGCACCACGCGCAGGAGAGACCATGCCCAAGCCCATCGGACTGCCCCACGGCGTACGCCTACCCCGCACCTTCACCGAAACCGACGCCCGCGACGTGTTCGCCGCGCTCGCCCGCGCCTACGGCTGGACCGGCTACCTGTTCGGCCGCGCCGAAGCACAAGCCCGAATCAGTCCCCTCACCCTCACCGATGCCGAATGGCGACACCTGCACACCACCGAAGAGTGGACCCAGGTCAACACCACGGCACGCCGCGCCGTCGACCACGCCGACGCCATCGGACACGCCCTACGACAGGCCGGATTCGGTTGCATCACCTGCCCCGAATTCGTCACCGGGTCGCCCGCCGCAACCTGGCGACGGTGCCCGCGCTGCCTGGCAACCACCACCCTGGCCGAGCTGCAACGCCAACCCTGCCCGGCCGCCAGCGATCCGCCCGCCGCCCACACCTGGCACGCGGGCCGGTGCAGCGCCTGCACCATGCCCGCCCCGACACTCCGCCTCACCGCCGTACCCGACGCCGCCTAACACTCTGGTGGACACCGGCTACCGCCGGTGTCCACCACCCACCCGCCGCCGCCCGGTCACCCCGCCGCGGTCCGGACACCCGGGAGACGAGATGCACAGTCAGCCCCAGCAACCAACCGCCGACGTCATGGACGACCTCACCCACGCACTACCACTCATCGGCCTGCACCTGGCCGCGCCCGCCGCCGGCACGGTCGACGGCGTGGCAACGCCAGTCGTCGCCATCACCGGACCGCACACCACAATCACCGTCGAGCGCGGCCCCAATGCCAGCCATCGAATCACCATCGACATCCACACACCACAGGCCGCCTGACCACCACACCGGCAACCCGCTGGCCACCCGGCGCCGCCGAGAATCCCCAACCCGGTTTTTGTTCCTCGGTGCGTCGTGGTGGCGACCGTTGCTCCCGCGAGCACCGGGCAGGCCGGACGCTCGCTACGCTCGCACCCATCCGGCCCGCCCTTCCAACTCCGCACACAGTCACCCTCGTGCCTCAAGGCCGGCACAGGGCCAAGAACCTCACAGGAGCGGCCTACGGCCGCGCTGCCCAACCCCTTTTCGGCCGCCGGCTGCGCCGGTGATTATCGGTCCCAAACGTCGGAAGTAAAATCCGCCGCGGGCTCAGAAAACATCATGCAAACCCCGCATGATCTTTTCCTCGAAACCCCCGCGTCGGATTTGACTGCCGCCGTCCGGTACCTGGGCGAGCAAGCTCGCCCCCGACGGCCGAAAAAGGGGTGGGGCCGTGACGTTATCACCGCGCCGAGCTGATCGCGGCCGACACGGTCCGCCGGGTGATCTTGGAAAACCACTCGTGGGGAATTGGATCCCGGGTGGACAGCTCAACCCTTAATGCTGTAGGATTATAAATGTGAGGGAGGGGATAGCAGCCCCCAACCACACAACCAACAGCCCCACAACGAAAGGCAGCACGATGGGCGAATCTCCCGCCACCTACGAACAGGCCGACCGGATCGCCGCGCTCGTCCGCGTCGTCCGCGCCCGCCACCTCGCGCACCTGCGCCTCACCACCGAGGCAATGCGAGACATCCTGACCGTGCAGGACATCCACGAGCGCAGCCGCCGCGTGGTGGTCGTGTTCCTGCACCTGACCATGAGCAAGACCCACCCCGTCACCCCCGAGTGCGCCAATCAGATCATCACCGCCGCCGCCTACGAGGCCAACGGCATCGATTGGGCCGCCACCGAGTTCACGATCCGGTGGACCGAACACGGACGGTTCTACCTCGACACCATGAGCGGCGGAGCAGGCTTCTGCATGCCCGTCAACCTCACCGCTGACCCCGTCAACATCGAGCGACACCCGAACGTCTACCTCGCCCCGGCCACCCAGAGCTGACGCCTACGCCAGGCGGCCGGGACCGCCCCCGCGCCCCGGCCGCCTCCGGCCCAGCCAGCCACACCCCACGCGCCCCGGCCGCCCACGCCGACGACGCGCCGAGGTGAACACCCCGGAGGCTCCCCCATGCTCGCGTACAGCCTTACCGCGCTCAACCTCGCCTTGACGATCACCATTACCTGGCTCGCTCATAAACAACGACTGACCATCATCAGGCTCAACACGCAATTGACGATCGCGCAGTACGACGCCGCCCACGACGACCTCACCGGCTTACTCAACCGTCGCGCCATCCTCGCGCACCTGGAAAAGCAACTCGACGCCGCGCGCCCCGTTTCCGTCGCGCTACTCGATCTTGACGACTTCAAGGGCATCAACGACACCCACGGCCACGACGCCGGAGACGCCGCACTCACCGAGGCCGCACGCCGACTCAAGGCCCTGCCTGTGACCATCGGTCGTCTCGGTGGCGACGAATTCCTCATGGTCACCACTGCCGATGAGCGAACCGGATTCGCTCACGCCGCCGCCGCGCAAGCCGCAATCGCCAACGCCCGAATCGACGCGGCCGGGCAGACCGTCCAGTTGTCCGCCACCGCTGGCGTGGCCCACGCCACCGGGGGAGTCAGCGCGCCGGAACTCCTGCGCCGCGCCGACCGCGCGATGTACGGAGCCAAGATCGCGGGCGCACCGATCCGGGCCTACCACGACCAGATCCCCGACGTGCCGGCCCACGTCCCCCAGCGCCGCCGCACCTACCGCCCGTAACTCATGCCGGGCCGGTGGCCGGGCACCAGCGCCCGCCCACCGGCCCACCACACGAGGAGCCCGCATGAACGCGCTCACCGCGCCAACGCGCATCCTGCCCGCGCTGTCCGCCCCCGACCGCCGCCGGGATGTTCGCCCCCTGCTCGACACCGCTACCCGCACCGTCGCCACCGCACTGGGCCGACTCGACCTCTGCGCCCACGTTCCCTCGTGGCCAGCAGATCCTACGGCAGCGACCTACCACCTACCCACCATCCGCGCCGCCGCCGTCCAGGTCGCGCTGCACGCCCGCGACGACCGGTGCGACCGATGCGCCGACCGCCCCCATCAGATGCGCGCCGCCGCCCGACTCGCCGAACTCTGGCTAGAGCTGCTGCGCGCGTGCATCCGCTACGCCACCCAGCCCCAACGGTTCCCGCTCCACCTCGCGCAGCGGGCCGCCGGATGCCTGGCCGATTACGTCGCGTGGGTCATCACCGGACGGCCCCACTACCTGCTAGGCCAACCCGCCTAACCCGGGCGGCCCGGCCGGGCCAGGCCGCGCACCGGCCAGGCCGCGCGCGGGACGGCGTCGACGCGCATCGAGCACGCCGCCGCCGGCTGCCGCTCCCGCCCCTCACCCACCGAGCACCGATCCGCAGCCCCACCCGGAGCGTTCTGATGAGTTGGCACATCCGCCACCCCCGCGACGTACGCCAATCTGTATGCGGCCTGCCCGCCGCCGACGTACGCCGCTGGGAGACCGAACACCCACCACGCATCGACTACACCTGCCCGGACTGCTACACCCTGCTACCCGAGGCAGCGCGACCCGACGACGCCAACCACCCGCCAGGCGACGCCACCCTCATCGACACCCTGCGCCGGATCGCCGCCGACCACCAATGCGCCAAGATCGACGGCGCGATCGTCGACACCTGGTCGGCCGCCGTCACCGTCCTCATCTGGGACCACCTCCACGACGACAAACGACAGCGGCTCCTGACCCTGCCGTCGCACGAACTGATCCTGCGATGCGTCGCGATCTACACCCGGCTCAACGCAAGGAACAGCGACCAATGAACCACAGCCGGCTACCCCAGTGGTTCCACTTCGGGCCGTGGGTGTTCGACATCGACGCCGCCCAAGCGCTGATCGCCGCGACCCCCCGCGACACCAACACCGTCGACGTCAACGCCTGGGCCACCGCCTACGGCCTCGTGCACCTCGACAACCCGAACCCCTACGCAATCAGCCTCATCGGGCCAGCCCACAACGCCCTCAACCGCGCCCACGCCATGACCACAGACCTAACGCGACCGCTGATCGTGGCTCAAATCGACATCCCCGACGCAGCACCCGCACCGCTGCTCATCGACGGAACACACCGGCTATACCGAGCCTGGCGCGAACACCTGCCACAGCTACCCGCGCACCTGCTCACCGTCGCAGAAACCCGCCAAATCAGAACCGAGCGCTAGCCCACGCGGTCGCCCGACGACCAACCCAACCCGGCGCGCGCCCGGCCGTCCACGAGGCGGCCGGGCCGCCGCACCGCTACGGCATCGGCGCGCATCGAGCGCGCCGTCACCGGCTGCTGCTCCCGCCCCTCACCCCACGTCGCACCGTCAACCGAAAGGCAGAACCTTGAGTTCCCTCAGCCGCGCCGATCGGATCACCATCGCTCACGTCTGCCAGGACTGGGCCGCCGCCTACTCCGCCCCTCCAGTGAACCTGCCGAAGACCATCACCGTTCGCTACCTCACCGACGACCACCTTGAAGCCCTCACCGCGCGCCACGGCCGAGAAACGATCTCGCGTGCCGTCGCCGCACACCTCGACGCCCACCCCGAAGACTTCACCGCGCCCCGCATCAACCACCGGGAACGCCATACCCGCCAGGCCGCCCGCAACGCCCGCGCGGACGCCCACCTCAGCGCTGCACTACATCACCACAACGCAGCCCAGCCGTACGAAACGCTCGCCCTGATCGACCGCGCGGAACTCGCGTCACCCACCTACAAGGACTTCGACCGGTTCCGCCGCGCCGTACACGGGAATCTGCCGCCCCTCACCCCAACCGACCTCACCGGCACCAACCTGCGCCACCGCGCCACGCTGCCCCTGGCCTACCCACACCCCGGACCGCCCGTGATGTACTACGGCAGCACCGCCCGACGCTGGGTCTACCCCGGCCACCGGGTCATCGAAGGCAACTGGCCCGCCGCCATCCCAGAACACTGCACCGCCACCGACGACGAACTCATGGAATGGAACATCGACGGAACGGTTCACGTCTGCACCGGCTGCGGACTCGACTGGACCTAAACGCAGCAACCCCAACGCTGGCCGGCTCGCATCACAGCCCGGACCGGCCAGCCACACCAGCTCACGACCCGACGCCCCCAGAGACACCACCAGCAGAACCCGAGCCCACATTCCCAGGCACCGGAACAGCCGTACGCCGACGACGAGGCACCACCTCACCAAGCTCAGCAATCCGCGCACGCACCGCAGCACCATCCGCGCCACGCCGACACGACCGCACGCGAGCGACATCCACCCCGGTCAAGTCCGCCGCCAGGCCGTCATCCCGCAGCACCGTCGCCAGCACCGCCACGGCCAGACCGTGCGCCGCCGCAGCCGCGCCGACCTCCTGATCCAGCCGCGCCACGGCTTCATGCCGCCGCCGCTGCGCATCCTGCACGGTGCCGGCGGCCTGCTCGACCGCCCGCACCGCCCGCCTCTCCAGTTCCTGCCGTCGCCGCAACGCCCGAGTTGCATCATTCCCCGTTTTACTCGTCATTCCTCGACAGTAACGACTGCCCAGATGCACCCACCAGACCAAACCCCACACCAATTAGCAGAACCGTTCGAACCTAGCCATGATTCCTAACCCACTCACCGCACCTGTTCAGTTTTGGCTACAGCACGGCTGGCCTGCCCAGACCTTTACCGACCCGCCTCTTGTTCAGTTACAGGGGACACACCCCCTTGCATTCTCGACTGCCGAATCCCTAATTGATCTTCTACGGTCGAGGCATGTTGACCGTCACGCGCATCTCGCCCGGCGACGGTTACCGCTACGTCATGGAGCAGGTCGCCGCCGGCCGTCATGACCTGCGCCCCCTCGGCGACACCGGCCCGACGCCCTACTACATCAACCACACCGCACGCGGTGAAAGCCCCGGCTGGTGGGCCGGCAACGGCGCCGCAGTCCTCGGCATCAGCGGCTGGGTCACCGAACAACAGATGCGCTATCTCATCGGCCAGGGACGTCACCCCACAACGGGGTTCCGGCTTGGCCAGAAATGGCGGATCTACACGCCGATGACCGACGAATACCGCGACGAAGCAGTACGACGCGCGCTGATGCACCTACCCGATGACGCCACCGTGGAACAGCGCGACAGGGTGTGGCACCGCATCATGAACGCTCCCGAAAGGCGGGCCGTCTCCGCCTACGACGTCACCGTCTCCCCCGTGAAGTCGGTGTCGCTGCTGTGGGCTTTCGGCGACGACAGGATCAAGCAGGATGTCGTGGCCGCTCACCATGCCGGGGTGCGCGCGCTGCTCGATCACCTCCAGCGGCACGGGGCCTTCACCCGCGCCGGCGCCGCCGGTGTCCGTCAGCTCGACACCGCAGGTCTGGCCGCGCTGGTCTTCGACCACCGGATGAGCCGCGAGCGCGACCCGCAGCTGCACTCGCACATCGTCGTCTCCGCGAAGGTCAAAACAGTCGACGGGAACGGTGAACCGCAGTGGCTGGCATTGGACGGGCGTGCCTTCTACCGCGCGACCGTCGGCGCCCGCGTCGCCTACGAACGCGCAGTGGAACTGGAGTTGCGGCAGCGCCGCGGCGTCACCTTCGCCGCCCGCGACGACTCCGGAATCCGGGAAATCGTCGGCTTCAGCGAGGCGTCGTTGCGCCACTACGGCAAGCGGCGCGGCGCCATCACCGAGGAGATGGACCGCCGTGTCGACCGCACCCGACCGGCCGCCCGTTCGGCAGCGGCGCAGTGGCGTCGACGCGCCCAAGACGCGACCCTGCGGACCCGCCGCCCGGCCAAAGGCGCGGAGTCCACCGACCAGGCCATGCAGCGATGGCAGGCCGAGGACCGCAAGGCCCGGCTCGACACCCCCGGTCAGGTACGCCGGATTCTCACCGGCAATGTGTACGACGACACCGCCGACACGGCGCGGCGCGTCCTGCGCCGCGCCCGCCAGCTCAACCCGGACGGCGTGGACGAGGAAGCGCTGCGCACGGCCGCCGCCCAACTGCGAATCGCAGCCCCTGAACGCGACCGGGTCATCGACGCGGCAGTACGCAGCGACGTGCACCTGGCGCTCGCCCGCGCCGTGCACACCCTCGGCCGCGAGCGGGCCGTGTTCGGCCGCGAACACCTCGAACTGGCCATCGGCCGGGTCCTCGACATCACCCCCGGTGACTCGCCGCACGCCGACTGGCGGAAGGTGCAGACCCTCGCCGGTTCGGCCATCGCGCAGAACCTGGGTGGGTTACGGGTGCTGACACCACCCGCCCTCGTGCAGTGGGGGCCGACGCTGCTGCGCAGCAGCGACCAGCACAGCGAATACACCCGCCACCGCGACCTGCAGATGACCACCCAGACCGTGCTCGCCGCCGAGAAAGAAGTCATCACCTACGCCAGCCGCCGCGGCGCCCGCCCCGCCTCCGACACGGCGATCGACGCCGCCGTCACCGCATTCCGGTTGTCGCCGGAGAAGGCCGCGGCGCTGCGTTTCCTCGTCGGCGATGACCGGCGCGTCACCGGCGTCGTCGGACCCGCCGGCACCGGCAAGACCTACCTCCAGCGCGCCGTCGTCGCCGTCGCCCGGCACACCGGCGTGCCGGTGCTCGGCCTCACCGTCGGACAGTCCGCCGCGCAGCTGCTCGCCGACGCCACCCGCCAGCCCGACGGGACGACGCTGCGCACCGAGAACATCGCCCGGTGGCTGCGATCCCACGACCGGCCGCCGCCCGGCACACGCGCCGCCGACTGGCGCTTCGCACCCGGGCAGTGGGTCATCATCGACGAGGCGTCCCAGGTCTCCAGCCACGACCTCGCCCGCCTCGTCACCCACCTCAACGCCGTCGGCGGCAAACTCATCCTCGTCGGTGACCCCGCACAGATCTCCGCCGTCGGACCCGGCGGACTGTTCCGCTACCTCGACAGCCTCGGCGCCACCACTCACCTCTCCCAGGTGCACCGCTTCACCCAACCGTGGGAAGGAACGGCGTCGCTGCGGCTGCGCACCGGCGACCTCACCGTCCTGGCCGAATACGACCGCCGCGGCCGGCTCGTCGGCGGGCACCGCACACTGCTCATCGGCCAGATGCTGGACCGGTGGGCCGCCGACATGGCCACCGGGCATCCCAGCATGATGCTCGTCGAGACCGGCGACGAAGCCGCCGACATCGCCCGCCGCGCCCGCGACATCCTCCTACGCGCCGGCCTCGTCCAAGCCGGCCCCGCCGTGCGCCTGCGCGACGGCAACCACGCCAGTGTCGGCGACACCATCGTCACCCGCCGCAACGACCGTCGCCTCGGCGCCGGCGCCGCGTTCGTCGCCAACCGCGACCAGTGGCGCGTCGACGCTGTCACCCGCAGCGGGCGACTACACATCACCAACCTGCGCACTAACGCGGGCGCCGTCCTGCCCGCTCCGTACGTCGCGCGGCACGTCCAGCTCGCCTACGCCCTCACCGTCGACTCCGTCCAAGGGCAGACCGTGCACACCGCCCGCGCGCTCGTCGACGACAGCACAACGCTGACCCGCCTGTACGTCATGCTCACCCGCGGCCACACCCTCAACGAGGCGTACGTCGTCACCGACGACCACCCCCGCGAAGGCACCCCACCACAGCCGCCCACCGCCCGCATCGCCGTCCTGGCCGACATCATGCGCCGCGCCACACCCGACCGCTCCGCCACCGAAACCGAACACCAGCTCTGGGCCGACGTCGACGCCCTGCACGCCTGGACACCCATCTACGACGACCTGTCCGCCCGCGCCCGCATCCCCGAATACCTCGCAATCGTCGCCCGCATCAGCGGACGGACCGTCGCCGACCGACTCGCGCAGGACCTCGCCTTGCCCGCGCTCATCGCCCGGCTCACCACCCTGCGAGAAGCCGGCCATGACCCCGCCGATGTCCTGCGCCGCGCGATCCGGCCCCGGGAACTCGACTCCGCCGACGACATCGCCGCGGTGCTGTCCTGGCGCATCGACCGCATCATGAACCGCGCCACCGCCGACCCCACCATCGCCACCACACCGGCGCTCGCCGCGTCCTACACCGACCGCATGCCCGCCGACCTCACCGGCGACGTCGGAGACGCCCTGCGCCAGGTCGCCGCCATCTGCGACCGCCGCGTCAGCGCTCTCGCCGACCTCGCCGCCGAGCAACAACCCACCTGGGCCCGCGCCCTGGGAGCCGTACCGCACGACGAGGCGGGCCGCGACCAGTGGCTCGCTCGCGCCGAGATCGTCGTCACCTACCGCGACCGCTACCAGCTCACCAGCGACCACCCCATCGGGCCCGAGCCCTCCACCGGTGACATCACCCGCTGGAACACCTGGCACCGCACCCGCGTCGCGCTCGGCGCCGCCACCCTCGCCGGACACCTCACCACCATCGACGACAACGAACTCGCGCAACTCGTCACCGCACAACAGGCCATCGACGCCACCGCACCGACCTACGTCGCCGACCAACTCCGCAGCGCGCACCTCGACCTCACCGACGCCGAGCACCGCCACCACGACCTCACCCTGCTCCTCGCCGCCATCAACACCGCCGGCCAACGCGCCGCCACCCACGCCCAACACCAGCAACCCCGATGGTGGCAACGCGGCCCCTCCCGCGCCCGCATGCTCACCGCCCAGCAGGAAGCACACCAGCGCGCCGTCGCCGCAGCGGGCCACCACGCCAGCCTGAGCGCGCAGCTCGCCACCCTCAGCGCCGGCATCGACCAGCACCGCGAACGCGTCACCGAACTCGAGGCCCGCCACGGCCAATGGCAGCGCTGGTACACCAACGCCCTGCCCACCCGCTACGCCGGACTCGCCGCCGCCGCCGAACAAGCACGCCGCGCCGCAGCCCGCCGCGCCGACCTGGCCAACGCCGTCGCCGCCACCACCGCGCGGGTCCGCGCCATCGACGACACCCGCCCACAACCCCACACCGCACCCGTCACCGAACACCTCACACACCACGCCGACGCCGCCCGCCGCCGCACCGACCCCACGCCCGACCACACCGACGCCGAGGGAACGGAGCTCGACTGATGCCCACCCACCCGACAGCCTTCGTCGACGAATCCTGGCTGCAACAACGCGGCAGCCCCGGCGCCTACCTCATGGCCGCCGTCATCATCGATCAAGACGACGTCGCCGCCGCCGAAGCCGCCGCTACCACCGCCGCCGGCATCCACGACGCATACCACTCCAGCGTGCTGTATCACCGGGGGCACGTCGGCACCATCGAAGCAATGCTCGACGTCGTCGCCGAACACGCCGGCTGGAGCGTCGTCTCCGCGCAGGTCCCCCTCAACGCGGGCACCCCCCGGAACCTCTCACCACCCGGCCCTCAGCACATCCGCTCCCACCTTGAAGACCAACGCGAGCACGCCCGACAGGTCAGCCTGGAACGCCTCCTGCGCTACCTCAACAGCCAGCGGGTCCGCGACGTCTACCTCGAAAGCCGCGCCAGCCCCACAGAGTGGCAGCAAGCACGCGACGCCGGTAGCCGCCTTCCCAACACCGACCGCAACGACATCCGCGCCTACCGTCGGCTACTCGACCACGGCGCCATCAGCCACCGCATGCGCCTCATCCACGTCGACGGCCGCAACGACCCGGGACTGTGGATGGCCGACGCCGTCGCCTGGTCCGCCGGCCGCGCCATCCGCACCGACGAACCGCAATGGTGGAACCGCATCGCCGACGTCGCCACCATCATCGAAGCGAACACCGGCACCGAACTGCGCCTCAACGCGAGAGGGGCCGCTCCACCAGATGGCGAACGCGACCCCCACAACCTGAGCCAAAGAGCCCAGACCATGTCCTCACCAGCAGTGTACTCCGCCAGCCCGGAACCGCACCAGGCCGGCGCGATCTTGCAAAGCCTCGTCGCACAAGCCGACCAGGCCAGAACACCAGCCCCCGATCAATTGACCCGTCAGATGCTCGGCTACGTCCAGCAAATCGCCGCACGCGTTGAACAACTCAGCGAAACCGTCCACCAAATACTTCCGCGACCCACCACAGCGCCGGAGACACCGTCCACACGACCGCCGGCACCCCACCCCCGCAGCGATCTGCGCGATGACGTCAGGCCGGCCAGTCAACCTGAAATCGGAGAATAGAAACATCGCCCGGCCTCAGCCAGATGCCGCCTCACCAATAGCCGACGTTGCGGCACTTCTCCGGCAGACCTGGACCGAGGAGCGCCGCGCCGCACGGATCGTTGTTGCCTACCGCGGCGATGGAGGCTAGCCCTCGATCGCCGGCGGCTGCTCCGGATCGGGATCCGATCGCCGTGGTCCTTCGGGGCCGCCTGCGGACATGCGGAGCAGGGTTTCGATGCGGGTGACCCGGAACTGGCGTCCGAGCACGGTGAGGTCGTCAACGGGGTTGGCGTCGAGGTCGTCGGCGGCCTGCTGGTAGAGGGCCGCCTGCTCGTCGGTGAGCCGGAGCAGGCGCGGTTCGAGGTAGCGCAGACCGAACGCGATCTCGTCGCGGGCCAGCTGCGGCGTGGCCACCGCCCGGCTGTAAGGCCGCCACGACCCGCCAACGCTCTCGGCAGCGGTGTAACGGACCGGCAGCACCACCCCGATCGGATAGGACGTGACGGCGCCGACACTGTCGGCGTAGACATCGGCGGGCACCTGCGCGCGGGGATAGTGCGCGGTCATCAGCTCCGCCCGCAACATCGCCTCACTCGCTCCGGTCGGCGCGCCCGGGTCGACGAGAATCTCCTCGTCAAGGAAGCTGTCGTGGTCGTCGGCGCCACGGGGATCCCGGTCGGTGGGCCGGGGCGGCTCAGGCCCGTCCGGACCAAATCTCGCGAACGTGTCCACTCGCACGATCCGATGCTCCCTGCCGGCCACCACCACCTCGTCGGGCTTCTCCCGGTCCAACACGTTGACCACGGCCGTCAACTCCGCGGCCAGCCCGGCGTCGTCGGCCTCATCCAGTCGCTCCCGCAGCCGATGCGCGAGGGTGTCCCGCGCCGCCTGCGGCGTGTCTGACACCACGGCGTACACCTGCCAGCACCCGGCATCGGCCTGTACCGCATGCCCGAACAACGGGGCGCCGATCCGGATCCGCGGGTAGGCGACAGACCGCCGCGCCGCGTCGTCCTCCGTGACCGCACCGACCGGGTCGTCGCGCCGATGAACCCGCAGGACTACCGGCATGGCCTTCTCCTCGTCACCCATGGAGACCATTCTGTGACGGCTACGGGCAATCGGAGGCGCTGGCGCGCCCACGCGGCGTCGCCTCCTCGTCACGCGGTGGCGGACCGACCGTTGGCGAGCGGGAAGCAGACGCTCGATATCCTCGCTGGCCGGGCGCCGACGAAAGCCTCATCCTTGCCGAAACGTGCTGGCCCGCGCGCACCGCGAGATGTGCTGGCCTCGCTGACGGCAAACCGATACTGCACCCGAGTTCTGAATCTGAGAAGGTGTGCCCGCACGAGTCGGACCGGCGTGGACGGAGCCACCACCCTTGATCATTCTGGACACCAACATCCTCTGGGGCATGAAGCCAGACAGCAGCACCGCCGACCTCCTCCGGGCGCTCAAGGCAGCCGGAGTCCGCGTCGCTGTCCCGTGGGTGGTCTTGGAGGAACTGGCCTCACACCGGGCTCTCGCGTACGCCGCGGCTCACGCTGAGGCGACTTCGAGGCTCAACGAACTGAAGGGGCATGTTCCGTGGGGAGGAGTGCCCAGCCTCGGCCAGGTCGACACGGAGCGGCACCGGATGCACTGGCGAAACATGTACCGGCAGATGGTCGAGGTCATCGAGCCGAGCGTGGAGGTACTGCGGACCGCGCTCTTCCGGGAGTCCAACGTCCTCGCGCCGTGCAAGCGGGTCGGCCAGAAGGGCGACAAGACTGGTTCCCGGGATGCTGCAATCTGGCTGACGGCCATCGAGTACGCACGTGACCACAAGGACGAAACGGTCTACTTCGTTAGCGAGAACACGAAGGACTTCGGCGACGGCACGGAGTACCTGGAGCCAATGAAGAGCGACCTCGCGAGCATAGAGGACCACTTCTATCACCTCACCGCGCTGGACGCCGTGGTCGAGCGCTTCGCGAAGCCGGCCGAGGTCGACCCAGAATTCCTCCCTGCGCTCCTGGCAGGCAAGGATTCGATCGAACTACTCACGGACGCGCTGTCCGAACATCTGCCGACGTTCGCCCACAAGAACGACTCGGGATGGATGAACGCGGGTCTTGCCCACACCCGACTCGGGGACGGCGAGAACGTGGGGGAAGTCCCCGCCGGGTTGAGGTGGGTCTTCTCGCCCTCGCTCACCTTCGATGGTGTCTCGGACGTGACGGCCCACAGTATCGGCGGACAGGACTGGTACATGGCCACGGTCCGGTTGATCGCCTCCGGCTTGATGGTGCTGCCCGGACCAAACCTCATCCCCGCGGCGAACGCTCTGGAGGCCCGCGTACTCGTGACCCAGGACGAGACTGGCGCACGCCCGTCGGTGCTGCGATGCAAGCCGCCCCGTGCACTTACGGCCGAGGAAGTCAGCCGGGTTCCGAGCACGGAGGTCAACCAACGACAGAAGTTGGCAGCGCGATTCCTATCCAACGGGCTGTCAAGGCAAGCCTCCGCCGCGACATCGGAATTTCCGCAGCCCGGCTCGCCAATCGACGTTCTCTCCACTCTGTCCATGTGGGCCATCGCTGCCTGGGCGGTTCGGGATGGGTTGAAGTAGGGCCGTCTCCTGGAATCCTTGGGCTGCGACTAGGGCCTGTGTCAAAGTCCCTGGCCAGCCTGCGGCGGGCCCAGACGACGACTGGCTGGACTCCGCCTCACTCGACCGAGGACTTGACACAGGCCCTAGTTCGGGAATCGCTGGAGCTGGAGCTTGATTCCAGTGTCCTTGACCAGCTGGAAGGGCTCGCCGGTGAAGGCCTGAACGGCGTCGAATAGCTCGCGCTCGTTCCGGCCGGTGAGCTTGTGCTCGATGATCTGGAGGAGCTGGGCCCACTGCTGCTTGCACAGCGGCCGGTGCAGCTTGGCTATGACGTCGGGATCCGTGAACGACCTGAGCGCCAGCGATGCCTGCTCAGGGGTGAACTTTTCGATCAGCCCCTGATAGATCGAGTCGGCGTTGACCGCGACACCGTTGCCATTGGTCAGGAAGACCTCGACGAGATCGAGGACGTATTTCCGGTTCAGCCTGGCTGGGATGTCGCTCCTCATGCCGACGAGCTCATGGAGACGGCGGGCAATCGGCGGCTCGTTGTAGAAGTTGTTCCAGGCGTAGTGCGCGTCGCGAAGCTCGTCGAGGGTGCTGTCGATCTCCCAGAACCGCTCCTCGGTCGGCAGGTACGCGGCTCCGTTGACGAGATCGATCAACTGCCGGGCGAGTGCCGCCTTATCCTGGTCGCCGTTGGCGCGGAACCGGCCGAGCCTCAGCCCGAAACTGTAGCGAGTCTCCTCGGAAACCCGGTTCCAGAGCTCGGGCCAGAGCCGGCGGATGTTGTCCAGGGTGTCCTGTGTAGTGGTCAGATCGGTGTATCGGCCGAAGAGGCCAGAGGCGAGCGGGTCGGCCTGGACAGGCGGGAGGTTCACGAAGAAGGTAGTGATCTCCCTGATCGTGCTGTCGTCCAGTCGCTGCTCCCGAACCTTCACCAGGAGCCGTTTCACCTGGGCGGTGATCTGGTCGTAGGGCAGCGTGATGACGTGCCTGATGCAGACGCTCAGCCAGTTGGCCAGCTGGAGGCCGTTCAGCTCGGCCTGGTTGGGATGGGCAGCGCTGGCCCAGTTCCGCATGTAGCGAATCAGTTCCAGCTCCTGGAAGCCGATTTCGCTGATCAGACCGATCTCACGGCAACCAGTGAGAAGCTTCTGGTCGTCGAGCTTGGGCAGGTCGTCCTCGGTCTTGAGCTCCTGTCGCCTGCTGTCGGACTTCTCGGCGACCTCGTAGAAGTACTGCAGGTCGAAGTTCACGACGCGCTTGCGGAGTTCCTGGACGGTTTCATCCCAGAGGTAGTTCAAGGCCGCGTCGAACAGGCCGACGGACCCGGCGATGATCATCTTGGAGATGTAGCTGGACTGGCTCAGCTTCTCGGGAGTCAGCCCCGTGAGCGCGAACGTGGTGGTCTGCATCAGCACGTGCCGCTGGCTGAGATCGACCAGGATCCCTTTGGTCGGGAGGCCGGCCGCGGCAAGGCGACCGAGGACCATGACCTCGAAGGACTCCAGTCCTTCCAGGGCAGCCTCGGGCGACACGGTCGTGACAGCGCCGGCCGGGCGGGGCTCCAGTGATCCGCTCATGACGCCGAGGGTAGTACCCTCGACCAGGCTCGGACGGAGCTGACCATCGGACGCCGTGGTGGGTCGAGTCCCGGCCCCCTGTCACCGCCGATCGGGGGGGGCCGGGGGCCGTCATCTGCGCCGGTTCAGGCTTGACACCAGCTCGCGGTTTACTCTGCGTGGATGTCGGCCGTACCCGGCCGACCAGGCCCCACAGCGCCGGTACAGGCGTCGACGGTGGCGCTGTATGTGGGGTCCGGCGTTGGCCGCCGGGCGCCCAGTGGAACAACCTCACCCATCGCGGGCGTCATCAATGGTCTCACCGAGGGCGGCGCCGAGGCGATGCAGGTGATGCGAGGTCCGCAGCAGCATTTCCGGCGTGTGGGCGGGCTGCGTAGGTGCGTGTTGTCGCGGCTGGTCGCGGTGAGCGTGCGCCCCTCGCCGCCGGCGACCTTCACGGTGACGATGTCGTCGGTGAGGGCGTCAGGGTTGCGGGTCACCTCTATCGCCCCGGCGAACGCGGCGACCGGCGCGACCGCCTTGATCTGGATGGAGAAGCCCCCGGTAATGCAGTTAACCCTCCATGGCGGGGGCCGCCCGGCAGAACGCGTGCGGACCTGATCCGCCGCCGGCGCCGGACGACGGCCCCATTACCGTCGTAGTCATGACGCGACGTCCCGACCTGGTTCTGCTTGGCGATCGGATCTGGTACATCCCGGATGGGGTGTACGACCTGCAGTGCATTGCCCGCACGCGCCGGGGACTCCGCTGCCGACGGCCTGTGGAGTCGGGCCAGATCACCGGCTGGACGGAGCTGCGCTCGACTCACGGCCTCATCACTGTCTACGACCTCGGTGGATTCGAAGCCGCGACGTTGCGGCGTTGGCGGGAGCAGCACTGCGAACTACACGACACCCCTGACGTGGTGGATTTCTCGGCGCCAGAGTGGGAGCCGTTCGACCCGGTGCGACACGCCGCCATGGTCACCACTTTGGACGAGAAGATCGCGGAGTACACCCGCCAGCTGCGCGAGGGCGCGACCGAAGAGTGGCAGCCCTGGTATCCGGCTCCGATCTAGCTACCCTCCCCGTGATCTATCACCCTCGTGGCAGCATCCGCCCCCGCTCCGTACTGGACGGGACTCCCCGGAGCCAGATGACCGTCTACCCGACGGGCCACTAGGCTACCGATCGTGGGCAGCATCGGTGTAGAGCAGGCGCGGGCGGCGGTGGAGACGGCCGAGCCGGGCACGACGTTCACCTTCGACGAGGGCGACTACGTGGTGGGTCTGCGAGTCCACCACGAATACCGGTACATGGAGCCGGGCGGCTCCCCCGTCGTCACGGTGGGCCTGTTCGTCGGTAACGATGACGACGACTCGCCCCCGGTGCAGATTCGACTGCCGCGGCTGTTGCTCGACGGGCCGACAGCACGGCAGTTCGCCGAGACGCTGCTCGCCGCGGTCGACCAGGCCGAGCGAATCGCCGACGGGTTGGAGCCCGGGCCCGCCTGAGTCCGGTAGCTGACCAGTTTTTGCGAGGTGGCCGTGGGCGTCAGCCAGGACTGGCACGTGATCGGGGTCGTCGACATTCGCGAGCCCGGCTCGTACGAAATCCTCTTCCAGAACGGCGGCGTCGGCGTCGGCATCCGCCGGGTTGGGTCTGCGGTCGGCGACCCGGAACCGATGGTCCTGGACGCCGAGGGAGTAGCGCATCCCTGCACCCCCTGCGCCTGCTGTGGCGAGTGCGGCTGTAGCCACCCCGTCGGCGGGCGGGCCATGTGCGGAGACTGCGCTCAGTACAGCCGGTGGGCTGCCGAGACACGGCCGCTACTTGAGCGGTATCTGGCAGCAGTCGGCTCCAAGGATGCCTTCGTCGAGACCAACGGCCGCACCCACGGCGTGGGCTGCCCTTCCCTGAAGAGGAACATCAACGCCGCCTCCGACGCGTTGACCGGGGGCTGCACCCATCGGCAGGAGTGGTACGTCCGCGTGCCGGACGTCCTCGGACCGGAGGCACCGCGACGCAAGCGGTGCGCCGTGTGCTGCCCCGACGTCATCGTGCCGACCAAGTAGGTTCCGAAAGCATTGGCGGATGACAGTTGTTGATCCAGTCGTCGGCAGTTGCCTCACGTCTGGCACTCTGCTCAGCGACGCTGCGGCGTCCGTTCGCCGGCTAGTGGTTGCGTACCGTCGGGGCATGGACGTGTTGCTGCGAGGCGGGCCGGGGGACGGTCAGATCGTGCCCGCAGGCGGCGAGACCATCGTGTGGAGGGCCTGCCTCTACGAACTCACCGGGCGACCGGCACTACCAACGCAACGGTCAACTCCTGCGCATCTACCGGCACCGTCCCGACTGTTGTGAACCCCGCGACCGTGGTAGCCAGGACCGATGCGAATGACCCCTCCCACCTGCCACTTCACCTCCACGGCGCCATCGAACGTGTGTACGATCTTGGGTGTGGCGGAGGAGGTTGCGCAGCGGTGGTGGAACGGTCTCTGGGGACGGCTGAGCCGGCGCGACGTGTGGCTGATCCGCCAGACGCGATGGAAGGTCGTCGCGCGCGCCGGCGACACTGAGGCGGGGAAGATGCTGCTCTGGACGTACGACTCACGCGACGAAGCCGACGCGATGGTCGACCGTCTTCTGCACGCTGACGCCGCCGGCCAGTGGCGCGAACTGCAGGGCGGCACACCTCCTCGCCAGGCCGACGGCGACAGCGACGACATGCCGCGACGGCGAGCACGCTGACTGGTCCCGCCACGGATCGAAGGCGCCGCCGCGTCATTGGCCGCGGACGCGGCGGCACCTCGGAAGTCACACAACTGGGCGCCTGATCAGCGCCCTGCCCGCTCCTGATACTCGGCCACGATATCCCGCGGAATCCGTCCCCGATCCGACAGCTCCTTGCCGACCCGCTTTGCCCAGTCCCGGATTGCCTTGTTCTGGTCCCGATTAGCGGTGACACTGGGGCGAGCACCCCGCGAGTTGCCTGCGACCACTGAACCCCGAACTGCTCGTCCCGCGACGGCGATTGCACCGCGCCCAAATTTCGTGCCATGGCTGATGTAGGGGGCAAGGAGATCCCGCATCTTCTCGGCGTTGGGAGCCGACAGGTCGATCTCATACTGAACACCGTCGAGGGCGAACTTCACCGTCTCGTCGGCGTCACCGCCATCCAAGTCATCAACCAGCTTATGAATGATTTGCCTAGCCACCGCGCCGTCCTTTCCAGTCCCAGAAGCGTGACCCGAACAATAGCCTCCTGCGCGAGGTGACGAAAGTTTGAGATTTTTCCAGGCAATGCCCACGTTCGTTCCTCTCGCCGTCACCATCTCCCCGGCGATCAGTCGCCGTACCGCCACGAACGCAAGCAGGGACGAATGCGGGCGCGAATCCACCCGGCCTCGTCCCCCGGGCGACCTAAAGGTCGGGCCGACCAGGGGCCGTCAGCGTCTCCGTGAAGTAATGCCCAACCCCGGTAGGCACCATGAGCACAGCGCACCTGCCGGGCACACCTGAACGGCTTATTCGCTAGGTGGCGAGCAGCCAACGAAGCCACTGTTGGGGGCCCGACATCGCGTCGGCCGGGATGCCGAGTGCTCCTGGATATATTCGCTCATAGGCCGCGCTGACAGCGGCGGCGGTGCGCGGGTTTCCCAGAAGCCAGGGAGCAGCAGCGCGGTACGGCTCCAGTTTGGCGTGCGGGCCGCTACCGGAGATCGTTCCCTCGAGTAGGCCACGCCCCCGCAGGGCGTGCCACATCTGGTCAGCTGGACCGTCGTAGCTGTCGCCCCAGTTGCCCTGCCCCCAGGTGCTCATGGCGTCGATGCGCAGCGGCAGCGCCTCGATCTCTACTTCGGCGGCCATGATCGGTAGCCCGAGAATACGGAGAGCGTGCGTGCGGTGGGTGCCGTTTCTGCCGATGCGGTGCAGAGGTCCTGCGGGACCGTTGTAGCGCAGCATGCAGGCGTGCCCAAGGTCGGTGAGAATTTCGGTGAAGGCGACGCCGGCGTCGTCGGCCGTCAGCAGTTTCTTGATGATCAGGCCGACTACTTGCGGGCGGTGAGACGCGAAGTCGTTCCAGGATGAGGCGTTGCCGCCGATGACCGTGTCGAGGTCGATCCAGTCGTTGAAGGCGATGCTGCCAAGGTAGATGTCGTCGTCGGAGTCGGGCATGCAGTCGATGACGTCGGGGGTCAGCGGTGCGGTGCGGTTGAGCAACTCCGCGCGGGCCGTGATCTGCTCGGCGAGGTTGAGGCCGCTCCACCGGCTCCTGATCTCGACGAGTGCTGCGGTGACCGCCGAAAGCGAGGCGGCGTTGTCGCGCACGAAGTCGGCGAGCGGCGGAGGACCGTCGTAGCCTTCGTCTGAGATTCGACGGCGTCGGGGGGTCTGAGGTGGGTTGGTCGTCCACCGCACGACGGCGTTGGCACCCGCAGGCGTTGACAGCTGCCTCAGCAGATCCTCGGCGGCAAGTCCGTTGACAACCATGCCGCTGACGTGGCGGTCGCCCTCCTGGGCTGTAAAGGATGTTGGGCCGGTGGTCACAGCCGTCCAGGACACCGTGACGTCAGCGGGCGGGGCGTGATCGGCTCTGCGGACCAGCCGCTCGTATAGAACCGCGGCCCACGCTGCGTAGTCATTCGGAACCGATTCTGGAAGCGGACCGTCGGCATCGACTCGCGTTTGTACCGGGGCGTCCGTAGGCTCCGGTAGCGGGATTGCTGCGCCGCTAGGTGGCGCCGGTAGCACCACTACCGGGGAGGACCGGCGCCTGCCGAAAGCGGGGACTGATAGCAGTACCCACCAGACACCACTGACAGCCGCCGCGATCCAGCGCCCGTCCCCAGGCGTCGTAGATGCCACCATCGCCGTCGTAGCCGCCCCGTACAGAACCCATCCGATGCGTGCGGCGACGACATGCAGCAGGCACATGGCCAGCAGCACCATGCCCGTGATGCACCACGTCCACCACAGGGTGGCCGCGGGAATCGGTAGGCCCTCAGCGTGGGTGTCCAGGTATCGGCGCACCGGCGCGAGCACGATCTGCGCGTACGCCTGCTCGTGTGCCCAGCCGCTGAGCGCCGCGATCGCGTCACCTGCGGCGAACAGCAGTCCTCGCACGACCGGCACGATCAGCATCAGGACGACGCCGACCCCGGCCCCAGCGACCGCTAGGACCAGCCACAGGGGCGGCCAGTTGCTGCCTTGCGTGTCCCGTGCCTGCTCCCACAGGTGCTTGCTGATCGTGAGCAGAACGTCCCGTGGGCCGGGCGCCGGCTCGCCGGTCGTCTCGGGTTCGCCTTCGCGGTCCTTCGCCGCGGTGCCGTGGCTCATACACACCTCACTTCATCTATCGTCACTGATCGGTTACAGGATGCTATGGAAGGACGACGCGGCGGCAGCCCGGCGGCTTCGAGGCCCGCGCAGCTCGTTCACTGAGCTTTCGGCAACGCAGCATGTGCTCCTGCTACGGCGACCGCCGGCAGCGCCGCCACGGCGGCGAGTGCGGCGGGCAGTCCCCACGGCTGCCACAGCGCCGAACATGCGGATGCGCCCACCGCGCCCCCGATGAAGTACATGAGGTTCAGCAGGCCGAGCGCGCCACCTCGTTGCCGAGGGTCGACGCGAGCGGTGATGGCGGCGGTCAGGGTTGTCTGCGCGATGGCGAAAGCGGCGAACCCGACAGTTGTCGCACCCATCAGTGCTACCGGGCGATGGTCCCACGCGGCGAGCAGCAGGCTGACGCTGAACAACGCCGTCACGCCGACCAGCACCCGCCGCCGCGCCGAGTTACCCGCTGCGCGACCGGCGAGGCGGGCCGTCACCGCCGCAACGATCGCGCTGGGCACCAGCAGCAACCCGATGCCCTCAGCGGAGTAGCCGAGGCGGGTGAGCATCTGCGGGACGGCGTACACGCAGCCGAACAGCCCGCCGTAGACGCCAGCGCCGGCCAACCCGGCGAGGACGAACCGTCGCTGGCTGATCACCGCGGGGACGAAGCCGTCGGGGTTCCGCCGGCGGTGGCGATTCACCAGGACGACGAGCGCACAGGTGCCCGCGAAAAGACCGACGACGGCCGGCGGCGGGAAATGCAGGGTGGTGGATTGGATCGTCAGGAGCAGTCCCGCTGCGGTGACAACCAGCAAGCCCGCACCGATCCAATCGACCCGTGCCGGCAATCTCTGACGGGGTTGGGCGAGCGGCCAGCACAGGGGTAGGGCGGTCAGCGACAGTGCGGGCAGGACGAGCGCAGTTTTCCAGGACGTGGTAACGGCCAGTGCCCCGGCCAACGGTGCAGTGGCCGAGAACAACGCCATCGCGGCGCCGAGGCGAGCCAGCACCGCCGGCCGTTGCGTTGGCGGCCGGCCGGCGGCAAGGGTGAGGGCGGTCGCGGTCATCGCTCCCGATCCCATGGCGAGCAGTCCGCGGCTCGCGACAGCTACGGCGATGAGGGTCGCGAACGCGCAGAGGATCGTCCCTGCCGCAAGGAGCACCGCCCCGAGGCTGAGTGTGCGCCGTGGTCCCCAGATGTCGATGGCACGTCCGGCGACGGCGGCGCCGACGCCGAGGCCCAGGGCGTGGATGGTCAGGATCCACACGGCCGTTGCCGGCGCGGTGTGCAGCTCGTCGGCGGCGACGGGCAGAGCGACGGCAGCGGCGCTGACGCCGTAGATCGCTGGCCCATAAAGGGCGCCGAGGCGCCATCCCACGCTTGCCGCCGAGGCTGCAGTGGGTACGGCTGTTGTTGTCACCGGACAGCTCCCTTGCCAGATCGGACACGAGGTGACGGCGGTCGCCGGCCAGGGAGGTACCGGCGACCGCCGCCGAGCATCACCGCTCGCTGGCGGGACGGCTTCGGGTGGACGCAGAAATCCCCGCACCCGGATTCACGAGGTCGTACGACCGGCGGGGTTGGACATCTACCACCGCGATTCGCCGTGACGTCGTACCCACGGCGGGCCTCGTCACCGGCGTACCGGCCGGCAGTTCGCGCGGCGCCGGGTGGTAGCGCCGCCACGCCAGGGCCGCGACGGCGACCGCCACCGCGAGTAGCACCAGAGGGCCTCCGCACACGGCGAGCCCCAGCAGGGTGACTGATGCCACGAGGACCGAGAACGCGCGCATCAGCAGGTCCACGTCGACCACCGTCGGTGCTGCCAGCGCCGCGACCGCGACCGGTGCCGCGCCGCTTGCTTGGACGACGAGGCTGCGCCCGTCGGCGCCGGTGACGCCGAACCAGGTCGGGAAGGCGCCGTCGCGGCCCAAGGCCGCGCCGGCGCGTGCCGCAGCGGCGATGAAGGTGAAGCAGGCGCCGAAGGTCAGCAGCAGCGCGCACAGCGCAGCCGCCGCCGAGGCCCGACGCCGGCCTGCGGGCCGAGTAGGCGCAGCAGCGGCACTTCACTCTGCCCGCCGGCCACGCCGAGCACGCCGACGGTGCAGATCGCCAGCCCGGCGTAGAGCACCGCGATGATGCTCAGACTTGCGGCTGCCACGATCGGCAGTTGGCGGCGGGGGTTCGCGAATTCGCCCGCCAGGTGAGCGGCGGCTTCCCATCCGCAGATCGCGACGAAGAGCACCGCGGCGGCGCTTGCGATACCCGTGAGGCCCTGCGGGGCGAACGGTGTGAACCGGCTGGCCGCGATGTGCGGCACCGCCACGACGATCACGGTGACCAGGAGCGCGCAGAGGCCACCGGTGAGCATCAGGTGCAGGCGGCCGGACAGATGCAGCCCGATGAGGTTCATCGCGTAGGCCGCCGCGAGCATGCCGGCGGTGATCCCCGCTGCCGTGCCCGGTCCGGCGCCCAGCGCGGTGGCGGCCGTCGCGCCGGCGACCATGCCCATCGGCACCGCCGTGTAGAACCACCAGCGACCACGGTTCCGGCCGTGGGTCCGAACGCCCGTCGGGTGAAGGTGGCCACCCCGCCGGAGTCGGGGTATCGGATGCCGAGGGCGGCGAACGCCGCCGCGATCGGCACCGACACGGCCAGCATGGCGGCCCAAGCCAGCAGCGACGCGGGCCCGGCGGCATGCACGGCGAGCGCGGGCAGCACCAGCACGCTGGGCCCGAGCACCGCCCCGACGTACAGGGCGGAGCCGCGAGCCACACCGATCCGCCCGGTCACCGGGCCGCGCCCGGCCCGCCGGTGGTGCCGTCCTGCTGCGAGCGGGTGGCGAGGGCCCGCAGGACCCGGGCCAGGCTGTCTCCCGACGGCATGCCCGGCTCGCCGAACAGCCGCGCCTGTTCGGCCTCGACGAGGCCTTGGACACGGCGGGCCAGGTCGATGCCGGCCTGGGTCGGGCGCAGGACTACCCGCCGTCGGTCGCCCTCCTGCAGTTCCCGGCGTACCAGCCCTCGGTCGACGAGCGACACGAGGGCGTTGGTCAGGGTGGCCTTGGCGATGCCCACCTCGGCGGCGGCCAGGCGGGTTTCGACCGCCCGCCGGGCGCACACCAACACGAGCACGTCGTAGGTGGTCCAGGTCAACCCTTCGTCGCGCAGCACGTCGCGTTCCACCTGGGCGCGCAGGGTGTTGGCGGTGCGGACCAGCTGCGCCAGCGGCCCGGGCCGCGGCGTCGGCATCCGGGCGGCGTTTACCGGTGGTCGGTAGATGCCCGCGACTCGTCGTGGCCGGCGGTCCGTGGCGGCGCTCATGGCATCCACCTGCGCCGTGCCGGGCGCCGGTTGGGCTTGCGGTTGCGGCGCTGGCCGATCTGCCCGCCGCGGTCGGACGGCGGTGGCGGTTGCGGTGCCGGCCGGCGCGGACGTTCGGTGTCCTCATCCTCGTCGTACATGTCGTCTCCCCCGTGCTGTGGCTGATGACCGATCTGCCGTCTCCTGCTGGCGCCTCACCCCCTTTCACCGAGTGCCGCGCCGCGTTGGCGCATGAACGGGACCGGGTTGACGGAGTTGGAGTTGTCCAGGTCGCATCTCGACCCGGAGCAGACTCGCTGGTGGGTTTGGAAGTGCAGGTGCGGGCCGGATGAGTGGCCGCTGGTGCCGACCAGGCCGATCTGCTGGCCGGCCTGCACGGTGTCGCCTTCGGTAACGTCGGGTCGGCGGATCATGTGGCAGTAGCGGGTGCCGTACCCGTCGGCGTGCACGAGGTCGACGTACCAGCCGCATCCCTTGGTGGTGGGGCTGCCGTCGATGTCGCAGTTGCCGGTGCTTGGGTCGCAGCCCGCCCACACCACTTGCCCGCCGCTGGCGGCGTGGATGACCGTGTTGCGTGGCACGCTCAGGTCGACTCCGGCGTGCAATCTGCCGTTGCGCGGCCCGTAGCCGCTGCCCACTGCGGCGCGCAGCGGCACCGTCCACCCCGACTCCGCCACCGTCACCGGACCGCCCGCGCACACGGCGAGGCTGGCGCCGGGTAGCTCGGCAATCGTGGCGACACCAGCGACCGCGGCGACGACCTGCTCGGCGTCGTGCTCGTACTCGCCGTACTTGTCGGGGAACGCGGAGACCTGGACGCGTTGGGCGACGACGGTCAACGGCAGGTTCTCCCACCCGTCGATGCGCTGGAGCTTGTCGTAGAACTTCGTGGCGGCGTAGACGGGGTCGAGGATCTGCGCGGGCGTGCCCCACCCCTGGCTGGGGCGTTGTTGGAACAGCCCGAGGGAGTCGCGATCACCACCGCGCAGGTTGCGCAGGCTCGACTCCACCATCGCCGTAGCCACCGCGATGACCCACCCCCGGGCCGGCACACCGCGCTCCCGTCCCACGGCGACGATCTGCGCAGCGTTGCCGACCTGCTCGGCGTCCCACCGCCCCACGGGCCCAATCCCATTGGCGGGTGAGCGCGACGGTCCGACAGTGGTGCACGCCGCCGCCGGTGTCGCATCGGTGAGCACCACCGTCACGGGAAGCGCGCACAGCAGCAGCGCGGCGATGACCGCCACACCGAGCCCGATCCGCCCGCGGTTCACCGCGACGCAACCTCCTCCCGGACACCGAGCGTGGCGACCAGCCACCGGGCGCCGCTGCGCACACACACCACCCGCAGCACCCCGGCATCGGTGCTGACATCGACGTCCACCCGCTGCGCCGTGGCCGTCACGACCCGCTCGACGCCGGTGACCCGGGTGGCGGGAACGTTGGCCGGTTCCACCGTGGCGAGCAGATCCGCGTAGGCGGGGACGGCGTAGGGGCGCACGCCTGCCAACCAACTGCCGGCGGGCAGGTCCGGGCGGGCCCAGGCGCGCACGAACCGCAGCGCGGCCGTCACCGCCGCCGGATCGGCCGTGCCTGATGTGGCCGGGAGGACGCCGTCAGGATCGGCGGGCAGCGTCCCGGCCGGCACCGCCGGCTCCGCTGAAGAGCCGGTGGTGGGTGCGCTGCCTACCGGAGCGGGATGGGTTCCGGCGCACGCGCACAGCGTCAGGCTGGCCACCCCCGCGATGACCCTCCTGACGACGTGGCGTCGTGTCACCGCTGCTCCTCGGTCGGAGTGGGCTCGGTGGGCTGCTCCTCGGACGCGACGGGCTCGGTGGGCGACCCGAGGGCGGTATTCAGTTGTTGTCCCAGCAGCCGCACCTGGTGGTGAATCTCCACGAGTTGCGGGCGCGCCTGCGGGTGACGGGCCACGACGTCGACCAGAGCGTCGATGTCGTGGCGCAGCTGCTCTAGGCCGACACTGATGCGGGCCAGCGGAGCCTTGGCAGTGCGCACGGTGACGCTCATTCCTCGACGCCGCGGGTGTAGTCCCCGTCGAGGTGCCCGTCGCTGGAGAAGTCCAGCTCCGTCTCCCGCCGCATCATCTCGTCGAGTTCCGTCCATCGCTGCCTGTCCTCCTGTTGGTCGTCGCGCCAGGCGTGGCGCGCGTCGTGAATCTCGGCGATGTAGTCCTGGAGCGTGTCGATGCCCTCGCGCAGCCCGAACAGCGCCGCTTCGAAGCGTTGCCAGTCCCACACGCTGGTGACCTCGGCCGGCTGCGTCATGTCGTCCCCCCTTGCGGTCGCGCCGCCGCGCGCTGGCGGGCGCCGATGTCGTCGGTGACGGCCCGCTCGGCGTCATCCGGCCACGGCTGCGACCAGACCGTGTCGCCGCTGCGGGGCGTGTGGTGCCCGTGCCGGCAGCGGGTGGTGTCCCAGCCCTGCCACCGGTGCCGGGCGCGGTGCAGAGCCTCGTGCCAACGCAGCGGCGCGTCCGGGTCGGCCTTGCCCGAGTAGGCGTGGTGCCAGGCCACGCTCAGCGCGGTCAGCTCCTCCACCAGGGCCGGGTGCGCCGGCCAGCACGCCCCGAGATCCTGCGCCAGGCCGTAGCGCTCGACGAGCCACCGCGTCCAGGCGATCAGCCACGCCCACAGCTCCCGCGCGGCATCGGCGTCCAGGTCGCGCCAGCAGTGACCCGCCGGCGCCCACCCGCCAGGGGCGTCCAAGGCGTCAACGCGTTCGGCGAGGGCCACGTGCGCCTCGGCGAGCTTCTCCACGCTGCCGCGCAGGGTGTCGATGAGTTCGGCGAGCTCAACAAGTGCCCACTGTTCCTCCGATGCCTGCTGCGGCAGCTCGAATTGGAAGGTGCGCTGCGACATCACTCGCGCCGCCCTTCGAGGCGGGCCGTGAAAGCGGCCTGCGCGGCGTGGAACCGGTCGGCGTCGGGGCGTTCCCACCACGCCGGCTGGGTCACCTCGACCGGGGGCATGTTCCCGAGTAGCACCAGGGCGTGGCCGGTGGGCAGGGTGCGCAGCTCGGCGAGGTCGAGCAGGTTCTCTCGGCGGCTGTTCTCTTGCACGCTGGCGCGCCCGCCGCCCCAGGACGCGGCCGACGTCAGCTCCTGCACCTGCCCGAGCAGCGACTGCGCGTCCTTGAGCGCCGACACGTCCTGGGTGCCGCCCATGACGAACTTCGCGTTCGCGCCGTCGCGCAGCGCCTGGCCCCCGTCGCGGCCCCACCGTTCCTCCAACTGGTGGGTGTTCTGGCAGGAGATCGACAAGGCGATACCGGCGCCGCCGCCCTCGGAGGCCAGCGCGGGCAGCGACGGCAGCGGCGCGATGTTGGTGATCTCGTCGCCGACCAGATACAGGCAGGGCTCCACCCGACCCCCGGGGGCGACAAACGAGCGTTGCAGGGTGCGGTAAATGATGTCCTCGGCGATCGCGCTGAACAGCGGCGCGACCAGCGCCTGCCCGCTACGGGTGCCGACCAGGTAGAGGGTGCCGGACTCATCCAGCCACTGCTCCGGCCGGAACTGCTCACCACGCGGCGGGGAGCAGGCGTGCAGGATCCGCGGGTTGCTGAACGCATCCAACGCGCCGAAGACGACGGACTGGATGGCGTCGCGGCTGCGGCCGGTGGACTCGCGGTGAAACGCCAGCCGGTCAGCCCACACCGTCTGCTGGTGATGGCGCAGGATCCGCTCGGCGCGCGGGTCGCTGGGGTTGGCCGCCCAACTGGCCACGTCGGTCATGGTCGTTTGCTCATCAAGGGCGGCGGCGTGCAGCAGGCCACGGATGATGGACGCGGCCTGGTCCTGGAAGTATTGGCCGTTCTCGACGTCGCCCTTGAGGCCGGCGCCGGCGGCGAAGCCTTTCGCCCGCAGCGCGGCGATGTCCGGATCGTGGGCGCCCTCGATCGGCGACCACCTGAGCCGGGGGACCCCGGGGACCTGTCCCTGCGGTTCGAAGATCCACGTCGGGCCGATCTCGGCGCGCAGGTCGTAGGTGACGGCGGCGACGTCCAGACGGGTGGAGGTGGAGATGACCGCGCCGCGGGCGTCCGCGACGCGGGGCACGATGTAGCGCGAGGTCTTGTTGGCGAAGCGGGCCGCGCCGGCGAGCAGTTCGGTGTACTCGTTGGCCAGGTACAGCGGCTCCCCGGTCAGCGCGTGGTGGCCGAGGAACCGCGCCACCTCCAGCGGGTCGGCGCGGCGCCGGGTCTTGGCCTGCACGATGTCGGGGCGGTCGGTCGCCCGGATGGTCAGCCCGGGACGCAGCACGTCGACGCGGCGCAGCACCGCGCCCGCGGTCACCACCTGGTCGAGGTCCTTGCGGCGGGCGAATCCGTGCCGCTGTACCCGCCGCTGCGCGAACCGGACCGCCGGCACCGCGAGGCCCACGACGGCGGCGCTGAACAGCACGAGCCACAGCAGGTACAGCAGGCCGGTCGGCGGCAGGTCCGCACGTGCGGCAGCGGGCCACGCCGCCGCCGGGTCGCCGCGGTGGACGACCATCCGCGCGGCGATGCCGGGCGCATCCGCTGGTGTGCTGTGCGGCCACGACAGGTGGGTGAGCACCCCGCCGAGCTGCCCGGCCAGCCACAGGGTCACGGTGCCCAACACCACGACCGTCGCGGCGATGCCCAGCAGCGTCAGCCGGGCCAGGATGTCGGCGCGCGCCATGCCGCGCTTGGGTAGCCGGTGCCCGGGGGACATGAGGGAGCCGGCCATCACTGCACCTGCCCCACTGCAGCGGACTCCCGCGCCTCGTACTCCGCCTCGGTCAGCTCCCGCCCCTGCCGGTCGGGGCCGACGCGCATACGGCTGTCGGTGTCGACCATGGCCTGCTCCATCGTGGAGAGCTGGTGCTTGACGACGTAGGAACGCAACCCGACCTTCCACAGCCCGACGCCGCGGCGCAGGTGCAGCAGCAGATTGGTCTCCACGTCGGTGGTGCCGAGGAATTCGCGAGCGGCGTCCAGCGAGCCCGCCGCCTGGCGGTAGGACACCCGCACGCCGGTGTCCTCGATCAGCCCGCGGGCGATGCGCACCTGCTCGGAGTCGGCGCTGCCGCTAGCCGCCAGATCCGAGAATCGGTGAAACGCCAGGATGTTCTCCGTTCCCAGCGCGCGGGCGAGTTTCAGTTGCTCGCGCATCCGCCGAACGAGGCCGAGGTGGCGGGTGATCAGCGCGAACTCGTCGTACAGGCACACCCTGGGCGGGGCGTCGGGGCGGGTCAGCTCCGCCTCCAGCCAGGACTGGGCGCAGGTCATCGCCATCGCCGTCATCTGGTCCGACGTGCGCACCGCCCGCAGGTCGAGGATCGCCCCGGGCTGGTCGAAGTCCACAGTCAGCGCGGCGGCGGTGGGGGCGTCGAAGATCCCGCCGAGGGCGCCGGTGATCAGCCGCTCCAGCGCGAGGCGGACCCGGCGGCTGTCGGCGGCGAACTGGTCGACGCCGTAGTGCACTCCGGCGAGGCGGTGCGCCCACACGTGCGGGTCGCCCATCGCGCGCAACACCAGAGAAAGGGTTGGGGTGGCCAGCCGGTCGGCGCTGGTGCCGTCGTCGCCGCGGGTCACCGCGTCGAGGGCGTATTCGGTCAGCGAGCGCTCGGCTTCACTCAGCGGCCCGCCGAGCTGGATCTCCAGCAGCCCTTCCAGCAGCAGCAGCCGCCGGGCCCGCTGGATCTGCAGCCACTCCGCCTCCCCCTGCCCCGGCTGGCGGCGAATGCCGGCGAGGGGGTTCATCACGACCCCGGCGCCAGGGCCGATGCGTACCGGTCGAATCCCAGCCGCCTGCGCGAGGGCGTCGTACTCGCCCTTGACGTCGACGATGTAGAAGCGGGTGTCGAACGGGATCCCCCGGAACGCGATGGTCTTGAGCAGCGACGACTTCGCCGATCCGATCTCTCCGGTGACCACCATGTTCGGCGCGCTGAGCACCCCGGCCCGGTACAGCTCCCGCATCGAGAACACGAACCCGGTCCGGGAGTACACCTCCTGCCCAATCAGTGGTCCGTCCACCCCGAGGCCCGGGTCGGCGACGAAGGGGTACACGCTGCACAGCTGCGCGCTGGTGGTGACCAGCGGCGGGAGCCGCAGCCGCCAGAAGGCCCGTCCGGCGGCGCGCCCCAGGGCGCCGCGCCCGTCGACCGGCGGGGCGCCCAGCAGCCGCTGTGTCGCACGGCGCAGAGCGCGCTGCTCGCGTTCCAGGTCGGCTTGCGCCGCCGCCAGGTCCCGCCGCTCTGCCGCCTGCGCGATGCGCTGCGCCAGCGATCCTTCTCGCTGCACCCGTGCCCGGCTCACGCCAGCCACCCCCGCATCGGCTTGAGCCCGCGTGCCAGGGGCAGTGCCCCGGCGATGAACCCCTGGTCCTGTTCGCCGTAGAGCACGACGGCTTGGCAGCCGGTGCGGCCCAGGACGCGTTTGATCGCGCGAACGTCGTGGCGCAATTGCTCTTCGCTGCCGGCGGTGACGGTGACGAGGATCGCGTAGCGGTAGCGCACGTGCCCGGCGGCCTGCTCCCGGTCGACCTGCTCCACCGAGCGGGCTTCCTCGTCCTCCCGCGCGGTGCGCACCAGCCGCATCTTGCGTTTGGTGATCTCGTCACCGGCGCGGGCGACCTTGTCCCGTCGGGTCGCGAGCTGGGCCAGCTGCGCGGGCACCGGCTCGGCGACGACCGTCACCGCGCGCCGGCCGACGGTGCGGGTGAACAGGGCGGTCATCCACGTCATGGCCACCGGCTGGCGCGGCATCTCGTACACCCACAAGGTTTGGGAGAACCCTGAGTCGTGGCGGTAGGACGACCAGCCGATGCATTCGGCGGCGATGGGCCCGGCCATGTGCGGCGCCACCCCGGCCGCGCTCGCGGTCCGCATATCCACGTGCGGCTGGTCCTCGGGGTCGAACTGGGTACGCAGCACCGCCGCGTACTGCCGAGGCGTCAACCAGCCCACGGTGTCGACGCCGGCCTCCCGGACCGCGGCCTGCACACCGCCGAGCTTGTCGAGCACCACGGTGGCGATGGCCGCGTCGGTGCCGCCCGCGTCGGCGATCTCCGCCGACAGCTTCTTCGTGTCGAACACGACGCTGAGGTACACCTCGTGGCGCTGCGTCGACGGGGCCGCCCCGGCGGTCAACTCCGCCAGCGACCGGTAGGCGGCGCTGTCGGTGTCGACCGCCCGCTGCACCAGGTAGCGCTGCGCCCGGTTACCAGCGTCCGGCACGGCGCGCGCCGTCAGCGCCCACCGGGCCAGACCGCCGTCGGTGTACTCGGTGCCGAGCAGGTTCAGCACCTCCGCCCATGCGGACAGGCGCTGCTGCTGCACCGACGTGTCGGCCAGGACCAGGTTGCTGCCCGCGCAGAGCAGGGCCGCGGTGACGGTGTTCTCGCGGCGGTGGTGCAGCAACCCCACCTCGGTCAGCCCGTCGGCGGCGACCGCCGGCAGCCAGCGGTAACCGGCGGCCGGACCGGGAAGGTGCAGATGCGTGCTGCCCGGGTTGGTGGCGAAGACACCACCCCGGTAGCGGTCCTGCCGGGCAGCGCGCTGCGCCAGCGCACCGGCGACGATGGGAGCCCACTCGGTGACACGGCGGCCCCGCAGCCGCAACAGGCCCACCGTGAGTAGCAGCAGCGCCGCCAGCAGCATGCCGCCGGCGGTCCCCTGCCGGCCGGCGGCTAGGAGGTTCGCGGCGATGACCAGGAAGATCACGCCGGCCACGGCCATGCCGATCTGTCCCCACGAGAAGCCCATGATCGAGCCGCGCGTGGACCGCGGTGGGAACTGGAACTGGGTCACCTGGTCTCCTCACCTAGACCGGAACGATGGGTACCTCGGCGGCACCGCCCGCGGCGGCGCCCCCCGCACGACCGGCACCCGCACCCGTGCTGGCGGCGGTGTCGCCCTGCGGGAGTTGGCCTGAGCTGGATGGATCGGCCGCTCCGCCCGACGGGCTGTGCCCGCTCACATCTGGGGTCGGCGCCGGGGGCAGCGGCGGCCCGGCTGGCGGCGTCGCACCGGTCGAGGTGGCTGTGCCCCCGCCGCTCGTTGCCGGCGCGGGGTCGACACTCTCCGGGCTGCCGGATGCCGAGGTATCCGCGCCGGTGGCCTTCTCACCGATGGCGTTCGGTGTTACCGGCAGCGCCGGCTGCCCAGTCGCGTCACCGGGCGCGGTGAGCTGCCCCTTCGCCACATCGCCCTGAGCCGTGCGGGAGTCGCGCTCGATGCCCTCGACCTCGTCGGCGTTCTCGCCACCGTTCTGATCAGCGCACGGCTCACTGTTCGGCTGTCCAATCTGCTCCCCGTCGCCGCGAGCTTGCAGCGCCTCCACCGCCTCGGGCACCGCGCTGGGACGCGCGCCGGGCGGGCCGGCATCGCTGGTGGGGATCGTCGGGATGGCATCGGAGTTGCCCTGCATCAGGGACGCGGCGTCCGTGTCGCCGCCGCTCCCGCCGCTGAGCGGATCGGCCAGGCGTCGCGCGGTGGCGTCCATCCCTACCGCGCCGGCCGCCGAGACCAGAAAACCGCGAGCGTCGACGTCGGCCAGGTAGCCGTCCCACATGCTCGTCAGCCGCAGCAGGATCCACGGCGCCAGCACCATCAGGAGGATGATGAACATGCCGCGCAGCACGTTGATGACGTTGTCGCTCTCGTAGGCGCTGCGCGTGCCGTAGATCCACAACGCGGCGATGAAGAACTTCGACGACGCCAGGGCATTGCAGGTCCAGAACCACTTGCGTCCCCATGAACGGGTCTCGGCCATCACCTGACCGGTCATCGCCATCGCCCCGAACAGCGCCGCGCCGGCAGCCAACAGTGAGCGGAACAGCAGCATCAGGAACACCAGCACCAGCCCGATCACGCTGATCACCGCGACGACGAAGGCCAGCAGGATCGTGCCGGTGTCCGCGGTCAGGGCATTCAGCGCGTCAACCCACATGCTGGGTTGCCAGTCGCGCTGCTGGTTGCGGGCGATCAGCGCCACGGTCGCCTCGTCCCACGCCGCCATCAGGATGTAGGCGATCCCGCCGGCGAACGCGATCCCGAACATGGCCCGGACCAGCCCACCCAGGCTGGACAAGGGTCCGGGGCCGTCTAGGCGCAGTCCGCCGATGGCCGTGGAGATGAGGAAGAACAGCAGCACCACTACGATCAGGACGCCGGAGATGTCGTTGTAGACGCCGTAAAACGGTTCGTCCGGCACCGCGGAGGACTGCTCGAACACCACCTCGGCCAGCTTGCTCAACATCCAGGCAAAGCCCGCCACGGCGATATCCGCCAAGCCCTCGAACCCCGAGCGGGCGGCGTCCTTGACCTGCTCGCCGACCTTGCAGCTCACATCGAGCGTCTTGCAGCCCGGTGCCTTGAAGAGGGATGAAAAGGGCAGTAGCGACGCACGCACCGCCTCGCAACGGTGCTGCTTCGCCGTCCACCGATCGGCGTTGCCCTCGTCCTCGGCGGCGCGGTCGGCGAACCGCTCGCACCTCACCGGCGCAGCACCACCTGCCGGCAGTGACTCGTCGAGGACCGACCGTGTGCCCTCCGGCGGCGGTGACTGCACCGTGAGCGACACCGCGTCACAGCGTTCCTGCTCCACAGCCCCCCCGGCCTTGCCGCAGTCGGTGACCCACCCGTCGCCGGCTTTCCAACGGGCCCACGGAAGACACCAGTTCACCTGCGGCGCCGTCTGCTCCCCACCGGGCTGCGACGGCTGCCCGGAAGACGTCGGCGCAGGGCAAGCCTCGGCTGCCGAGGCAGACGGGACCGGTGTCGGGGCCGCCGCGGCCGGCCTAGGCAGCGCTACCACGCCCACCAGGACCAGCACGCCGACAGCCACGCCGATCGCGCGTCGACAGGTGCTCAGCCACGACATCAGATCAAACCGTCCCCGGCACCCACGAACGCACGCCGAGCACCTCAAGCAACGGTTGAGTGTCGCGTGGACCACCGTCTCGGCGGGCGCCTCGCTGATCCGGCGGCGGCACCGGCACCGGCCGCTGCACCGCCACCACCCGCCAGCGATCCTGTGTCCAGCGCACCGTCACCGACTGCACGAACCAGCCACCCGCAAGACCCGTCTCCGGGCCAGCGACGACGCCATCGGTCATCGACCCGGTGAGCGCACACACCAACAGCCGCGCCGTCACCTCGCCGCCCTGCGGCACCTGGTCGTTGAGGTCCGTGTCGGGGACCCACACCCGGGCGGCCACCGTCTGGGAGATCCCCGCAACGTCGGCCGGCGGCGATCCCGCGCCCATCATCTCGGTCACCGCCGGGCCCGAACCGTCCACAGCGATGATGTCGATCAGCGCTTGCCGCTCGACCTCCGAACGGCCCGCCGCGGCGGACACCGCCACCACGTACGCCGCCGCCGCATCCCCCGCTCCACGCGGCGTGCCGGCGAAGCCGACCGGCACCCCCCTGACGAGACGATCGCTGTAGCCGCCGACCGCAGCCCGTTCGGGTGCGCTGGCGCGCCCCGCAACGAAGACCGCCGTCCCCGCGACCACGACGGCGAAGATGAGCAGCAGCACCGTCGTCGTACCGCGCCGACCGTCGGTCGTCTTGTAAGCCGATTCCCGCATGCGAGACACCTCCTAGATCTCGCTCAGCAGGAACGCGATAATCGACGTCGCCGAGCCCACGACGATCGCCACCAGACCGGCCTTCCACATCATCGACTTACCTCGATCACTGATGATGTGAGCACCGAAAATCGGTCCGATCCCAAACGCAATCGCACCCGCCGCCAGGCCCGCCACCGCGGAAATCACGCCGAGGAACAGCGCGGCGTTGGCCAGCTTGTAGAACAGATCCGAGCGCGGGACAGCCGCAGGGTCAGGGCTGATCCGGCCGAAGTCGAACCCCCCGCCGGACGGCGTTGGCGTCGGATCGGGTGCCAGCACCGCCACCACCGCAGGTGCCCGCGCCGTCAACGCGGCAGCTACCCAGTGCACGATCACAACAAGTTCCTCCCCGTGTGAAGTCGCCGCCCTCAGGCGACAGAAGCCCCCTCGAGCGGGTCAGGGGCAGCGGGACAGCGGTCGACAACCGCTGCGGCGACCTCGGTCAACGCCGTTCGTGTGGCCTTACTCAGCGACCGCGGATCGAGCGGGTCAGGACGGGCGAGAACCGGGTCGAAGGGCACGCGGACGAGATGCGTCGCCGCCTGGCGCGCCAGGTGCTCGACCGCGCGAACCTCCCGCGCGGTGGAGTGGGTGGTCGTCATAACCACCACCACCGCGGACTCCGCCACCTGGTCCAGTCCCGCTGCCTTGAGATGCGCCAGCAGCCGCATGGTGTGCTGTAGGCCATCGACGGTGGCGCGGGTCACCAGCACCGGCACGGTCGCCCACCCCAACGCCCGCCACGTCGGCGTGTTGTCCGCCGCAGGAAGATCCAGCAACGCCATGGCGTACACCGACCGCAGATGGCCGATAACACCGAACATCTCCGACCACGTGGGAGGACGCCGCTGCGCCGTCATCTTGCTCTCACCGACCAGAACGCGCAGACCAGTTGGCCCTCGCTGCATCAGTTCCTCGGCGACCAGCGGGTCAGCCAGCTTCGTCTCCGCGACGCTCGCGTCCCACGCCGAAGCCACACTGCCTCGGACCACGCGGTGACCCAGCCCGCCCCACGCACGTGCGGTCGCATCCACCGCGATGATGGGAGCTGGACTCGCGAGCGCCAGGACACCACCGAGCGCCGCCGTCAGAGTCGAACGCCCGACACCGCCATCGGCTGACGAGACGCTCACCAAGGGGCAGCCCGGGCGCAGCGACGAAGCGCGCAGCCACAGCGACTCAGCCAGGCTGCCGCCACCGAACTCCCGAGGGATCTCCCGTGGCCCCCGCGCCACGCCTGGAGCCCACCACGGCCCGACACTCTTCACACTTACGCCAAGCCCCGCCGGCTCGTCGGGTTCGGCTGGCGGAGCGAGCATCGCCCGCTCCGCCAGCGTCCCTCGCTCGCCGGTGACCGACACCTCCGAAGAAGTCCCGGTGCTGGCGAGGTGGCCTGCTGGGTCAGTCGATGGATCCGACACGTCCGCCTCCCCCGAAGGCTTGCCGTACAGCACTGACCAGCGACGACGAGAAAGCTCCGCCGCGGGCCGGTCCCCCGTTACTGTCACGACCTGGACGTCGACCACACGAGCAGGCCATCAGGAACCGCGTCACCCCAAGGCTTCGCGGTCCCCGATCGAAGCGAATCGGAGCCCCACAACCCCCTCCAGCGAGGCCGACCGATGCGCTACCCTCAACCCACCAAGTTGGCACTCATCCAACTTGGTGTGGCTCGGGCACTGAGAGTTAAGCACAGCTGACGTGGAAGTTCCACACAAAGTTGGGTTCTGACCAACTCTAGTCGTAGTCTGGGGCGTCATGGCGGCACCGCACGAGGACCCACCAGGTGGCTCCGGCTCGGCACTCATTAGAGACCGGCTTCGATACCTGTATGCCCACCACCACCCAAAAGGCCGTGGTCCGTACACGGACGCCGAGATATCTGAGGCGCTGAAAGCCCGAGGTCATCGCATCTCTACGGAGACCCTGCGGAGACTGCGCACGGGCGAGCACAACAATCCGACAGCCGCGACACTGACGGCCTTGGCCGAGTTCTTCGGCGTCGGGCCAGCCTTCTTCCTAGACCCATCGCAGAGCAGCGCCGAGGTACAGGTGCTGACACGGTCCATCGAAAAGCTCTCGCCCGGAGCACGCGAAGGCATCGCCGCGATCATCCAGAACATCCTGACCATGGAGCAAGCCGCGCAAACTCCACCCGACTCGCCCACGAGGAAGCACGGACACACAGCCGAGTAATTAAGGCTGTCCGCAGCCCAGTAGCCGAAGAGACCCACGCCAATCGACGAGCCCCGGCAGCAGGCTGACGAGCGCTCCTCCTCAACCGTCGACGACGGTTGAGCGCGTCCACGCTGCCCGCCTGCAACTGCCTTTCCAGTTGCCAGCCGGCCCGAATCACCAACCGATGCAGCCAATCGTGGCCGCATCTCCGCCGAGGCCGAAACCGCAGGTCACCGTCGCAGTCGAGCACCCAAGCCCGCTCGACAAGCGACTCCGCGCCTGGCCAGAACAGGAACCCACCACTACGGTCACGAGACTCAAGCGCCAAGCGGGATCAGGGCCGCCGACCACACGCGGCGACGGGGGAAGGATGTATTGCATGGTAGAGCGATGGGCCGTGGAGCGCGCAGTTCGAGACGCTGATTGCCGCCTCAGCCCTTCTGGGCGCCACCTTATCCTCACACTCTTGACCTGGACAGATACCTCAACCGCGGTGATCCCGCCGAGGTTTTCACCGAGCTTGACAGACCTGGAACGGGCAACAGGAATGGCCCGCTCCACAATCGCTGTCTGGCTGAACCGGCTTGAGGAGTTGGGCTGGGTCATACGATTCAGGCCGAAGGTGGATGACGCTCGCCGCAAGAAGGCAAGGACCGCATATCGTCTTCGAGTTCCCGCACTAACGGGAGCTGGTTCGGCCACAGAACTAGGGCTAGTCCGACAGCCGGACAAAATTAGTCCGACCACCGGACCGGATTCAAACACCAAACATCGCCCCACCGCACGAGGCTCGTCGAACACCGGCCAGAGCCACCCCTACATCCAGGGAGCCAACGGCTACTGCTCCTTTCCCAGCTGCGGCAGGTCCGCGCCACTCCATTGAGGGACTGAGGTGCACTCAAGCCTATACAGCTTGCGCACTCGCGGAGAGGGCAGATCGCTCGGAGGGGCGCTATATGCCGTCGAGGCTGGCAAAAGCCTGGGCTCTCTAAACAGACGGCGCCCGCAAGGACAGACGCTTGGTTGTCGGCGTTCCGGGACGCCGCCGTGCTGAAGGCGACCTACGGCTACGGGCTGCGCCGCAACGAGGTGCGGATCCTCGACGCGGTCGACTTCGACCGCAACCCGGACGGCCCGGAGTACGGCGAGTACGGCGTGCTCTACGTCAGGCACGGCAAGGCGAAGAAGGGCTCACCGCCCAAGCGGCGCAGTGTGTTGACGGTGTGGGAGTGGGTGGCCGAGATCGTCGGGCAGTGGCTCACCGAGGTCCGGCCGCTGTTCGGCGTTGACGGCAACCCGGCGGCCTGGCCCTCGGAGCGGGCGCCGCGCGTGTGCGTGCAGCACCTGAACAAGCGGCTGGCTGCCTACCGCGACGCACTCGGGCTGGATCCCGGGCTGGACTTCCACTCCCTGCGGCGCTCCTCGCACCCGCACCCTGCGGCGAGCGCCGGACGCCACCGTCGCCCAGGCCCTCGGCCGCAGCGCTAGGACCGCGTCGTGAAGCGGCAGGTCAGCTACACGTGGTGTACGTCAACACTCTGATGGTCCAGGACGTCCTCGACGAGTGCCTGGTCGAACTCACCCCGGCCGACCGGCGCGGGCTGACCCCGCTGTTCTGGTCCAACATCGCCCCGTACGGCGAAGTCCGGCTCAACATGAACAACCGGCTCGCCCTGCGCGCAGCCGCCGCCGCGACCGGCGATGATGGCGCCGGCACACCACCGGCCACCGAGACCAGCGAGGGGCAGCCCCGATGATGCGCACCGGCGCCTACACCGGCGTGTTCCGCGACCAGCACAGCGCCACGCTCACCGACGCCCTGAACGCGGCGGCCGCGGCGGCCGCAGCCGGTAACCTCACCCGAGCCTTCACCCAGGCCCACAGGGCCACCGACGAAGCGGGGCACTTGCACCGCAGCGTCGTACGTGACGCCCTCGCCGCAGGCCTGGACTGGTGGGCAATCGGCGAGCTGCTGGACATGCACCCGCGGGCCGCGTTCGACACCTACGCCAACCTGGCCGACGGCACCCACGCCCCGGCACAGCAGCGCCCGCACCTGGCAGTGGTCTGCACCGCCGGGCTGACCGCCGAACACGACATGCTCAGCGAGCACGGTATCGACCTTGACGACCTCGACCCCCAGCACAGCCTCACCACCGATCCCACCGTGGTGCGGCTGCGCGCGGCCGAGCAGCTGCTCGGCGACGACATCTGGATCGCCGTCAAGCTGCCTGGCGTCTACGACGGCGACGACGACCTCGATGACGACGCGGCCATCCGCAGGTGGACCACCGTGGCGCTCTACCCCGACGAACTGGGCTGGCTGCGCGAGGTCCTGGCCCTCAACGACCGAGGACCCAGCCGAAGAGGACGACGAGGACGGTCTGGAGCCGCTGCGCTAATTGCCGACCGGGCCGGTGGACGCCGGCCCGGCCAGCTGCGCGGGCACCTCGAACAACTCTGGCAGCACGGCGGCGTGGCCACGTGGCCGCGCGGGTTTGTCGGCCTCACCGCTACGATTCGTCGTCGACAACGTGCACGGCCACTACTCGTTCGCACTGCCCGAACTCGCCGGCGGCCGCCGGCCCCTGCGCGACCCCGACGCCCGCGGGCCCGGCGTAACGCCGGGGCCCTGAGCTCAGGCCGGCATTACGAGCAGCCTGAGCGCCAAGGCCTCGGCCGGAAACTGCTCCAGACGGCGGGCTAGCCGCGTGGGAAGGTGCAGCAGCGTCACAGTCACCTTCATCTGGAAATCCGCTCCAACCTCCCGACCCGAACTCGCGACGAGTCCACTTTCACCCAATACCGCCTCGATCTCACGAAACATGCCCTCGGTCCACCGACTCTCGATAACCACCAGCGACTCCCCGAACAGCGGGGCAAGGGCTGCGCGGACCTTTGCGACATCCGTGGCGAGCGCGATGTGCCGTTCATCGCCAGCCCCTCGATCGGCCGTCCACAGGTCCAGCAGGTGACCGTCCTCCAAGAGGGAACGCTCGACAGGCGGCCTACACCGAAGCTGTTTGTGAAGCGCCTGCCCGGTAAAGGACGAGGCGGCATCGTCGGCTCTGCGGGCAACGACAGCGGCCTCGGGTCGCACAATGAGACTGCTCGCGTCATCGATCGCCAGCTTGCGGTCCGTCCAGGCGCCTTGAGCCACAACTGTCTGGCTTTCTAAGCGGTCAAGGTCAATCGATGAGTCAACCACACATAGTTCCACCGGAGTCGACGTAGCGACAATTTCGCTGTCGGAGGTGACCACCGTTCCGCCGTCTGGGATGAGAAGTACCGCATGGCCGAGCCGAATCAGCAGTCCCTCTGCACGGGCTGGCTGCCCCTCGTCAACGACCAGGGGCAGCCACGAGCTACTCACCGAGCATCCCCGGTCTCACGCATTTCCTAACCACATGCAACAGACTCCGAGGCAGTTCTTGTTCTACCCTCAATGCGAGCCGCAGGAGCGCGATCTGCATCCACTTCGAGTATCCAATACGTACAGGGAGGCAAGCCCTCCTCTACACACCTGAGGGCCGACAGGGGGATTTGGAAGGTCTGGCTAATATACTGCTTTCGCGCTAGGCACTTTTCCAGCGTCGTGATGTGAAAACCGTCCCAGGGAACCCAAGTAGCTAGCGGTGCTATCGACGGGGATCTCAACTGGTAGCTAGCTTGTGAGGCGGAAACGGCAGAAGCCGGTGTGGGTGCGTTGCCGCTCGCGATTACCGGGGTGGCCGGCGCTAAGATGAGCGCCGCGCTTACAAGTCCTGCGAGAAGCAGTGATTTTGATCGACGTCTGAGCATCGGCTACCTCTTTCCCCTTAGCACTTCTATTGGAACCAAACTATCAACACATCTGGATATATTCCAGTGCATGGTAGTGCAGTCAACCAGCCCGAACCGGTGGGCATCTCTGGTTCGTTCAGCTAACGATGTATGTACGTTCACCGGAGCCTGGGGGTGCGGCGTGGGGCGCGGCCCGCCGGTCGGCAGGAACGTCAGGCTGGATCGGGCGAAGTTTGGGTGACGATACCCCGGCTCCTCGCCGGCTACCGCAGGAACAGGGCCAACAGCCCATAACCCAGCGCCCCCTTGCAAAGCTCGGCAGAGCATGGATCGGCTGATGCCGAGGTGTTTAGCAATGGCGGTAACGGACTCTCCACGCTGTTGTCGGGCGCGAGCGACAGCCAGGACGTCATCGTCACAGGCGACGGGACGCCCACCCCGGCAACCTGGGCGCGGCTGCGGCCCGCAGGCCGTCCAGGGCGCGTTCGCGGATGAGCTCGCGTTCCATTCGCCTCGTCCGGCCGCCATCGCGCTGCAACCGCCCGGTCGTCAAGCCGACGACCGGCGGTTGCCTCATCGAGCCGCTGCGGTCCCCGCCGTAGCGGCGCGTTCCAGTGCGCGGTAGACCGTCGAGCGAGCTACGCCGAACAGCTCTGCCAGTTCGGCGCTGGTGTGCTCACCCGCCTTGTGCAGACCCGGCCCGAAGCATTGAAAGTTGTCTAGCACGAGGCGTTCAATGAGCAATATTCTCTTCCCGAGAAGGTGATCGCCGTCGGGTCGACAGTGGAACGGCGAGCCTTGCGAGCTGTCCGCTACCCTGCCCGATCCTGCGCTTACCATGTGCGAGAAGGGACCCCCGAACGGGTCTTGCTTCTCAACCTCCGACCCCGTTGGTTCGGCCGAGTCGCTGCACAGCGAGTCAGATCGCTCAGGATCGCGAGGGATTTCCTCCGCAGCGCTCATCGCGGGTGAACGGGATACTCGTCAAGAGGCCCGAAGCGATCTCCTCATATCCATCAATCCGCACGGGCCGGGCGAAGTAGTCAGCGAGCATCCCCAGCCTGTTCTGCGCCTGCTCGCCAAGATCACTCACGTCGCCCCTTTCGAACTGATCTGGCCGAAAGCATCGCGTACCGCCACGGCAATCGCTGGGATCGCCAGCCCAGATCGCTGGGTTCGGCGAGCCACGCTCTCCGAGCTGTACGACATCCCGGCATCGCCACAGCCTGTCCACACGGCTGCTGGCTCCGGGAAGGGGAACGCGGACTGGCGGATTCACCAGCGGTGAAGCACACATACGACTTTGCCGAGGATGATCACCTGATCTGCGGGGATCACTGGATAGCGCGGGTTATGGGGGACGAGTTCGGTCCTGCCGTCACGGATTCGGTACTGCTTGACGGTCGCTTCGCCGTCGAGCATGGCGGCGACGATGTCGCCACTGTCGGCCGTTGCTTGCTGACGTACCACGATGACGTCACCAGCGGCGATGCCCGCGTCGACCATGGAGTCGCCCTGCACCCGCAATGCGAACAGCGTGCCCCGACCGACGAGGTCAGCCGGCAGGGACAGAACGTCCTCAACATGCTCCTCGGCAAGGATCGGCGCGCCGGCGGCGATGACTCCCAGTAGCGGGATCATCGTCTCGCGTCGTGCCTCAGACTCGCTCGACGGATCGCGGCCGGTCATCGGGCGGGCGTTGACCGCTCGCGGTCCGCCTGGAGTCCGACGAATCAGGCGGTGTCGTTCGAGTGCCTTCAGGTGGTGGGTCACCGATGAGGGCGAACCGAGACCGACGGCCACGCCTATCTCCCGTACGGTCGGCGGATAGCCATGCTGCGCGACCCACTCACGAATCATTGTGAGGATTTGTCGCTGCCGCGGCGTCAACCAGCGTGGGTCGGGTGAGGCGTCGCGAGCGGTCACGCATGTACGGTAGCCCAAAGTTGGATCATTTGTTCGAACCAGCAGGGTGTCGCTTCTTCCGAGTCCGCCGGCGAGGGCGACCGTGGGGGCCAAGATCGCGATGGAGCGCACCGACAAGCTGCCGGACGCGTGGCGGTCGAAGCGAGGCCAGCCGGACGACCGGTAGATCTCTCGGCCCGGCTTCCATCGGCCCGCTGTCGGCAGAAGGGCGAGTGGTTTGCCTCCGGGCTGGTTCACGTCGGTTCGCTGATCGCGTCGTCGAGCAGGTGTCCAGGTAGGAGGTATTCGCCGGCGCGGTGACCGTGGTGCATTGGGAGTGGGAGCAGGGTCGGGTCGTCGTAGTGGGCTGCGACGTAGCGGTACTGGTGTGCGGCAGCGGCCCACGCGGCGGGCTTGTCGTCCTGTTGCAGGGCGCCGACGAAGAACTCGACGAGTTGGGGGTTCCACACATCTGAGGCGATATCGAGGACGTCGTGTTCAGTGCCGTCTTTGCGGCGGGCGCGACGCATCTCGATCCGGGAGCCTTTCGGTGAGCTGCCGGAGGCTGTGGCGGGCTTGTCGGGGGTACTGAGGAAGGTGCGGCCGTGGCTGGTTGCTGGCTGCCACAGGCCGGCGCTGAGTCCAATGATCTTGATGGTGGAGGTGGTGCCGTCGTCTTCTTCGACCTTGTGTTCGGCGTAGGCGTAGTGCTGGGTCGTTTCCTGGCTGAGATTGGTGCGGACTCGCACGTAGCGTACGTGCGGATGCTGCGCTGCCGGGACATGCGCTTCTGTGGTGGTCGCGAGGCTGTCGATGCGGATGTTGGTGTTGGCGGTTGTCTTCCACACGCCGCGGGTGTTCTGAGCGAGGTTGATCAGGAGCGTGGGTCCGTCGAGGTCACCGAGTTGATCGATGACGTCGGCGATGAACTCGGCGGCGGCTTTGGCGGGGACGAGGGCGTGCTCGTTCTGTAGGGCGCTGAGCGCAAGGAGCGCTTCGCGCATTGGGCGCCAGGTACGTTCGCCGAAGAGACGTGCCTTGATGACGGGCTGGCGGGGGTCGCAGCACACGGCGATCGGGAAGGAACTGGTCTGTAGGCCGTTCTTGCGGATGAGCCAGATGGCCACCACCCGGGTGGTGTCGGGTAGCGGGTGGTCGTCGAGGCCGAGCCGGGTCGCGCGGGCGGGAACACCGGCTTGACGGACGAGCAGTTCGCGTAGGGACTGTTCGATGCGGGTCGTGCGGTTGGCGTCGGTTTCGCCGTCCTTGGTGGGGGTGAGGAACTGGGTATTGCGGCCGTTGCGGCCGGCGGCGGTCCGGAGCACGAACTTGGGGTCGGTTTCGACGGTGAATGCCTTGTCGTCGTCGAGCTCCACGAGCACAAAGGTCGGCTGGCTGGTGGGGTGGGGTGCGATCCAGTCGTTGACCTGCCGGATGCGGCGGGAGGCGGCGTCGCGGTATCGGTCCGCCTTCTTCGTGATCTCCTTGTTGATATCGAGGTCGCTGGCGAGGGCACCGAGTTCCCGGGTGTGAACGGTGACGGTCAGGTGGTCGTTGGCGGTACGCCAGGAGCCGTCGGTGCCGGTTGGTTCGAGCGCGGGCATTTGGAGGGTGCGGCTGATCGCGGCGAGGGCTTCGTCGCGGATGATGCTTGTCTGCCACCACACCTCGATGGTGATGTTCCGGCCGACGGCGGCGGCAACCGCGGTGGTGGGGATGCGGATGCCGTCCTTCTTTGCTGGTGGGCGAGGCGACACGGTGACCCCGTGGGCACGTGTCGTGAGGCCGTTTGGGGTGAGGTGCGGGCGAAGGGCGTCAGCGAGGTTGTCGAAAATCCGCCAGCGGTCTTTGGCGGATACGCCGTCACCGACGGGATGCTTGTGGGCGAAGCCGGTGCGGTAGAAGACGCCGGCCTCGAAGCCGCCGATAGCGGACGTGCCCGGTTGGGGCAGGTGTGCGAGCGGGTCGGCGCAGAGCTTTGCCGGATCGGGCAGAGCGACGCCATGGAGCCGGGACAGGACCTCGACGATGTCGTCGGTCCAGTCCATCCGTCCTTCCTTCTTGTCTTTCGGTCCAGGGCGCCATTGCAGCCGGGCGCGGGCGATCAGCGGCGGTAGCGGGCCGTCGTCCCAGGTGTTAGGGGCTTTGACAGCGACAGACAGGGCCCGGTCGTTGTTGTTCAGGAACACTTTTCGGCTGGCCCAACGTCTCAGCCCGACGTGGACGTACAGGTAAGGAGTCGGATCGGCGGGCATGGTCTGCACGCTGAGCCGGACCACGTAGGAGAACGACCAGCGGCGTGTACGGCGGGGATGGTCGCGCGGGGGCCAGGACATGAGTTCAGCACCATCGGCGGTGGCGATGCGCTGGAATCGTGAGGTGGCCACACCACCGTGGTCGACAGCCCACTCCTGCTCGGCGAGGTGAGCGGCGATGAGATCGGGCAAGAGGCGGAAAGTGTGTTCGGTGAACTGTCCGTCGTCAGCGAGAAGGGGAACCTGTCGCCAGTCCAGGTCGGTGGAGGGGTTGATCCCGGCAAGTAGATCGGGTAGCCCGTCGACCCTGATGCCGCGACGTGGATAACGGCGGGCCTGGGCGTGGACGACGCTGGTGATGCCGCTGTGGATGAGCGCGGTGAGGACATCGTCGGAGGGCCGGCAGGCTCCGCCGAGCCAGAATCGTTGCCCTCCGCCGTTGCCATCGACGATGATGTCGGGCTGGAACGCGGCAAACGCGGTGGTCAAGGACCACAGCGGCACACCGCGTCGGATGTCGTCGTCGCTGCGGTCCGGGTAGAGCGTGCGGGCAAGGGCAGCCTTCCACGCGCTGGGGAAGGTGCACGCCTGGTAGGGGCGCAGGATGCCGCCCAGTGTCGCTGGGTCGATGGGGAAAGCGAGCTGCTGGATCAGGTCATAGCGCACGGTAAGGCTCCAGAAGGCTACGAAGGGCCTGATGTAGGGGGCGGTACAGGGTGGTGGCGAGGTAGGCGTCGCGTGCGTGCGCGCCGGTGCCGGACATCGCTCGATCCAGTACCCGGTACATTCCGGTGAGCAGGCTGGTGTCGCTGGCCGGGTCGAACGCGGCGTCGCAGAAGTGCACGACGGCGGATTGGCCGCCTCGTACGAGCCGGCCGATCACCTGCCAGATGGTGACGAGTTGGGTCCACATGAACGCGTCTTGCTCGATGTCGTCCATCTGCGACACCATCAACGGGTGGGCGAGCGCGTCGCGCCATCGGGCCCCGGCGACGCCACGGAATATCCGGGCGCGTTCATGGATCGGACGTTCCAGTGCGCCGGCCTCGGGTAGGCCGGCGGCGATCTGGTCGACGCCCCACCGGTTGATGTCCTGCACGTGGTAGGAGATGTCATCCGGTCGCGGGTGCGGGCGCACCAGGAAGTAGGCCGCGCCGAGAGCGGCGACACGGTCGCTGTTGAGGATGTTGTGCCCACGTTCGACTGCGAGCAGCGGGGCGATCAGGAGCCACGCGTTGGTGTGCCGCAGGTCGGCGACGCTGCCGCGGGCTAAGGTACGGCCGGTCCACTGGTGGGTGTAGCTGGCGTCGTCGGGGACGAGCCGGATCACCTGGCCTATCCAGTCAGGTCGGGTACGCAGCAGTTCGGTCTCGACCTGTTCGCACTCGTCGTAGCTGCCGACGAGCAGCATGATCCGTTGCCGGTTCGGCGCGAGGGCGTCGCGCTGCTGTTCGAGGTGGCTGGGTTGCGGGCCCAGGCCGTCGTCACGGATGCGGGCGAGTTGGTGTACGAGTGCGGCGAGCGCGGCAGCGCGTAGCTCTTGCGGTGCACCGGAGACCCGGATCTTGGTGGCGTCATGGTCGCCGTACCGCTGCGGGCTGAAGTGGAATGCACTGTCGGCGATGCCACTGGTTTCGCTGGACGGGGCGATCAGTACGCCGGTGACGGGCACCTGCACGTCGTAGCGCGGCGACGAGCCAGCCCAACTGGTGGCTGACATCATCAGCACTCCGACCGGCGGGTTGTCGCTGTCGGCGTACAGATGGGACAGGTTGAGTAGCAGCCACCGGCCGATGCCGTTGCAGCGGAAGAACCTCAGCGATCCCATCCGGTCCGGGTGCGCCTCGTCGTCGTGCTGGTACTGGAAGCCGATCAGGTTACCCATCGGCGAGTCCGGCACCATCGCGACGTACTCGACCGGTGGCCGGTGCACGAGGCTGGAACTGTGCCCGCGCATGCGCAGTGGCCCTTCCACCTCGGTCCACTGGCCGGTAATGCTGCTGACCCGGTTGGCGAGCATCCCGACGAGCAGGGTGAACTGCAGCCGCATGGCCAGCACAGTGAGTTCGTCGCGGTCGTGCAGGCCGTGGATGTCGCTGCGGCCGGCCAGCCACTCCCGGATCGCGTCGGTCATGTCCTTGTCGCTGTCGTAGGCGCTCTCGTTGCACAGCTGCCGCAATTCGTCCGCGCGGCCATCGTCGATCCGCTTTCTGCCCGCCGGTCGCAGCGACCACTTGGCGAAGCTGGCCCGCCACGACGCTGCCAGCGTCTCATCGATCCGGTACGGCGGTTCCCCCTCGGCCCGGTCCGCATCGTCGACTGGCACCCGGGCGAATCGTGCCGCCAGCCGCACCCCGAGGGTCCATTCGTTGAAGTAGCCGTCGCCGACCCAGCTGCGCAGGTGTGAGGAGGTGCCAAGCAGGTGGTAGATCCGGGTGCCGAGGGTGTCGGCCGTGTCGACCAGGTTGCTCCACCGGGCAACCTTCGGGTCCCTGACGGGTCCGCGGCCCTTGCCGCGGATCTCGCGGTTCTTGGCCGTGTCGACGACGTCCAGCCAGGCATCGTTGCCCTCACCAGTCAGCGTCTGGCTCGGGCTGAACATCCCGTCCAGCTGAGTCTGGACCTGGTCGGCCTCGTCCACGATGATCAGGTCGCTGAGTAGCCACGCCAGTTCCAGGTAGCGCAGATCAACGTCGGTAACCGGCGCGGGTACACGACTGTAGACGAGCCCGGCTGGGGTGCTCACCCACACCTGCGCCTGCACCAAGGCTCGCGACGCCTCGTGCCGCTGGCACCCCGCCCATAGCGGGCACACATGCTGCACGACCTGGCTTCCGCCACGCGGCCCGACCTGTTCCTGGCCCAGCCGGAAGCACGGCGCCTGGTCCAGGTGCCAGGGTCGTGGTTCGGACCGGTGCACGTTCAACGCGCACGCCGACGACGCCCAGGCCAGCATCGGGTTGCCCATCGAGGTCAGCCCGTCGACGCGGCGTGCTCCCGGCCGGTGTAGCTGCTGGATGTGTCGGCCACGGCCGGAGGCGCCAAGGACCGGTGCCGCCGTGACCTGGTAGCGGCGATACAGTTCGACCCTGGTCAAGACGGCCACCACGTCGGCAACGATGATGGTGACCCGGTGGCCCTTGCGCCCGGCCCAGATGGCCAGCAAGTCCATCAAGGTGCTCTTGCGAGCACCGACCATGCCGGCAATGTGGTGCATCTGGGCGAGGTCAATCTCGTCGGCGGGATGGAAGCTGTTGTCCGCCGCGCGCAGGGCCAGGGTCACGTCGACGATCCGGTCGTGCCAGTGCTGCGGGTCCCGTCCCGCATCGGCGTCTTCGGTATCGAGGACGGCGGCGAAGTCCACCAGCTGGCACCAGGTCAATCGCACTGGACGGCGGCGCAGCCGGCGCGGCACGTCATGGGCGGGCACCGGCGCGAAAGGCGGCAGACTCAACGGGATCGTGATCTTCTCCTCGCCGCCGTCGGAGGTGACGATGTATTGCTGCCCGGCCTCGGCGACTGGCATGACGGTCGTTCGGTGGGTAGGCAGGGTGCGCAACGCACCGGCGTAGTCCGCTTCGCGGTCGGCCACGAGCGGCGGCGTACGCTGCTTCGGGATGTCCTCAGCGTTGTCGAGCAGGAACGCGCGAAGCTGTTCCGGCATGCGTAGGTACTCATCAAGGGCCTCCCGCCAGGTTGGCTCCGACTTGAGGTCGCCGACCAACCAACCAGCGATACGCAGCGCCTGCTCGCCGGCCTCGTCAACAGGCAGAAAGCGGTAGCCGCGGAGCAGCGCGGATCCGGCGACCGCCGGCTGTCCGGGCGCCACCATCTCCAGCAACGCCAGTACCAGCTCTACGGTCACCAGTTGCTGCACGTTCACGTTCCAGCCGCGCGCCCGGACGGCCTGCTTCAGCCGCTGGGTCAGGTCGTCGCGCCACTCGCTGCGGTTACGCGCCACGGCAACCCTCCGGGATCCGTTCCTTCAACTGCTTGACGCTCACCGCTTCCAGCTCCGGGTGGGTGCGCAGCGCCTCGCTGTGCCGGCGCAGAATGGTCAGGTAACCGCGCCGCTGGTTGACCCGGTCGGTCGGAATCACGATGAATCCCTCATCCCAGGCGTACTCGTGCCCGCGCCGGTATGTCGGCAGCGGGCGCAGTTTCCGGGCCAGTGGGTACGGGCTACGCCAGTCCTTGACGTCAACGGCCCACCGTCGCCCGTCCGGCCAGACCACCAGCAGGTCGTAGGCGTCGACATCGGGCCACCAGTACACCGTCGCCCCGGCCCGTTCCAGCGTCTTCACCAGATCGGCCTCCACCCGACCAGGGAGGCTCACGTAGGTCACCAGGTCGGCGCGCAGCCGCACCACACCCTTCGCCTCGCGCACGGTGACGGCGGCCGGTCGGGTCAGTCGACGACATCGTGGCGTCGCGCAGCGCCAGCCGCCGCTCGCCGGTCTCGTCAGCTGCCGGCATCGGCGGCACACACCCACCGACGCCCCATCCAGTTCGTTGGCGGTCACCGGCACGTACGCCTCGCCGAGCCACTGTGACCACGCCGGCACGTCGGGGAACTGGTTTCGGCGCTTCAACAACTCGACTGCGGACAGCACCGGCTCATCGACCATCAGCCGCCGCAGCCGGACGTACACCTCCTGGCCCCGGCGACCCAACCCCCTGCAGGTGTCACGAACATCGGACATGAACCGGCTTTCCATCACCTCGCTGATTACATCCGGGTTCGTCACCGCCCAGTCCCGGCAGGTCTCGCTCGCCTCCCCATCGACCAGCAGCCGATCACCGGGCCCGACCGCGCCGTCAGGCAAGTCCAACGGCCACCGTGCCAACGGTTCGCTGCACCATTCACTTACCAGGTCCGCGACGCCACGCGGGGGTTCGATCCGCTCGTTCCAGCACGCCCAAGTCAACCGATCCAGCGCCAGCTGGAGTGCTGTCGGATACGGGTTACGCGGGTCCTCCGGCCCCGGCCAAGCTGTCAACCGCATGACCCCGGACGCGGCCAACGACAACGTGAGTTCGCCATCCGTGACGGCGCCACGCCGCGCGACACCGGACCGACTACCCATGCCCCACCCTCCACCAGACGAGCGCTCGAACGCGCAGACACTAGTGCGGTCTCCCGACACTCCAACCGCCGTGCGGGAGCCGATTCGTCGCATCTTGCGGAGGACGACAGAGGCATCTGATTGCCGTCACTTAATCACCCACACTGCCGTTAGCCCGTGTCTCATTTGGGGTGCTTGACGAGTTTGCGGTAGCAGATGAGGGCGCAGGCGATGGTGGTGAACGCGGCGAAGTGGTCGGCGTGGCGGTCGTAGCGGTGTATTAGGCGCCGGTAGCGCATCAGCCATGACATGGTGGCTCTTCGAACTTGAGCGGGGTTCGTGGCTGGAGCCGACCCGAACGTGAAGGGCTCGCAGCCCGTCGGCGATCATCTGAGTGTCGAGTTCGGATGGTCACAAGTGAAGAGCTGCGAGCATGGTCAACGATACGACCAGGCTGCTGGGTCTGGACGGCCTGGTCGCTGAGCGGGTCGAGGTGGACGCCGCGGGTGTCCCGGTGGTGGACCTGTCTACCGGTTGTGAGCAGGCACGGTGCTGCCCGCAGTGCGGTCAGCGTGCGGTGAGGGTGAAGCAGTGGACCACGACCCGGCCGCGGGACCTGCCGGTCTCCGGGCGTTCGGTACGGCTGCGCTGGCGCACGCGCCGCTGGTACTGCCCGACCCCGGCCTGTCCGCGCAAGTCGTTCACTGAGCAGGTAGCGCAGGTCCCGGCCCGATCCAGGCTGACCACCCGATTACGGCAGGCTGCCGGGGCGGCGGTCGCCGACGCAGGTCGCACGGCCGCACAGGCCGCTCGGGATCACGGCGTCTCGTGGCCTGTCGTCGCCGACGCGTTCACCGCCCACGCGAACGCCGTGTTGCCGGACGAGCCGGAACCGGTCACCGTACTCGGGATCGACGAGGTCCGCCGGGGTAAACCCCACTGGAGCTGGGATGCCCAGGCAGGCTCCTGGGCCACGACCGCGGACCGGTGGCACGTCGGCTTCGTCGATCTTTCCGGTGGACAGGGGCCGGCTCGCCCAGGTCGAAGGCCGCACCACCGCGGCTGTCACCGGCTGGCTGAGCGAACGCCCACCAGCTTGGCGTGAGCAGGTCCAAGCGGTAGCGATCGACATGTGCACCGTGTTCAAGGCCGCGATCCGGCAGATACTGCCCCACGCGCTGCTGGTCGTCGACCACTTCCACCTCGTGCAACTGGCCAACCGCGCGGTCACCGAGGTCGCCGCGGCCGTGGCAGCGACCCGGAATGGCGCATGCGCAACCGGCTGACCCGCTCCGCCGCCCGCATGAGCGGCAAGCACGTCGACCGCCTCGTCGACACCCTCGAAGCCCTGCCCATCGCGATCGGCGCCCCGATCCTGGCCGCGTGGAACGTGAAAGAAGACCTGCTCGACCTGCTCGCGACCGCCCGCACCCAGCCAAACCGCGAACACGTCCACCGGCTGCTGCGCCGCTTCTACACCCGCTGCGCCGCCTCCGACCTGCCCGAACTGCACCGGCTCGCCACCACCATCGAAACCTGGTGGCCGCAGATCCACGCGTTCCTGACCACCGGAATCACGAACGCCGGCTCCGAAGGCACCAACCGGGTCATCAAGACCGTCGCCCGCGGCGCCTACGGCTTCCGAAACCCCGAGAACCAGCGGCTACGCACCCGCACCGCCACCACCCGACACCACCGCGGACACCTCAACCCCGTCTAACTTCGAAGAGCCGACATGGTGCGCTCGATGACCCAGCGGTGGCGGCCGAGGCGTTGTGAGGACTCGATCTTCTTGCGGGCGATCCGCACGGTGATGCCGCGCCGGCGGACCTCAGCC